>OZ255707.1:3566099-3890290 GCA_965277075.1 Candidatus Lustribacter sp.
AACGGGCCATTCGAGACGTCTTTGAACGCGTTGCCCGCCCTCTTTCGACCGACGAGATTCTCGCCGAAGCGCAGGCGGATATCAAGTCGCTCGGTATCGCCACGGTCTACCGCTCGATCCGCGCGCTTCTCGATGAGGGTTTCCTCGAAGCGGTCGAAGTGCCCGGGCGCACGACGCTCTACGAGCGCGCCGGCAAGAGCCATCATCACCACTTTTTGTGCACCGAGTGCGAACGCGTGTACGAGTTGGACGGCTGCTCGAGTCAGGTTCGCGGCGCGTTACCGCGCGGCTTCCGCGCGACCGGGCACGACGTAACGATCTACGGTCATTGCCCGGGGTGCGCACCCGCGCGTCGACGTTTTTAAGCGTACCTCCATACCTGGTCGCGAGAAAATGAGAACGTAGTCGCAATAAAGAAACGTCACGGCATGTTGCAGATGGGTGCCGGGCGTTTCCGGTGGTTCGCGGCATTGTCGTTTGCGCTGTCGATTGCCGGATGCGGCGGCTCGGCCGCAACGCCGTCCGGGCATATCCGCGTCATTGCGACGACGACGCTGCTCGCGTCGCTCGCCGCCGGCGTCGGCGGCGGTCGCGTCGACGTCGCATCGTTGCTGCCCGTCGGTACGTCGCCCGAGACGTATCAGCCCACCCCCTCGGACGTCGCCCGCCTGCACGATGCGCGGGTTATCATCGAGAACGGCGCCGGTCTCGAGAGCTGGCTCGAGCCGACGCTGAAAAACGTTCGTGGAACGGACGTTCGGGTCGTCACCTGCGCGGACGGACTGCCGGTGGTCGACGGAAACCCGCATCTGTGGCTCAATCCGGTGTACGCACGCGCGTACGTTGCGCGCATGCGCGACGCGTTCGTCGCGGCCGATCCAAACGGCGCGAAAACCTACCGGACCAATGCCGCGCTGCTCGACGCGCGGTTGGCTGCGCTCGACGCTGGCATCGCGCGTTCGCTTCGCGTCCTCCCGCCGAACCGCCGCGCGATGCTCGTCTATCACAACGCGTGGCTGTATTACAACCGTCGCTACGGTCTGCAAACGCTCGGCGTTGTGGAAGAGAATCCCGGTACCGAACCGAGCGCGGCGCATCTCGCGCGACTCGTCGATCTCGCGCGCGCCGCACGCCTGCACACGCTCTTCGCCGAACCCGAATACAGTCCGAAGCTGCTCGACGCCGTCGCGCGGAGTGCCGGGATCGCGAACGTCGCGATCCTCTACGACGACTCCGTCGGAACGAGCCCGGCGACGCGCGATTACCCCTCGATGCTCGCCACGGACACGCGGACGATCGTCGCGGGTTTGCGCTGATGTCGCTTCTGACGGTGCCGTTTCACTACGATTTCATGCAGCGCGCGCTCGTCGCGGCGGTCGTGGTCGGCGGACTTTGCTCGACCCTCGGCACGTTCGTCATCTTACGAAAGCTCTCGTTCATCGGGGACGGCGTGGCGCACGCGTCGTTCGCCGGAATCGTGATCGCGTATCTGCGGGGCATCAATTTCGAAGTCGGCGCCGCGGTCGTCGCGGTGCTCACGGCGCTCGGCATCGGATACATCAACCGCCGCGGCGGTATCTCGCTCGACACGGCGATCGGCGTGCTTTTCACCGGCGTCTTCGCGCTCGGCGTGTTCCTTATAAGCCAGGCGCATTCGTCGACCGTCGACCTGCAAGATTTTCTGTTCGGAAATATTCTCGGCGTCTCGCCGGTCGATCTCGCGATCGACCTGATCGTCGCCGCATGCGTGCTGCTCGCAGTCGCACTGTTCTTTCGGCCGTTGGTCTTCGCATCGTTCGATCCCGTTGTCGCGCGCGCCGCGGGCATTCGCGTCGTCGCGCTCGACTACGTCTTGCTCGTCTTGCTCGCGCTCACGATCGTCGTGTCGCTCGAATCGATCGGCATCATTCTGGTCGCCGCGCTCCTCGTAACGCCCGCGGCCGCCGCTGCCCAAGTAACGCGACGCTTCGTTCCCATGCTCGTGACGTCGGTCGGTATCGGGGTCGGCAGTGCCGTCGCCGGTTTGATCATTTCCTATTATGCGGCGGCGGCCAGCGGCGCGACGATCGTGCTCGTCGCGACCATCGCATTCTTCGTTCTCTTCGCCGCCGGGCGCCGTACGCGGAGCCTGCTCTCTACCTGACCTCTCGTGCGGTGGCCGTTACCAGCTGAGAATGGCGGAGTTCGTCGTCGCGGAGCCCAGCAGTTTACGCGCGATCCGCGGGCCGAGTCCCGCCGGCGGCCGCGGGAAGAACCGGTCCAAGCCGCTGCCGACGATGAAGACGGCGGTGTCGATGGCCGCGAGCTGACGGAGCGTATCGGCGAGCGCGCGGGTCGTGCGTTCTTCGAGACCGCGCATCCAATCATCGACGATGAGAACGGTCGCGCCGCGCGCGAGCGCGACCGCGAGGTCGATGCGCCGCCGTACTTCGCGCGAGCAGGTGAAGGCGGGGCGTCGCATGAGGTCGATCGGAATGCCGGCGCGCGCGAGCGCGAGGCCGGCGTTCCGCGCGTCGACGCCCGCGTGCCGCTGAACGCGCCGCAGCGCCGTCGAGGCCGTGAAGCGGCGGATGGTCACGCGCTCCGCTCGGCGCGCGGCCGCGGGCGCCGGCGGGCTGAGGACGATGAGGCCGGGGTATCGCGTAATCAAGAATGCATTCTCGAAAATATAGAACGGGTTGCGCTACGGTACCCCTTTCGGAACGGGATGTTTCGCGTGATCGGAGGGGGACTCAAGCAAGCCGGTTCGATTTGCCGAAACCGGAGGTCCCCGCAGAGCGCCCATGCGAAGATTGGGCCCCCGACCGCGTCGACGCCCCGCACCGCAGAGAGTGAGTTCCCGTGTACCGCCCCCGCAACGTCTTCGAGTCCGCCGACACGGTCAACCGTGTCGTCGCGCTGTTGGTCCGTTTTCCGGAACTGCACAGCATCCGCTCGAACCCGGCCGACGCAACGCTGACGTTGACGTACGCCGTGGCGATGCGGCTCGATGCCGCGAGCGGCCGCGCGTTCGCCGAACACGTCGGCGAACACGTACGCGCCTATCACGACCTCGCCGGCGAACCACTCGAGCACATCGAAATCGTCTGCGAACGGGATACGGCCGTAACGTTCGTACACCTCACCCGCGATCTCGCGACGTTCGCACCCGAGGAGTTGGCGTTGCAGGCGGCGATCTTCGGCGAACGGTTCGGCGAAGCGCTGGTTAAAAATGCGCAAGTCGACGATGCTGCCGAGGATGAGGCGACGACCGACGACGAGTCAGTCGAACTCGCCCTCGACGCACTGCGCGATCCCGCCCAACGTCAACGGCTGGTCGGCGTTCGCGAAGAGAAACGCGTTCTCGTCTACTTCGTGCATCCCGGCAAACGCGTGAAAGTCAGGACACGATCCTAAAGCCGACCGTTACGATCCTTGCCATCGCCGATGTCGTCGGTTCTCCGGGTCGCGAGACGCTCGCCAAACATCTCCCCCTCGTCCGCGAACAACACCATGTCGACGCGGTCATCGCGAACGGCGAGAACGCCGCCGGCGGCTTCGGACTGACGCATCAGACGGCGGAGGAGATGTTCGCTGCCGGCGTGGACTTTCTGACCTCCGGAAATCATATCTGGGACAAGCGCGAGTTCCGCGGCGAGCTCGACGAAACCGATCGGATCATCCGGCCGGCGAATTATCCGCCCGGCGCGCCCGGGCGCGGCAGCGGCGTGATCGACGTCGGCGGCGTTCGCATCGGCGTCCTCAACGTCATGGGCCGCGTTTTCATGCCGACCGTCGACGATCCGTTTCGCGTCGCGCGCGAGCTCGTCGACGGCCTGCGGGAGCAGACGCCGGTCATCGTCGTCGACGTGCACGCGGAAGCGACGTCGGAGAAGATGGCGCTGGGCCGTTTCCTCGATGGCGACGTCTCGTTCGTGTTCGGTTCGCACACGCATGTCCAAACGGCCGACGAACAGATCTTCGCCGGCGGTACCGCGTACATCACCGACGTCGGCATGACCGGTCCGTCGGACGGCGTGATCGGAATGGAGACGTCGGGCGTTCTGCAGCGCTTCACGAGCGCGTTCGGCGAGCGGTTCGCCGTCGAGCGCACCGGGACGCGCCAATTCTGCGCGGTGCTCACGACCGTCGACACGACGTCCGGCCGCGCCCTCGACGTCAAACGCATCCAACTTCGCGGCCTCGCGTGATCGTCGACTTTCACTCTCACACGTTGGAGTCGGACGGGTCGTTGGCGCCCGCAGATCTCGTCGGGTTGATGCGCGGGCGCGGCGTGCGCGTCTTTTCGATCACCGATCACGACACGACGCGAGCGTATGACGGCTTACAGGTCGACTTCGCGACCGTGGTCCCGGGTATCGAGATCAACACGACGTGGAACGACAACGAAGTTCACATTCTCGGCTACCGCGTTCCGCTGGCGGACGACTCGTTGCTGGGCCGTGTGATCGCGGAAAATCGTGTTTTCCGGCGTGAGCGGATGCGGCGGATGATCGCCGGCGTGAACGCCGCCGGGTATGCGATCGACGCGGCGATGGTCGCGGCGGAATCCGGGCGCAGCGATGCCGTCGGGCGACCGCACATCGCGAAAGCACTCGTGCGCGCCGGATATGTGCGCGACGTGGAAACGGCGTTTCGCGACGTGTTGGTCCGCGGCAAGGCCGGCTACGCTCCGTCGAACTACATCACGCCGGCCCGTGCGGTCGACGTGATTCGCGCGAGCGGCGGCGTACCGGTACTCGCGCATCCCGGCCGGCTCAAGAACCTCGACGTGATCGGCGAACTCGTAGAAGCGGGTCTCGCCGGTTTGGAAGTCTTCTATCCGACACACGATGCATCACAGCGCGCGCATTTCCGCGCGCTCGCGAAAACGCACGATCTCGTGATGACCGCCGGGTCCGACTTCCACGATCCGCGCGTCAATGCGCGCGGGGTCGGCATGGACGTCGACGAGGTCGACATCAAACCGTTCCTCGAACGCATCGGGGCAACGAGTAGCACGTCCCTCATCTAAGGTAAGGAGTCCAGGCGAATGCACGACAACGAGATTCAACCCTTTGTCGGTACGGCGGTCCGCGTGACGCTGGCCGACGGCCGCATCCTCGCCGGAACGCTGCATGCGCACGGCGACCAAGGACACGGGCACGTTCACTATGCCGTTGTTTCCGATCCCATCGGCGACGGCGGCGAACCGGTCGTTGAAGTGGTTCACGGCGGCGATCAGATCACGGACATCGAGGATGCCAGCGACGATCCGGCAGCGGTCGAATAGGACTGCCTACGGTTTGAGCATGCGTCCGAGCTTGAACGGCTCGAACGCGGGCTTGTAGCTCTTCTCTTCAAAGAACTGGCGAAGTCCCGTGTTGTAGGAGTCTTCCGCGTCGCCGACGCGGATTGCTCGGCCTTTTTCGGCGAGGTAATCGTACGCCTGGACGACGTCCATCGTGCGAACTTGTCGTAACGCATGTTTTGTCGCGCGCAGCACTTTTGGACCGCCGCTCTTGCGTGAAGCGCGGAGCGCAGCCCAACGGAGCGCGAACGTAGGCACCAGGCGGCCCGCGAAGCGGCGCGTGGGCGCTCGCGGATGACGCGTGCGGAATACCCGTCGCACCGGCCCAGCGACGGCGCTCAGAAGCCCAAGAAATGCGTGCCACCGGCATCTCGGTCCGACAGATCGCGCGGGTCCTTGCCGTCAGCGCCCGCGAGGCCTACCGCCTCCTCGAAAGCGTTGTGGTTGCGCTCGTTCGGCCCATGGATGTATCGTCTGCACCGGTTGTGCAGGGTCCGCCCAGCCTATCAGATTTTGGTGGCAGCTCGGGACTCGTCGATCGCCGGGCGGTTGTGCCTGCGTCGAGTGACCGTGATAAAAAAAGAATGATGGTGTAACTTCACAGCCTTCCACTGCGCACGGAGGAGCGATTGACGCAGCAATCGTCTCCGACTACGCGGTCCGCGCGCGCAGCGCGCAACCTGAGAGCAACGTAACGGAGGATGGAAGGGTGGCGCGGGGGGAAACCAATGGCGTTGAGAGCCCGATGGCATACATCCAACGCCGCATCCGCGAGATTGTCGCGAAGAATCGCGCTCAGGAACGGCCGCCGTAATCGCTTGCGGCTTTCGATTGCGGTTGTCGCGATCGATGTCTCGAGCGTGAGGCACTTCTCCCCCCGCGTCGATCGCTGTTAATCTTCGGGATCCTAGCCGCGGCGCGACGGAATGCAAGGGGTACTTCCGGCGCTCACTGCGTTCCGCTCCACGTTCGGCGTCGGGTGGAGAAGGGTTCAGACCAATGACGACGCTCTACACGATCAGCGACGACTGCACGAAGTTCTGCCGCAAGACGATGAAGGCGCACAACGGCGTCTGGATTCGCTAACCAGCGCGTGGATGTTCACGAACGCCGGCGTTGGTAGCGTCAATCGACTGATTCAGGCACTTGCTGAAGAGTAAGAAACCGAACGATGGCAGCAGCGGCGTTAGGCGCGCGGCGAAACGAAAACTATCATCGTACCTCATCAACTCCGGAGCGGTCACGTGAGGATGAGTTCTTGTAAACGCGCGACGTTGTGCGAACGAGCCGTGCGGCCCCTCATCCCCCGAGTCGGAAGCCGCATCATCGATCGGCGGCGTCTCATTTTGCAGCTTAAACTCTCGATGAGCGAACGGAGTTCGCCAGCTTCCTCACGCACCGCGCGGGCCGCGTCGTTCAGCTGCGACACTTGGGTGCGCATGGTCACGGTCGATTGCGAGACAAGTTGCATCGTCGAGGACTGATCTTGTGCGCCGTCCGAGATAGCCACGATCGCCGTGGTAACGGATCCGCGCTATTGCCACGACGCGCCAGGTCCACAAGCAGCCCGCGCTCGAAGCGAACGGAGCCGCTTTTGTCGTTATCGATGACGGCGCGATCGCTAAACGCGTCCGCGCCATCGCTTCCGACGGCGCAGATACCCTCCTTGAACTTGTTGGTCCGAACGCTGTCCTCCAGTCGTTTAAGGCGCTTCGGCCGCGCGCCCGCACGTGTTTGACCGGAATCCTGGAAGGCACGTGGGAGGAAACTCGTGCTCTTGCCGCCGCCGAAGAATCCGGCATCGAGTACCATCACTTTAGAAGCAGCGATAAGATCAATCGCGACCGATGGAATAGATCCTGAACCGCCGTCGGCGGCATTTTCGTGTCCTCGACGACTTCCAACTCGTCGTTCTTTGTGAGTTCACAGACGCGTGAAATTTCGGAAAACATGCAATAATCGGCCGCAAGTGCGGTCGGTGGATAGCTTATGCACTTGGGCGTCAAGAATTAGGGCAACCCTTGATCGGCTGGTTGGATCAAGCACATTCGAACGCATGTTCGACCCCCTGTTGTTCGTGTGAGCTTGCGTAGCCGACGGTGCAGTCTTGAAATACGGTCTTGGGCGATTCGCATGCGCGGCACTAGACGGCAGCCGAAACGCTGTCGTGAAGAACCCGCTCGGCGAGCACGGTGAGCGAAGAGAAAACGTACGCTTGAAGGTGACCGTGGTAAGAGCAAAGCGATCGTGGCCCGTGGGAGCAAACGCGCATCTCAAGCAGCGCGCGTCGGAGCCCGGCTGAATTCGGCCGATTCGTAGTCGTTGAGTGCAAACCGAACATCGGTGCAATTGGCGTCGTCGGCCGTCGAGCATCACGGTGCCGGATTTCGGCCGGTCTAGAGGAGCCATGTGAAAAGGAACTGATTTACCGTTCCACGCTTTCCACGGCCCCGGCATCCCGTTATGTTGTTCCGCGTGATGTTCGGCGCGAATACCCTTAGCGTGAATCGCTCAGCCTCAAGTGGTTTCGGGCGGATTAGCACGGCCAACCCCCAACTACTGCACTTGGCGACAGGTTCATATTTCCGACTAGTCTTCGGGAGCCGTGTGGCGAATCCAAGACCCGTGGAACCGGAGCCGGCACACCAATCGTCACATCGTGTCATCACGCCCACGGCATTCGCCGGTAACGGCGGAACGCTCGAACGGGTGCTCGCGCGCTCGCTCAACCCCGGCTCGCTCGTCTTCCGGATCGCTCGCGATGTCGGCGCGGAAATCATCGTCGGTTCGCTGCGACCGGGAACACGAATAAGCTCTGTTGACCTTTCGCAACGTTACGAAACGAGCCGCGCACCGGTGCGGCAAGCGCTGCTCGTACTCGAGCGCGAGGGCTTGATCACAACGGCATCCGCCGGCCGTGCCCCAAGCGTGCGTCGCCTTACACTCGAAGAGTTACGCGAAATCTATGAAATTCGTGCTAATTTATACGGTTTAGTGGCGGAGCGCTGCGTGCGCCACGCGAGCGACGCGCAGATTGTCGGACTGCGATTGATCAACGAACGGCTGGTGGCTTTGGCCGCCGCAAGCGATCTCGACGGCTACTTTTGGACCAATCTTGAATTTCGCGACGAGGAGGCTCGGGTCGCTGGAAGCCAGCGGCTGCGCCAGTTGCTCGACGCGCTCGGTCTACACACGCTGGTAACGCGGTACGCTGGCCTTTCGCTGCCTAAACATCTCCCCGCGTCGGTGCACGATCACGAGAGTCTTTTGCGGGCCTATGAAACCCGCAATGAGACGCTTGCGGTTGCCGTCGGCCGCTCGATCGTGCTCGCGAGCTTGGCCGGAATGGAGCAGTTTAATTGGGTCAGCAGCCGTCCCGGCGACGAGGAAGCCTCGGCCTCATGATCAAACCTGTCGCCAGGTGAGCAGCGAACCTCTTCGCATTACGCGTCAGGGAAGTCTCGAGGCGGGCGGCCATATGGTCTACTCCGCGACGAACGACGGGGACGACCCGAACGACGGGCGCTGGCCGGCAGGCCACGTCTACATCGACCACGTGTACGCAAGTTATCAATATCCCGCCGATCAGCTCTATCGGTATCCGGTCGTGCTCAACCCAGGCGGTGGACACACGGCGCGGGTCTACGACACGACCCCGGACGGTCGCGAAGGTTGGCAGACGCTTTTGTTGCGCGCCGGCTTTGCGGTGTATGGCGTCGACCGCGTCAACACCGGCCGCTCTGGAACCGACATTTCTGCGATCAACGCGGTGCGTCTCGGGCAGTCGCCGGCCTCGGAGTTACCGCACCTCAATCGCTACGCGTTCGAATCGTGCTGGGTGACGTTTCGTTGGGGACCGTCTTACGGTGAAGCGTTTCCCGATACGCAGTTTCCGATTGAGCAAGCGGCCGAGTACTATCCGCAGACTGTTTCTAGCTATCGCGATCTGGATGAAGATGGAAAGTCTGTCGACGCGTTCGTTGCGCTGTTAGACAAGATCGGGCCGGCGACTCTTCAAACGTGGTCGTCGTCAGGGCTGCTCGGTTATTTGACTGCGATCCGCCGTCCCGAACTCGTCAAGGGCCTCTTGGCGGTCGAATCGTCAGTCACGGCGTTCGATGCGATTCCAGACAGCGGGCTCGAGGCGCTCGCCCGCGTACCGATCGTCGTCGTCATTGGGGATCGCGCGCCGGATCGCGTCGAGGCGACGCGTGCCTTCGCCAAACGCTTTCGTGCGCGCGGCGGCGATATCACTGTAGACGTGCTGCCGGAAGCCGGCATTTTCGGCAACGGACACACGCTGATGCTCGAGAAAAATAACGACGTCATCCTCGCACGAATGGTCCGCTGGCTCAAGGAACGCGTCTATCAATGACCGTCCGCGAAGAGGTGCGATCCAGTTCCGGGCTGACCGACAATCCGGCGACCTACTACGACATTCTCGAGCCACGCGGCGGCGCGACGAAAGCGACGATGGTGCTTGTCCACGGCGGCGGGCACACCGGCGCGTGCTACCTCTCGACGATCGACAACCGGCCCGGCTGGGCATACGACTTCGTGCGCGACGGACATCGCGTGATCGTTCCAGATTGGCCGAGTGTCGGGCGCAGCGGCTTTCTCGAAAACGATGCGCTCTCGGCCGACGTCGTGTGCCGCGGCCTCGCCGATGTGATCCGCACGGAATCTGACCCGATCATCCTGATGACCCACTCGATGTCCGGCCACTACGGTTGGAAGCTACTCGAATTAATGCCGGACCGCATCGCGCTTCTCGTCGGTATCGCGTGCGCGCCGCCCGGCAACATGCAGCCGCTCCCGCTCGTCTTACGCGATGATGCGGAAGAACTCCACCTGCAACGCTTCGTCGGATCGACGGTGCAAAAGATTCGCCGTGGCCAGCCGATGTCGATGGACCGCGAGGCGGCCGACTTCAAACTGATCGGTCCAGGCACGCAGTTCCCGCGCGCATATGTGGACCGGTACATTAATTCCTTAATCCCTGTGCCGTTTCCGCTGATTTTGCAGCGGATGAATTTTCAAGGTTCGGCCCCGCGGATCGACAATGAGGCCGCGATTCACGGAAAGCGGATCGTGCTCGTACATGGCACCGACGACCCCGATCATCCGCCGGCGTTCGAACAGAGCGTTGCCGATTGGCTAAAAGCCGCCGGTGCCAACGCAACGCGCTACGCGCTACGCGAGCACGGGATCACCGGGAACGGGCACATGATGATGCTCGAATCCAACAGCAGCACGATAGCGGATTTCATCGCCGCACTCATTTGAGTCGCAGAAAGTGGTAGTACCATGCAACTCTCCCGAAAAACCTCTCTCCTGCTCGGCGGTGCGTTTATCGCCGCACCGTCGTTTGCGCGTGCAGACGTCCCGACGCTGAACATCGGCCTAAACACGAACGAGATCACCGCGCAAGCGTACTACGCACAAGAAGCGGGAATATTCAAAAAGAACGGGCTCAACGTCGTTTTGGAAAAACTGCCGGGCGGCAATGCGGTCGCGTCTGCGATCGTCGGGGGATCGCTTCAGGCCGGTGCGTCCAACTGCATGTCGTTCGCATCGTCGGTAATCAAAGGCTTGCCGTTCATTGCGATCGCGCCGGGCGCGTTCAGCGAAGCCGACCATCCGCTCTCGGGGATAGCGGTTGCCGGCGACTCGAAGCTTCGCGCCGCGAAAGACCTAACGGGAAAAGTCATCTCGGTCAACTCACTCGGCTCGACCGATCAGTTGGCGGCGATGGCGTGGCTCGATGCAAACGGCGGCGATGCCAAGAGCGTGCAGTTCCTTGAAATTCCGCCGGCCGCCGTGCCGCAGGCGCTTGCGCAAGGACGCATCGCGGCGAGCGTAATATTTGAGCCCTTCTTGAGTCTCGGACGTGCCTCGGGCTTACGCATCCTCTCCGATCCGTACATCGCGATCGCACCCCGGTTTCTCGCGACGGTATGGGTCGCGTCGTCGACGTGGGCGAATGAGAACAGAGTCGCGACACGTGCGTTTGCCAAGAGTGTCGTCGAAGGCACGCAATGGTCGCTCGCCAATCAGGGACGCGCGGTCGAATTGCTGTCAGACTGGACGAGCATGAAGGTCGACAAATTGCGCCAACCGATGGCGACGACGCTCGACCCTGGGATGCTGCAGCCGCTCCTCGATGCTGCGGTCAAATACAAGTTGCTCTCGCGCCCACTCGCCGCATCAGACCTCATCTGGAAGGGCTAATAAATCTGGAAGTTTGGATCAACGTGACTATGAGCCGGTATCGGTTTCCCGGACACCCGCATAGCGCCGACGAAATAGTCGGCCACGAGGTGACATGGGGAAACAACACCGGTCCTTTAGCGAAGAGTTCAAACGCGACGCCGTGATTCGGTACGCTGTTGCGATCGAGAGCGCGTACAGCGCTGCGTCGCTTCGGCCGCCGCGACGAAGGCCGCCGGCCGGCGAATGCCTTCGGCGAAGCAACAGATCAACGTCGTGTGTTCGTCTTCGACGAAGAAATTGATGTAGTCGGCGACGTCGAGATCGACTTCGTTGCCGACGGACGCGGCACAGCTGAAGCCCAATCCGCGCGCAGCGGCCTGTTGAGCCAGTATTGGAACAGACCACCGCTCTGTTTGGCTAACCCGACGTAACCCGGCCGCGTACACGGTCGCCGCTTTCGGGCCGTGCGCCGCGCCCTCGCGCAGAATCTCGCCGACGACCGGTGCGGGAACGATCGTGAGCGCCAGATCGACGGGCTCGGGAATCTGTGCGAACGACGCAAAGCAGCGCTCACCCCAGACCGTTGCCCGATTTGGATTGAGCGGATAAACGTGCACCGCGCCGGCCCGCTCGCGAAGATTGTGGTAGGTCGTCGTCGACCAGCCGCCGGTGCCGGCATCCGACGCCCCGAGCAGCGCGATCGCCGTCGGACGAAACACCACGTCGACCGGCCGGAAACCCTCGCCGGCGGCACGCCGCGCCGTTTCGTCGATCATGGGACCCGGGGAATTTGCCGGTGCTTCACGCCGGCCCCCTTCGCGTATGCTCCGCACCGTCGTCGTGCGGCGCGACGCTGCTGCGGCGGCGTCCGTACGCGGCGTACACGATGAGCCCGATCGCGAGCCAGATGATAAAGCGAACGATGGTCAGCGGCGGCAGC
Source organism: Candidatus Lustribacter sp. (assembly GCA_965277075.1). Taxonomy (GTDB): domain Bacteria; phylum Vulcanimicrobiota; class Vulcanimicrobiia; order Vulcanimicrobiales; family Vulcanimicrobiaceae; genus Lustribacter. Next base: position 3,578,543 of record OZ255707.1, read on the forward strand.
TTCGCGATCAGCACGAGGCAGCCGGCGATCGAGAGCAGCGGAATCCATGGCAGGGCGGGGACGCGGAAGCCGCGTGGCAGGCGTGGTTCCCGGCGCCGTAACAAGACGACGCCGAGCGAAACGAGGATGAACGCGGCGAGGGTGCCGATGTTTACCAGTTCGGCCACCAGATCGATCGGCGTCAGCGCGGCCAGCACAGCCACGACGACGCCGATGAGCGCCTGTGAAATGAACGGCGTGCGAAACGTCGGGTGGACGTGCGAGAAGATCGGTGGAAGTAAGCCGTCTCGCGACATCGCGAAAAAGATGCGGCTCTGTGCATAGAGCAACGCGAGGAGAACGGTCGTCAATCCGGCGATCGCTCCGACGGAGATGATCGACGCCGCCCAGTTCAGTCCGACGTGGATCAGCGCAAACGAAACGGGCGAGGCGACGTTGAGCTGCGCGAACGGAACGATGCCGGTCAGGACAGCGGCAACCGCGATATAGAGCACCGTACAGATCGCGAGACTGCCGATGATGCCGCGGGGCAGATCGCGTTTGGGATTCCGCACTTCTTCGGCCGACGTCGAAACCGTGTCGAAGCCGATATACGCGAAGAAGATGATGCTCGCACCCGTGAAGACGCCGCCTGCGCCGAACGGAAAGAACGGATGCCAGTTCGACGGGTTCACGTGACGCGCCCCGATGATGATGAAGAACGCGACGATCAGCAGTTTGATCGCGACGACGATTTGGTTGATCCGGTTGCTTTCGTTCGTGCCGCGAATGAGCAACGCGGAGATCGCAAGAACGATCAGCGCTGCCGGCAGGTCCGCGATGCCGCCGGCAAACGGCGAAGCGTGAAGCGCTTTCGGTATGGTGAGGTGAAGCGACGTGGCGAGGAAATCGCTGAAGTACGCCGACCAGCCGATGCTCACGGCGGCCGCGCCGAGCGCGTATTCGAGAATGAGATCCCAGCCGATGATCCATGCGATGAATTCGCCGAGCGTCGCGTAGGCGTAGGTGTACGCGCTGCCTGCGATCGGTACGGCCGAGGCCAATTCGGCATAGCAGAGCGCGGCGAGCGCGCTGACGGCGCCGGCAATCACGAACGAAATGATGATACTCGGCCCGGCGTATTTCGCGGCCGCAACGCCGGTCAGAACGAAGATGCCAGTGCCGACGATTGCGCCGACACCGAGGGCGGTGAGCCCAAGCGTGCCCATCGTTCGCACGAGCCCGTGATGCTCACCGGCGGCCTCCGCGAGGATCGCGTCCATGGGTTTGCGACGATCGAGCAACGCCATTCTCGCCGTTCTACCCCGCCGCGAGCATCTCGGCGGCTGCGCGTTCGTGCGCGAGCGCGCGCGCCTGCGCCGTCGCGAGCAGTTCCGCTTGTTCGGCGACGGTCGCCGCGTCGCGGAGGTAATGATGGTTGACGCGCACGTTTTCGCCCGCTGCTTCGAGGGTCGCACGGGTAAAATGGAGTGCGCACGTGACGTCGCTTGCGAGGTGAGCGTTGCGCAGGGCAGCAGCTCGCCGGATCAGCGCGAACGTCTCGGCGGCGAGCGCGGCCACCTCGAGCGGCACGGATGCTGCTTGAACGAGCGCCGACTGGATGGACGCCTCGCGGCGCGTCCGCTCCTCGACGGTCGTGCGCGGCAAGCCCTGCGCTACGATCACGGCGCGAAACGCGGCCTCGTCGTCCGGACGTAACGCCAGAAATGCCGCCCGGACGTCGTCCGCATCGTCTGCGAGCGCAGCGGCTGCTGCATGCACCGCCGCGTGTTTCGGGGCGGCGGCGGTGATCCGGGCGACCATCGCACATAGCGCGGCGCCGAGCGCGCCGACGAGCGTCGCTGCGCTTCCGCCGCCGGGCGTCGGCTGCGCGGACGCGAGCGCGTCGAGGTAGGCTTCGAACTCCATTTCGGCGGCGTTCGTCGCCGTCGAAACGGAAGCCGCCGTATTGGGATCGAACGATCCAAGCGCCGTTTATAGATTGTTTCAAAGATCAGCGGTGACCAATGTGATTCACCCGGCCATCGGCCTGCGCGGACGCGTGTGCCGGCGGCTCGCTTTGAGGCAACTATTTTGACCGTAATCGAACAGCAGCGGGGGCATGTCAAAGACCCCTCCCTCGCCGACCAAGGGAAGTCGCGTATCGAATGGGCGGCGACGTTCATGCCGGTGCTCGCCCAAATTCGCGACCGCTTCGCCAAGACACGTCCCCTCGCCGGGGTTCGGATCGGCGCATGCCTGCACGTGACGACCGAAACCGCAAACCTGATGCTTGCGCTTCAGGCCGGCGGTGCCGAGATCGTGCTCTGTGCATCGAATCCGCTCTCGACGCAGGACGACGTCGCGGCAGCACTGGCGTACCACTACGATATCCCAACGTTCGCGATCAAAGGCGAAGACAACGCGACGTACTACTCACACATCGAGGCCGTCATCGCGTCGAAACCGCAGATGTCGATGGACGACGGGTGCGACCTCGTGACGACGATTTTCACCAAACACAACGAGCTGCTGCGCGATATGATCGGCGGCTGCGAAGAGACGACGACGGGCGTCATTCGCTTGCACGCGATGGAGAAGGACGGCGTCTTGCCGTACCCGGTCGTCGCGGTGAACGATGCGCTTACCAAACACATGTTCGACAACCGCTACGGCACGGGTCAGTCAACGCTTGACGGCATCATCCGTGCAACGAACGTGTTGCTCGCCGGAAGCACCGTCGTCGTCGTCGGCTACGGCTGGTGCGGCCGCGGCGTTGCGTCTCGAGCCAAGGGGATGGGCGCGCACGTGGTCGTTACCGAGATCGATCCGCGTAAGGCGCTCGAAGCGGCGATGGACGGTTTCATGGTCATGCCGATGAACGATGCCGCCAAACTCGGCGACGTGTTCGTCACGGTTACCGGGAATTATCACGTCATCCGTCAGGAGCACTTCGACGCGATGAAGGACGGCGCGATCGTCTGCAATTCCGGCCACTTCAACGATGAACTCGATCTCGAATCGCTCGAGAAAACGGCAACGTCGAAGTTTTCGCCGCGAACGTTCGTCGAATCGTATCTTTTGCCGTCCGGCAATACGGTACGCATTCTGGGCGATGGTCGCTTGATCAACCTCGCCGCCGGCGAAGGCCACCCGGCTGCCGTGATGGATATGTCGTTTGCGAACCAGGCAATGGCCGCGGCGTACCTCGCCCAAAACTACAAGACACTCGAGAAGAAAGTCTACTCGGTCCCAACCGAGATCGACGAAGAAGTCGCGCAACTCAAGCTCGCCGCGATGCACATCACGATCGACACCCCGACCGCCGAACAAGTGAAGTACATGGCGTCCTGGTCGGAGGGCACCTAATGATGACCTTCGGCAGTTTGAACGGCACGAGTTCGCCGACTGCGGAGGCGCGACGTGTCGCGCTCGTCCCGCGTTACGGCCCGGAGGGACGCAACTGATGGCGTATCGACGGCTATTTACGTCGGAATCCGTGACGGAAGGTCATCCGGATAAGGTCGCAGACCAGATTTCGGACGCGGTCCTCGACGCGATTCTCGCGGAAGATCCGCTCGGGCGAGTTGCTTGTGAGTCGTTCGTCATCACGGGCCAAGTGCACGTGGCCGGCGAGATCACGACCAAAACGTACGTCGACATTCCGAAATTGGTTCGCGCGACGATCGCCGACATCGGCTATGTTCACTCGCACGTCGGCTTCGATGCGGAGACGTGCGGCGTATCGATCTCGGTCGACGAACAATCGCCCGACATCGCCATGGGTGTCGACGAATCGTTCGAAGTCCAGGCGTCCGGCGATAAGGATCCCTTCGAGTTGACCGGCGCGGGCGACCAAGGCATGATGTTCGGTTTTGCCTGCCGCGAAACGGATCAGCTCATGCCGCTTCCGATCGTGCTCGCGCACGATCTCACCCGGCTGCTCGCCTCCGCGCGCAAGTCCGGCGCGATCAAATATCTCCGCCCGGACGGCAAGTCGCAGGTAACCGTCGAGTACGACGGCCACACGCCGGTGCGGGTCGACGCGGTCGTCATCTCGACGCAGCACGACGACGACGTTCCGCTCGATCGGATCCGCCGTGAAGTGACCGAGGCGATCATCGATGAGGTGATCCCGAAGCATTTGCGCGATGCCGACATGCGCGTCTTCGTGAATCCGACCGGCCGGTTCGTCATCGGCGGACCCAAGGGTGACGCTGGTTTGACCGGCCGCAAGATCATCGCCGACACCTACGGCGGCATGGCCCGGCACGGCGGCGGTGCGTTCTCCGGCAAGGATCCGACCAAGGTCGACCGGTCGGCCGCGTACGCCGCGCGCTACGTCGCGAAGAACGTCGTCGCGTCGGGACTTGCCGAACGATGCGAAGTGCAAGTCGCCTACGCGATCGGCGTCGCGCACCCGGTAAGCGTGCTGGTCGAAACGTTCGGTACGAACGTGATTCCGGAAGAGACCATCGCCCAACTTGTCCAGTCGCATTTCGATCTGCGGCCCGCGGCGATCATCCACCACCTCGACCTGCGCCGCCCGATCTACAAGCAGACCGCCGCCTACGGCCATTTCGGCCGTCCCGACCTGGATCTGCCGTGGGAGAAGACGGACAAAGCGGACGCGTTGCGCGCCGCGGCAGGCATCACCGGAAATCGCGAATTGGCTCGCGCGTAGCGGTGCTGCGGGCGCTTTTCACGGGCGTCTCGATGGCGTTTGTCATCGCGACGCCCGTCTTTGCCGCGACGTACAGCGGCATTGCAAAAACGCCGTCGGTCGTCTGGGTAACCGATACCCCGCCCGATCCGCCCGCCGACCTCTCGATCCGGCAAACGATGAAGGCCTTCGTGCCGAGCTTTCTGATCGTTCCGGCCGGCGCCGGCGTCAAATTTCCGAACGACGATACGTTTTACCACAGCGTCTACAGTGATTCGCCGGGGAACGTCTTCGATCTCGGGCTCTACGACAACGGGCCCGGGAAGAGCATCCGGTTCGCCGCCCCGGGTCTCGTCGACATCCGCTGTCACGTTCACGGCTCGATGCATGCGACCGTGCTTGTCGTCGACGGCCCGTACGCCCAAACGCAAACGGCGAACGAGCGCTATCGCATCGACGGTCTCAGCGCGGGACGCCACACCGTCCACGTGTGGGCCGGCGGCACGGATATCTCGACGACGACCGCCGTCGTCAAATGACGCGCAGGCGCTCCGCCACCACGCGCTGACCGAACGCGATGTCGCCGGCGGCGCGCGGCGGAGGAACGATTTCGCCGCGGATCACGAGTTCGGCGAACGCCAACACGCAGCGTCGATCGAACTGCGTGCCTTCTTTATCGAGCAACTCCGTGACGGCGGCGTCGACGGTCAGACCGCGGCGGTACGGCCGATCGGTCGTCATCGCGTCGAACGCATCGGCCACGGCGATGATGCGCGCGCCGAGCGGGATGTCGTCGCCGGCGAGACCGTCGGGATAGCCCGTCCCGTCCACGCGTTCGTGATGATGCAGGATGCACGGCACGACCTCGCTCATCGTCGGAACGCCGCGTAGGATGCCGGCGCCGATCACCGGGTGACCGCGGATGAGCATGCGTTCTTCGGCGTCCAACGCGGACGGCTTGAACAGTACCGCGTCCGGCACGCCGACTTTGCCGATGTCGTGCATCAGCGCGCCGCTTTCGATCCGTTCGACGTCGGCAATCGTGAGGCCCAGATCTTCCGCGAGCAACTTGCTGTAGACGGCAACGCGCTTTGAGTGGCCGGCGGTGTACGGATCGCGCAGATCGATCGTTTCAGCGAGCGTCGTGAGGGTTTGAACAAACGTTGCTTGGGACTCGCGACGGCGGCGTTCCAGTTCGCGCGACGCCCCGGCGGCCAGCGCGATCAACGGGCAGGCGATGAGTCCGATGACGCCGATCGTCGCGAGAACGACTTGCCAGCGTTCGGCGGCGAATTGCGCTGCGAGTTGATCGGGGAGAAAATCGATGGCGACGACAAACCGTTTCCCGTTTGCGGTGACGAACGGTTGATACACGATGCGAACGTCCGCCATATCATGCATGGTGAAACCGTCGCCGAGCGCGGCCTCCGGTACCGCCCGGTCCGGCGGCGTACCGCGCGGATAGATCGACCTGCCGTCGATACCGTAGACGCGCAAATCGTTGACGTACTGGTGCAGCGACGCATCGCGTTGCGCGGTCGCGAACGCCTGCATCGTTCCATCGTCGAGGACGCCCCGCGCAGCGAACCGTTCGAGCGGGATATCGATTCGTGAATCGAGTTGGCTCACGGCGTCGACGATCTCGTCGCGCTCGACGGCTCGCTGGTGAAGTGCCTCGAGCGTATACGCCAGAACCGACGAAGCGACGATCGCTGCAGCCAGCGTCACCAACGTGAATCGGGCGAGGAACGTGAGGCGGGGACGAATCACACGACGAAACCTGACGCGTAGACGCGCGTGTCGAGCGCCGCAGCAAGCAGGGCGACGTGCGTGGTCTCGACGCCCAGAATCGCTGCCGCAACGCCGGCCAACTCGCGATGGTGCAAGTCGGGGATTACGGAGAGGTAGGTCGAGGCAGCCTTCATCTCGACCACATTAGCGAATGCGATCACATCACGTTCGGTCGCGAGCGGCGGGTACGCGATCGGCGCTATTTTTTCGGATACCGTAAATCCGGCGCTGCGGACGGCTCCGGCCAGGGCATCCCGGTGCGCGGTGTGGTCGGCGACGAAGCGCGCGGCCAGGCTGAGAACCGGCTTTGAAAGCAGCCCGGTCGCTCCCGCGTCGGCGTACGCCTTGATGCCGGCGCGCTCCAGTTCGATGGCGCTATTGAGGCTCGCGATATCGGCGGGATCCGCGGTTTGAGCTGCGGCCGCGAGCGCGGTGAGAAGCGGCACGCCGAAGACGCCGGCTGCGGAGCCGAAGGCGAGCAATTGGATGCGAGTAAGGGATATCACGCGTCGAGTTCCTTTGTAAGCGATATTTCGTCAGCAAACGTACGAGCCGTTGCTTTAGATGAGCTTCCAAGGTTAAAATCGGTAAAAGATGTGCACAAATCCAGCGTGGACGCAGCGAGCACGTAATGTAGAGGCATGACCGCGACAAGTTCTCTCCTTGCGACTTTTGTCGATCGCTCGCTGACGATCTTGCGAATCATGTTCGGAGCGTCGTTCGGACGTGACTTCACCATCGTGCTTTGGGACGGCACGACGGTGCGCTCCCAGCATCCGGCCCGCTTTACGCTACGCATCAATGAGCCATATGCGCTCCGGGCCGCCTTCACGCCGCCGCTCGATTTGAGCCCGGGTCGCGCGTTTGCCGAGAAGTGGATCGACATCGAAGGCGACATCGAAGCGGCGATCGACGAGATCGAAGCGGCGATGAACCGGTTATCGCGCTTGACGCTGCCGCGCGTTCTGACGTTATTGCTGCGCTTGCCCAAACCACCGCCGCCCGATGCCGCCGGGGCACACCTGCGCGGCAAGCGGCACACGCGCGAACGCGACGCGGCCGCGATCGGTTTTCACTACGATCAGCCGCTGGCGTTTTATCAGAGCTTTCTCGATGCGCGAATGACGTATTCGTGCGGCTATTGGGATGACGGCGTCGTGACCCTCGACGACGCGCAAGTTGCGAAGATCGATTATACCTTACGCAAGGTGCGGCTTCGGCCGGGTGAACGGCTGCTCGACATCGGATGCGGCTGGGGCGCCCTCGTTATTCGCGCCGCGCAACAGTTCGGCGCGCACGCGTTTGGTATCACGCTGAGCCGTTCGCAGTACGAAGAAGCGCAGCGGCGCATCGCCGACGCCGGCGTCGGCGACCGCGTCCGCGTTGAGTTGCGCGACTATCGCGACCTGCGCGGCGAAACGTTCGACAAGGTCGTGAGCGTCGGGATGGTCGAGCACGTCGGGCGCGAGCGCCTCGAGACGTACTTCCGAGCCGCCTACGACGCCGTGCGCGAGGGGGGGCTGTTTCTCAACCATGGGATCGCGCAGCAGAGCCGCGATGGCAAAGGCTATCGCGTCGGCGGTTTCATGGCCCGCTACGTGTTTCCCGACGGTGATCTGATCGGTATCGACGCGGTGCTGCGCGGCGCCGAGCGCGCCGGCTTCGAGATTCGCGACGTGGAGAATCTGCGCGAACACTACGCGCGGACGCTGCGAGCGTGGTACGCGAACCTCGAAGCGAGGCGCGAGCACGTCGTCGCGGCGACCAACGAGCGAACCTTTCGCATCTGGCGTATCTACCTCGCCGGCAGCGCCCGCAACTTTTGGCGCGGACAAATGGGACTCTATCAATCGCTGCTAGCAAGAAACGTCGCAGGCCGCTCCTCGATACCGGCGACGCGCCGCGATCTTTACCGGTAACGTTTACCTACCCGCCGGCTTTTTTGACGCGCCGTCCCTGGGCGGTAAGATAGGCGACGATCGCGTCGCGGTGATCGCCCTGCAATTCCACCGCACCGTTCTTTGTCGTGCCGCCGGTGCCGTAACGGCGCCGGAGTTCTTTGCCGACGGCGTCGATCTCGTCCGGCGCGAGGCCGTGCACGACGGTGACCGCGCTTGCACGGCGCTTCTCGCGAAAAATGCGAATCGTCCCGTCGTCGGGGATGGCCGGCATCGCCTCAGACCATCGCCACACGGGCCGCGATCTGCGCCACGTCTGCAAGCGTTGCGATGGTCCACTCCGGAGCCGGGCCGACCGTTTCCGCGGGCGCGCCGAAACGGTTGCACCATGCGACGCGAAATCCGAACGCCGCCGCACCGGTTGCGTCCCAGCCGTTCGAGGAGACGAAGACGACGGCTTCCGGCGCGACCGCGAAGCGTTCGGTGACAAGCTCGTACACGCGGCGGTCGGGCTTGTAGATGCCGATCTGATCGACGCTGAGGACGGCGTCGAGATGACCGGTAACTCCGGCAGCCGCGATTGCGGCACGAGCGGTCGTGGGCGTCCCGTTGGTGAGCACGGCGCACACCGTCCCACGTTCGCGCAACGCGTCCAGCAGCGGTACCGCATCGGGATACGCACGCACGCGTTCCCACGCGGTCGCGAGTTCACGCTCGCGATCGTCGTCCACGACGACGCCGTGCTTCGCGAGGGCATAGCGCAACCCGGCGCGCGTAACGCCGTCGAAATCTTCGTATCGGCCCATGATCGTACCGGCGAAGGCGTACCCGATCTGTTTTTCGCGCCAGGTGGCGACGAACGCGTCGGCGTCCGGCGTGAGGTGCGCGACGTCGTCGCGAATCGTCGCAATATCGAGCAGCGTGCCGAAGAGATCGAAGACGACGACGGGAGACATGACGTCGATTTCGCCGCTGCGCGAACGGAGCGCTGCACGCGCCTGCAACCGTCGCGACGAGCCCGTAGGTCCTGGCGCCGTGACTTCATTGCATGGGACCGTGCAGCACACCGCATTCGGGGCTCCGGACGCGTCGGCGGTCGATGCGCTGGCGGGCTTTGGGCGCTTCGCGGCGTCGCGCGGCTGGCTTCCTGCGACCGCGGGCAACTTCTCGGTGCGGCTCGACGCCGGTCATGCCCTCATCACGCGGTCGGGCATCGACAAGGGCAATGTCGGCGCCGACGGCGTCGCCGTCGTTCCGCTGACCGGCCCCATTCCGGGCGGCCTCTCGGCCGAGACGCCCTTGCACCTCGCGCGCTATCGTGCCGATGCGAACGTCGGAGCGATCGTCCACGTGCATACGGTCGCCGCGACCGTGCTCTCGCGCGCCCATGCCGCGCGCGGATCCGTCTGCTTCGCAGGCTTTGAGATGCAGAAGGCGCTGCTCGGTGTCACGACGCACGCGTCCGCCGTCGAGCTCCCGATCTTCGCGAACGATCAGGACACGGCGGCGCTGGCGGAACGTGTCGAAGCGCGGATGGCTACGACGCCGATCCCGGGGTATTTACTCGCCGGACACGGCCTGTACGCCTGGGGCGCGACGATGAGCGACGCACGGCGCCATCTCGAAGGGCTCGAATTCTTGCTGGCGTGCATGCTCGAAGAACGGAGACGGACATGACGACCTCGACGCTTCTGCAATCCACGCTCAACGTGTACGACGAAAATGCGCCGTACGCGCTGCTCGTTACAACGGCCGACGGCGCCGAAATCGCGCGGCGCCTCGGGAACGTCGGCGTCCGTTTCGAGCGTTGGACCGCCGAGGCGGACCTGCCGGTGAATGCCGATCAGGTGACCGTCCTGGCGGCGTACGCGTCGTCGGTCGCGCGCATCCAACGCGACCGCGGTTACGCTACGGTCGATGTGTTGCGGCTCGCTCGCGGGACGCCGAATACCGCGCCGGTCCGTGCAAAATTTCTCTCCGAGCACGCACATAGCGAAGACGAAGTGCGATTTTTCGTCGAGGGGTCGGGGGCGTTCTATTTGCACCTGAAGGGCAACGTCTATCAGGCGATCTGCGTGCGCGGCGATTTGATCAGCGTACCGGCCGGAACGCCGCACTGGTTCGACATGGGGGCCGATCCCGAGTTCACTGCAATTCGCTGGTTCAACAATCAAGAAGGCTGGGTGCCGAACTTCAGCGGCAGCGACATCGCAACGAAGTTTCCCATGTATCAGTGATGCTCGTTCGCGCCATCGTCACGGATATCGAGGGCACGACCTCCACGATTGCGTTCGTGAAGGACGTGCTCTTTCCGTATGCCGACGAGCACCTCGACGCGTACGTCGCGGCGCACCGCAACGAACCGGTGGTTTCCGGCGCGTTGCGCGAAACGGCCGCGCTCGCCGGCGAACCCGGCGCCGGTGACGAGCGAATCCTCACGCACCTGCACGCGTGGATCGCCGCCGATCGCAAGGCGACGCCGTTGAAAACGTTGCAAGGGTTGATGTGGGAAGAAGGCTACGCACGCGGGGTGCTGCGCGGCCACGTCTACGACGATGTGCCGGCGATGCTGCGCACGTGGCGCGATGCCGGGATCGCGCTATTCGTCTACTCCTCCGGTTCGGTCGTCGCCCAGAAGGTGCTCTTCGCGAATACGGCGTTCGGTGATCTCACGCCGTTGTTCTCGGCGTATTTCGACACGACGATCGGCTCGAAACGCGAAGCCGCTTCGTATACCGCGATCGCGCGCGAAACCGGGTACACGCCGGCCGATATACTCTTCCTCTCCGATGTCGATGCGGAACTCGATGCGGCGCGGACGGCCGGCATGCAAACGGCGCGACTGTTGCGTCCGGCCGATACGGCGCTCGGCGCAACGACGGCGCACGCCGCCTACGTCGATTTCACGCAGATTCCGGCAACGCTCGCGCGGGTCTGACGCGCTACTCGCCGGGTCCGCCTCTGACGCCCTTGCGCGGACGCGGCATGATGAACACGAGGCCGATCGAGATGAAACACATCGCCGCGATCGCATACGTCGCGTCCGCGTACGCGAGAATTGTCGCTTGTCCGTTGACGAGCGTGAGTAGTTGCTGCGCAGCATTTGCGACCTGCGGCGCTCCGCTCAAATTCGTCGAGCCGGGAATGTAGGCGTCGGCCAGCACCGAGAGATGAAACGCGGTGCGCCGGTTGATCAGTGTCGAGAGCGCCGCGATCGCAATGGAGCCGCCGAGTTGAACCGCGAGATTCACGTAGGCGCTCGCGCGCGCCCCTTCTTGCTGCGCAACGCCGCCGAGAACGGCCGTCGTCAGCGGAATGAAGAGCAGCGCGGCGCCGACGCCCGTCATCATGAGCGGAACGACGAACGTTCCGAAATCGGAACCGAATGTCGTCGAACGCGCCTGCAGCAAATTTCCTGAACCGAGAACGATAAAGCCGACGCCCATGAACCAGCGCGCGTCGACGCGACCGATCAAGCGCGAGATGAACGGCGTTGCGATCGCAATCGGAATCGCACGCATGAAGATCAAGAGTCCGCTGAGCGTCGCGGTAAAGGCGAGCGAGTTCTGCACGAGTTGCGGCAGCGTATAGGTCGACCCGAAGATTGCCGCACCGACCACCATTGCAAGGAGAAATCCGCCGGAGACGGCGCGGTAGCGAAATATGCGCAGGTCGACGAGTGGCCGGCTCGTGCTGAGTTCCCGCCACACCAGCGCCGTGATCCCGACGAACGCCGCTGAGGCAAAGAGAATATTGTTCGTGTCGGAAAACCAATCCCAACGTTCGCCCTCACTCAACACGTATTGGAGCGAGCCGATCCCCACGATGAGGAACAGCAGACCCGGGACGTCGAGCGGCGACGTCTGGGCCTTGGGCGGATCGCGGAGAAACGCCGCTAGGATCAGGAACGACGCGATGCCCGGAACGACGTTGATGTCGAAGACCCAGTTCCACGTCGCGTTGTCGACGAGCACGCCGCCGAGCGGCGGCCCGAGCGCGGGCCCCATGATCGCACCGATTGCGAAGATGCCTTGGCTGACGCCCAACTGTTCGGGCGGGAACGTATCGCGCAGAATCGTTTGTCCCGTCGCGAGCAAACCGGCGCCGAAGATACCTTGGACGATTCGGAAAACGATCAGCTCGTCGATCGACGTGGCGATGCCGCAAAAGAACGACGCGACCGTGAAGCCGACGATACAGGTCAGAAAGTAGCGTTTGCGCCCGAACGTCGTTTGCAGCCACGGGATCATCGGAATCACGATCACGACCGCGATCGTGTAACCGTTGATCACCCAAGTTGCCTCGTCGGGGCTCGCACCCAGGCTGCCTTGAATGTTCGGTAACGCGACGTTGGTGATCGTCGAGTCCAGCGTCTGCAAGAGCGCCGAGAGCATGACGCCGACGACCACGATGAGACGGCGGCCGCCCGACTCGACGAGCGATGCGTTTGATTCGGGCGGCACGTTCGCCGCGTAGATTACCCCGTTCGGGCGGTGCGAAACCGCTAAGCGGGCATCGCCTTCAGACTCGCGCACAGGTCGTTCACCGCGCGCTTCGCAAGGTCGACCGTGGTATCGAGACCGAGCACTTCGGTATTGAAGACGATGTCGTAGAGCGAACAATCGTACATGTCCGCTTTGAAGTAGTGTTGCTGGTAGCGCACGCGAGCTTCGTCCGTGAGCGCGATGCGCCGCGCCGCTTCTTTGCGGTCGATGTCGTACCGTCGCGCCAGCTGGCCGATGCGCCACTCGCGCCGGGCTTGCAAGAGGATCGCCAGGACGGGGATGCCCGTCGGCCGCCAGCCGAGCATGCTCACACCACCGTGGCCGATGACCACCACGTGACCGGTCTGCGCTTGTTCGATCACGAGTTCACGCGCGAGGTCGATGACGCGTTCGTCCGGTAAACGCAGGACCGTGGCCCCCGGCATCATCGCCGTCGCTCGCGCGAGCGTCGCGATCAGGCTCTCGAACCGGGGCGGCTGCTCGAGCGTGCGGCTGAGAAAGTCGTTGGAGAACTGATATCGCTCGGCCAGCTGTGCGATGAACCAGCGCTCGTCCAGGAGCCGTGCGCCCAAGTGCCGGGCCAGGGCATCGCCGAGGGTCCCGCCGCCGGCGCCGAGCTCACGAGAAACGGAAACGATCACGCGTTACCTCGTTCGAGAAGCGATTGATCGACAGTTTACCGCATTTCAGCGCCGTTCCGCACGGACAGAGCGAGAAAGTAACAAGCTGCCCGCCAGCAGCAAGTAGATGATGCCGGAAATAGCCATCACCATGCGCGGGCCGAGGGCGTCCGTCATTACGCCGCCGACCAGTGAGCCCGGGAACATCCCGATCAGGACCAGCAGCCGGATGACGCCGAAGACGCGCCCGATCATGTCTTCCGGGATCACCCGCATGCGCCAGGCGACGATGCACGTGATCTCATACGCGCCGAACGCGGCGCATACGGCCACGCTGCCGACGGCGAGCCATAGCGAGGTCGTCCAAATGGTCGGTAACCAGAAGATCGCGTCGAGGATGTATGCGACGGTGAGGCTGCGCCCGAACGGCCAATGCGTGCGGCCCGCCACGAGCGCGCCGATGACCGAGCCCAGCGCGAACGTTCCGAAGGCGATGCCCACGGTTTGATCCGTTGCGGCAAACTCGCGTTTGAGGTACGGGATCATTGCGACGAAGCCGAAGATGGCGACCGTGTTGAGCAGCGTCGCGTTGAACGTCAGCGTTCGCATCACGCGATCGCGCATCACGAACGCAAAGCCGGCGCCGATGTCGCGGCCGATGTCGGCGAGCGGCGGAAACCCGCCCGGCTTTTCCGGACCGAACGTCGCCACCGACGCAATCGAGACTTGCGAGCACAAATAGGTCGCTGCGTTCACGGCGAGCGCCGGCAATGCGCCGACCAGACCGAAGATCGCGCCGCCAAGCGGCGGTGCGATCAGATTCACACCCTGCTCCGTCGCCGAGAGCGCCGCGACCGCCCCTTTCGCGTTGTCTTTCCCAAGCAGATACGGGATGCTCGACGCTTGCGCGCCCAAGAAAATTGCCGCGCAAATCGCTAAGAGGACGACCCCCGCGTAGAGCGCCGGTAACGTCAAGACGCCGCGCCACAGGGCCAGTGTGAAGAGCGTCATGATGGCGAAACGGACGCCGTCGGCGACGAGCATCAGCCGGCGCCGGTCGAGCCGATCCGCGAGCGATCCACCGATCAAACTGAAGACGGCGAACGGTAGGAGTTCGAGCGCGAACGTCACCCCGAGGGAAAGCGCCGACTCCGTGATATGGAAGACGAGCAGCGGAATGGCGAGCGTGCGGAGCCCGTCGCCGAGGTAGCTGAGCGTCTGACCCGCGTAATATCGACGGAATGCGGACGAACGGAAAGGGCTCTCCGTGCGTCGAGCGATGGTTGCCATGGAAACGTTTCCCGGAAGAGCGGCATGTGGGGAGCGCACGTTGGCGCGCGAGCCGTGCGAGGGGAAACGCTAGTGGGTCATGGTAAGATAGGCTTACCTAGCGTGGTTCACCGAATCCTTTTCGCACCAACGAGGTTGGCTTCGTCCGCCGACGTTCAAGGACGCCGCTGATGTTGGTTGCCATCATCGATGTCAACGAGTCGAATCAGAAAATCTATTCGACGATCCTTTCACGCATCGGCAGCGTCGAGACGAAACCGTTCACGTCGGCGGGCGCTGCGCTCGTGTGGTGTACGAAGCACGAACACGATCTGGTGATTCTCGACTACCGCATGGGTCCCGCCGATGAGATGGACGGGCTCGACTTCGTTCGCCAGTACAACAAGGCGCGGCCCGAAGGTCAGACGCCGATTGTAATGCTCACCGGCGAGAAGGACCGCGAGATTCGACATCGCGCGCTCGAAGCCGGTGCGAGCGATTTCCTCAACAAACCGGCCGACCCGGTCGAGTTTCTCGCCCGGGTTCGGAATCTGCTGGCGCTGCGTGAGAGCCGGAAGAAGCTCGAGACGTACGCCCAATCACTCGCCGAAGACGTTCGTCGCGCCACCAAAGAAATCGCGGATCGCGAACAGGAGACGATCAACCGGCTCACGCGCGCCGCGGAGTTTCGCGATAGTGAAACCGGTCTGCACATCGTGCGGATGGGGAAGTACGCGGAAGTTCTGGGACGTGCGTTGGATCTCGACCGCAATGATCAGCGGTTGTTACTACTCGCGACGCCGATGCACGACATCGGCAAAGTCGCGACGCCCGATTACGTGTTGCTCAAAGAAGGGCCGCTCGATCCCAACGAGTGGGAGATCATGAAACGGCACGCGCGCGCCGGCCACGACATCCTCGTCGGCAGTTCGTCGAAGGTGTTGCAGTTGGCCGCGTTGATCGCGCTGCGGCATCATGAACGCTGGGACGGCGCCGGGTATCCCGACCGCTTGCAGGGCACCCAGATTCCGCTTGCGGCGCGCATCGCCGCCGTCTCCGACGTGTTCGACGCGCTGATCTCCAAACGGCCGTACAAGCGCGCGTGGACGCTCGAGGAAGCGTTCACCGTGATCAAAAAATCAGCCGGTACCCATTTCGACCCGATGATCGTCGAGGCGTTCGTCCGCCACTGGACAGACTTCGTCGACATCTCGCACCGCTTCGCCGATACGAGTCACGCGGCGTAAGAGGAGCTTCCCTCCTATGATCGATCTGCGCCGCATCCGTTACGTCCGCGTCGGCACGCCGGACCTCGATGAAGCAACGAGCTTCGCGACTACGATTCTCGGCTTGCAGCCGGTCGGCCGCGAGCGCGGAATGGCCTATTTTCGCAGCGACGGCCGCGATCATACGATCTGCTACGTCGAAGGCGACCCGGCGGATCATGCGACCGCGTTCGAGGTTTCGGAAGACGCCGATTTGCAGCTGATCGGCGCCGAACTCGAGCGCCTCGGACATCCGGTACGGCAGGGTTCGCCGGTCGATTGTGAGCTGCGCCGGGTGCGCGACTTCATCACGTTCGACGATCCGAGCGGCAACACGATCGAGATCGTTTGGCGCGCGCACGCGGCGACCCGGCGTTATTTCGCGACGCGCGATGCCGGCATCACCGAATTCAGCCACATCGGACTGCGTACGACGAACGCGCAACGCGACGAAGCGTTTTGGACCCGCATCTTCAACGCCCGCGTCAGCGACTGGATCGGCGATGCTCCGCTGTTGCGTATCAACGAAGTGCACCACACGCTGGCGCTCTTTCCAAGTACGTATGCCGGCGTGCAGCACATCAACCATCAGGTCGCGAGCATCGACGACGTGATGCGCTCGTGGTACTTCGTGCGCGAACAGCGCGGCTGCCGGGTCGTCTTCGGGCCGGGGCGCCACGCATCGTCGGGCGCGATGTTCCTGTACTTCGAGGGCCTCGACGGCATGGTCTACGAGTACTCGACCGGCGTCAAAATCGTCGCAGACGAAGCCTCGTACGTACCGCGCCAGTTCCCGTTCACGGCTGAAGCGTTTTGCATCTGGGGCGCCAAGCCCGATATCACGGAGTTTCGCTCGCGCGAGTTGTCCGAAGCGCTCGGCTGACCTTCGTGCCCGACCGAAAGTGCAGGGCTGGAAATCCGTTTCCCGAATGCACGTCGGTCGCCCATCTCGACGCTATCCCGAATAGCTCAGTTGGTAGAGCAGCTGACTGTTAATCAGCGGGTCGTTGGTTCGAGTCCAACTTCGGGAGCCAATCCACAAAAGGCCCATCTCAGCGATGGGTCTTTTGCGTGCACAAAGTTGCGCCGTTCCTCGCGACGCCTACATAACGACGCCGCCGGAAGCCTCGACGCGCTGCGCGTTGACCCAGCCGAACTCATCGGACAACACCGCGGCGATGACCTGACCGATATCCTCGGGTAAGCCGACACGGCCGAGCGCCGTGCTATCAACGATCAGTTTATGCATCTCCGGATTGTCACGAACGATGCCGCCGCTGAAGTCGGTCGCGGTCGCTCCAGGCGCAACGATGTTGGCGGTAATCCGTCGCGGACCGAGCTCAAGTGCCATGTAGCGTGTGAGCGATTCGACGGCGGCTTTCATCGGACCGTAAGCGATGCGGTTGCGCGATGCGAGGCGGGCTAACGCGGACGAAATGTTGACGATGCGGCCGCCATCGTTCATCAACGGCAGCAGCTTTTGCGTGAGAAAGAGCACGCCTTTGAAATGGACGGTATATTGCGCGTCGACATCGGCTTCCGTTGCCGCTTCTAAGCCGACGTTGGAGGACGGGCCCGCGTTATTTACGAGGTAATCGAAGCGTTCCGCACCGAGCTCCGTGAGCGTTGCGCGCACCGTCGCGGCGAAGTCGTCGAACGCACTGATATTGCCCGTATCGAGCTGCAGCGCGATTGCTCGCGCGTCTTTACCGGCAACGAGATCGACGACGTGCGCGGCTTCTTCGCGATTGATTCGGTACGTGAATATGGAATCGACGCCGCATTCAGCGAGTGACAGGACCGCGCTGCGACCGATTCCGCGGCTACCGCCGGTCACGATCGCAATTTTGTTGTTTGCCATGCCGCAATCTTGGCGCAGGCGGCGACAAGCTGGAATGCCGGAACTGGCTCACTTCTTGCCTATTCCTGCTCGGCCGGCCGGGGTGCCGCTCGGATCGACGAATGAATCGGCATGCCGGATCATTTAGCAGGGGCGGTCCTGCGCTACATCAACCGCCAACGTGGCGAGAGTCCGTACGCGACGGCTATTGACGGAGTTCTGATTCTCCGCTCCGACCATCCGAAGCCGCCGTCGCACGCGATCTCACGCCCTGCGATTTGCATTGTGGTGCAGGGAGCGAAGTGGGCGACGATCGGGGAACGGCGTTACGTTTATCGCGCAGGTCAAGCGCTGGTGGTCGGCGTCGAGACGCCGTCGTTCGGTCGTGTCGTGGAAGCCAGCCCTGACAAGCCGTGTCTCGTTCTCGCGATCGCCCTCGACCTCGCCATCGTTCGCAGCGTTGCAGAGGGAATCGATGACCTCCAACGCGCGAGCGGAGATCCGCGTCGCGGCGTCGTCGTCGTAACTGATTTTCAAGGCCCGCTGTCGGATTGCGCTCGCCGCTTGATACGTCTGCTTGACGCTCCAAAAGCGATCCCGACGGTTTATCCGCTCGTTATGCGTGAAATGTGCTATTGGCTCTTGAGCGGACCACACGGCGCGGAGATCGCGCGCATGGCGCTAATAAACACCGCTGACCAGCGCGTGATGAGGGCGATCAGCCACCTGCGCGAACGTTTCGCCGAGACCGTTCGCGTCGAGGAACTCGCCGGCATCGCGCAACTCAGTCCCTCGGCGTTCCACCGGCAATTCAAGGCACTGACGTCGTTAACGCCGTTGCAATATCAAAAACAACTTCGTTTACTGGAAGCACGTCGGCTCATGATTTCCAGCGCCGCGAATGCCGAGACCACAGCCTTTGCCGTCGGCTATCAGAGCCCGTCCCAGTTCAGCCGCGAATACACTCGGATGTTTGGCGCACCGCCGAAGCGACACGCGACGGCGACGCCTTCGTTACTTGCCGCTTCGTAGCGGCACCGAGGTGTCTCAAACGTTCGTCAAGGGTGGGATTGCTGTTCTCAAACGGTTACGTCGAATTCGAACAGCGATGCGATGATCGCTGCGTGGCGCGCGGCCGGAGTGAATGCGGATCGTTGACTTCCGCGAACGCCCGCGCGCACTCAGGAGTTATTTAGAATATAGCAAAACTAGCTGGAAATGAGCGCATATAGCAAGCGAGCGTTTCTTAGGATGACCTGAGACCCGCGGTTATTCCACGAGTAAGGGCGATGCTAGCGAGTTGATGAGATCTCGGACGAACTCCTCGGGCGTCCGATTTCCGAGCGATGAGTGCGGGCGATTTGCGTTGTAGTCGAGGGTCGTCGTACGACCGGGCGGTCGTCGAGTTGCGCAGGATCTGGTGGCGGGAACCAAGATACCTCTTCATAGAACGAGGTCTTTTTCGCATATTAGACGTCCTCGAACGAGTAAATGAAAGGATCGCTTCTATGCGTCCAGCTGCGCGCAAAACCGTACCGGACGCTGAAGCAAAGTGTTCTCTCGAATAGTGGACTAAACCACTGAGGAGCCCCTGGTAGAGCGGCCGATCGACAGAGCGCTTTGGGATATCCACGCTACAAGATAACCGGCGTTTGGTGGCTCGCGGCGAGCGCGGCTCGAATGCGCGGGTTGAAGTGAAGGCGGTGTTTGTTGACTCAAGATTATGCAAGCGCCACGCGATCGATATTGTTTCTCGCGCTCACCAAAAAGCCGGTGATGACGTCTGGAGTTCCCATCAGCCTAGCGCAGCAACCACGATTTTGACTTCCAAAGCAATCATCTTCCGCATCTCGATTCCGTCGTGAGCGGCCTCTCGAAAACCGCGCATTGCGAACACCAGATTTCGGGCTAACTTTGCGGGGCTCACCTTCAGCTTTCGGATGGGCGTGCGCTCGCTCATCAATTCCGCTAAAAAGACCTCGAAAGCCGCGTACATTTCTTGCACAGCCGGAAACGAAAGGTCAAAGAGATCTTTGGCATCGGGGTGCAATTGAATGAGATCGAATCCATGTGTGCCCCAGTTTTCGCAACAATACGCAAGCCGTTCGCCCAACGTGTGGAACCCGGGTAACGCCGCACGCAATTCAGCTAGTTTCTCATCTGATAAGCGGCGGATCACCTCAGTGAATAGAGCGTCTTTGCTCGGGAACAAAATATAGAGCGCAGGCCGAGAAATGTTCGTCGCGTCAGCAAGATCACCCATCGTCGTGCGTGCGAACCCATAGCGCAAGAAAACGAGAGTCGCCGCCTCCACAATGCGCCCGCGCCGAGCAGTCCGCTCGGCAGCAGCATCTTGACTCACGACAAGCTCATGCTAAAAGGGCTATTGACAATCTAACGAAAAGTGTCATATAGTAATAAGATTCGCGGTTGGCATTCAGTTTCACTCTGCCACTAGCGGATCGCCACGACAGGCTCAGCCTTCCCTCCGCCCACTCGGGCCTGGATTGCGGGCAACCAACGGAGACGTCCCATGAATGATGAACAATATCTCAAGACGTGGAATACCTATCAATCGGCGTGGGGGCCGGTTGACGATACGGAGCGGCGCCGGCTGCTCGAAATCAGCGTCAGCGACGACATTCTTTACGCCGATCCGGCATCTCAAGCCCGTGGAAGAGAAGAGCTCGTCGGTCGGATCGGCAAATCTCAACAACAATTCCCTGGTGCGCGTTTTCGCAATGATTCGTTCCTCGAGCACCATGATCAAGGGCTGTTCCAATGGACGATGTTCGACGGAAACGGCGCGGTATTTGTGAAGGGGACGAGTTACGGCCGATTCGGTGAGGACGGGCGTCTGGTTCAGGCAACCGGCTTTTTTCCAGCACCGGCGAGCGCGTGAATGAGGAGCGGTTGATCCCGCGCACCAGCCGCACGCGTCGCGGCTGTCGCAGGGGCATCCGGTACGCACTCGTCGCTCTGCTCGCCGAATCGTTGCTGTAATGCTTTTGACGAACTCCTCGCTGTCGGGCGCAGCAACGTCGGAACTACAAATTGTACCTGTTCAGGCGGTACTCCATTTTTCTTCGCACTTGAGAGTACAGACCGCATCGGTCCCGATTAAGACCACCCGCGGTGTTACCCTTTACGTGTTTACTCTTGCCAAAGGGTCCAATCTCGATCCTGCCCCTTCCGATCTAGAACGGCGTGCAACGCCAAAATCCGATGCTCGAGTTCAGCATCGGTCGAATTGTTAGCGATCCACATAATCAAGCGGTTATCGTTCGAATCTAACAATTCGTTCAGCCGCACATTTCCAAGCGCTTGCATCAGACGGCATATCAGCGAAGTATTATCGGCTAATTGCCAGAGCTCTGGCAGCTCATCAATCTCATTTGCAATTTTCCAACATTGCATTCCGATCCACTGAACATGTAGAGTTCGGTGACCGACCGCGAGATGTCGGTCCGCTTAGGATCGAGCATTGGCCGCCGTAGATCGTCATCCTGCAGTTTGAAAGTATGCTTGCAACGCAGCATGCAATCTGCCTAATAAAATCCGGATCGTGGATACTACGAGTCGGAGCTTGAAGTCGCAGGTTTGCAAGCATGCTTGCAAAGCGGCAAGCAACTGTTCTCGATAAAATTGTAGCGGATCGTGGAAAAACCAAAACGCGCAATCACGGTTCGACTTTCAGAAGACCTACTCAAGGAACTTGAGCGGGAGTCAATTTCCGATGGGAGGGAGCGGCTTCACGGACGGGTTTATAGCCCGAGTGCTACCCTCGAACGAATTTTGAGAGGTTATTTTTCCGCCATGCCGCGCAGACGAAAACCGAAATCGGAAAGCTCGAGTTAGTAAGAAAGCGAAATCGGCGGTCGCATAGATTTGTCTAGTGAAACCATATTCTACATAACAGCGGAGTACTCATTGCAAGCTTCGACCTGGTGCACTTCACCGACTCGGAATTGACCGCAGATGTTAACGATCTTTTCGCCGAGTCCGACGCGAATTGGGCGGCGCGAGAAACGTCGAGAAAAGCACGCGCTTGAATCGGTCAAGCGGATCTGGACTGCGGTCGACCTTCATTCGAAGCATCGTGCCGTACCACGCGGCAAGCACGACCGCAGCCAAATCTTCAGCATCGACATCGTTGCGGACGTCCCCGCTGTTCTGACCGGCGCGCAACGTCTCGGCGAACGGCGCCGTCAAGCCTTCGAAGATCACGCCGAGCCGTTGACGGAGCGGTTCGCTGTGCTCCGACGCTTCTAAGCCCATGTTGCCGATCAAGCATCCGTATCGCCAGCCGGCGGCGGCAAACGCCTCGATGACCGCATCGAAATAGGCGTTGAGACGCTCAAGGGGCGCCCGCTTTTCATCGCGCAACGTCGCAGCCATACGCTCCTGCGTGCGCGCGTAGTACCAATCAAGAACGGCAATCCCAAATTCTTCTTTTGAGGAAAAGTGGTTCGTAAACGACCCTTGCGGTACACCCGCCGCGCTGGCGATTTCCCGAATGCCGGACGCCGCAAAGCCGTGCTGATGCACGGTGGTGACACCCGACTCCAGCAGTTTCTCTCGAAGTGACGCTCTACCCATAGACAAATAATACGCCCGTATGTATTATCTGTCCAGAATACGTTCGTACGTATTTAATGTTTGTTTTTGTCGAGGAGTGTACGTTGTCGAAAACTACGGAGATTTCAGCGGATGCTTTGCAGGGCGCTTCGCGCGCCCTTGACGCAAAAAGCCCGGTCTACCTGGTGAATCTCCTGCGCTTCCGCCGGGAAGCGACCTACGCCGAGCCTTCCGGTTTGGAGCCGTGCTCGGGCCGTGAAGCGTATTATTCGCGCTATGTGCCGGCCTTCCACGAAGTTGCAAACGGCCTCCAAGCGGTGCCGTCGTGGCTTGGCAATGCGCAAGTGACCATCGTGGCGCCTGATGGGGAGGCGTGGGACGATGTCGTCATCGTCGAGTATCCAACCTTCGAGGCGCTGCGCACGGTCATTGAAAGTCCCGAATATGAAGCCGTTGCAGCTCCACATCGCCGAGCCGCTTTGGAAGACTGGCGATTCCTCGGAACGACGAAGATGCATCTGCCTCAGTGATCTCCCGGGTCATCGAGTCCGCGCGTCACCGGACCGCATGGATCGAGGCGGGTCCGGTGGATGGGTCGCTCCTCATCTTTCTGCATGGTTGGCCTGAGCTGAGCATCGTCTGGCGCGCACAGATCGAACATTTTGCGAACCTGGGTTGGCGCTGCGTTGCACCAGATATGCGCGGGTACGGCGGATCCTCGGTTCCGACCAGAACCGCGGCATATGCAGTCCGTGAGCTCGTGACCGACATGATTGAACTGCACGACGCGCTCGGCGGTACGCCCGCGTATTGGATCGGCCACGACTGGGGCAGCGCTGTTGCCTGGACGATGGGGTCCCATCACCCAGATCGATGCCGCGGCGTCGTCAATCTGTGCATTCCGTATTTATCACGAGGGCTGACCCTCTCGAGCCTCGTCCCGCTCGTTGATCGCCGACTCTATCCCGTTGATGAGTATCCCGTCGGACAATGGGACTACTGGCTCTTTTATCGCGAACATTTCAGCAACGCATCGTACGACTTCGAAGCCGATGTGGCGGCGACGCTGTCATTTCTCTATCGACCCGCTTCAAGAGATGCCGTTGGTAAACCATCCTTGTCTTCGCAGATTCGGCGCCATGGCGGGTGGTTCGGTGGTTCGCGTCGTGCGCCGTCGATGTCGCCCGGGCCATGGCTCCTCCAACCGTCCGATTTTGCGCAGTTTAGCGCGTCGTTTCGTCGCACCGGTTTTGCCGGTGCAAATGCTTGGTATCTCAACGACGCGGCAAATCGAGAATTCGCTGCCGAAGCGCTGAACTTCGGGCGCATAACGCTTCCGGCGCTTTTCATCCACGCCGAGCGAGATACGGTATGCGACACGGTGCACAGCCGACTTGCTGATCCGATGCGCGAAGACTGCACCGCCTTAACCGAGGTCATAATCGATAACGGTCATGAGCTCATGCTTGAAAATCCCAATCAAGTGAATGCCGCAATCCAACACTGGCTGCCGGCAGATCGCGGTCGTCTACCTAACTTCTTCTGTTACGCCGAACCCGAATGAGCCGTCACATGAACAGCTCGCCGCTCGACGCCGCCGTTATTCAGGCCGTCATCGGAGCGTACCCAGCGGATATCCCGCTCTTCGTCCTCAACCTGCTTCGTTTCAGGGAGCAGGCGCATTCCCCCGACGGGGTCGCACCCGCCGGAGCACTGGCCGCGAGTGCTTTTTTTAAGGTTACATGCCGGCCTTTGCGCAGGTTGCGGCGACCATAGGCGTCGAGGGCGTCCACCCCATCTTCATTGGTGAAGTTGTTGGCAGTTTTATCGTCGCAGACGACCCGAAGTGGGACGTTGTGGCAATCATTCAGTATCCCAATGGCGAAGCGTTCCGCCGCATCGCTCTCAGCGCCGAGTACGGGACGATCGCCGCACCATGCGAAGATGCGTCTCTGGAAACGTCACGGCTCGTTGGCTGCGCTCCGGGCCCGGCCCCACAACCATGAGCCAGCAAAAGCGGACAACGTCGTACAAATGCTTTGACGGCCTACTTCGATTTGGCAACTGGTTTCAAAGAAGAACGGCGATCGTCGTGACGCTGCCCCAAGAGTCAGGCCGCAACCGTGAGTTTGAAGTATCCGGCAAATGAAAAACGTCCGCGTTAGCGAGCGTTGGTGAGGTGTCAGCGCCGTTGCCAGTGAGTCAGAGGAGTCGTTTGTCGATCAGCGCGTCGATGACGCCGATGGTCGTGACGGCCGCGAACTTCAGATGCTGCGGATTGAGGAGCACGTTGTATTCCGTTTGTACGATGACCGATGGAACGCGCAAAGCGACTGAGCTTCGACTCGCTACCCACTTGTCGCCGATCGCTTGTGAGATGGACGTGTGTGGAATTGCGTCCCATCCGTCGGGCAGGGCGCCGACGCCGGCGATTGCGTCGTCAGGTACGTCGATGCCGGTGAAGATCAGGTCATCGGGTAACTGTTGTTTACTCGCGTGGACGAGGAGCTCGAGGAGCGCGAGCGATTGATACTGCGCTGTGTAGACAACGGGAGTTCCCCGGCTATTCCAACGTCCGCCGCGCTGCGCGGCGCCGTAGCCGCTAAGGGCAGTCGTTGCGAATGCGCGGCGAGCAATTCGCCAAACCTTCAACTACGCGACGCCGCCGTAAGCAATGGCGTAGAGCGATTCGATTACAAGATCGGTGCCGATTTCGGTTTCGAGCATGTTGACGGGCGTCTCGCCGCCAAAATACCGATGCGGCGATTTGAGCCACGCTTTTGCGCGTTCGGTATCGCCGAGCAATTCAACGGCGAGGTCTGCGACGCGCGCAAGGCGATATGCGCGATCGGCGTCGGCGACGGAGAGCGCGGTCTCGCCTTGCTCGCGGCGCATCATGTTGCGTTCGGACATGCCGAGGACGCGCGCGACGTCGCTGATCGGTAGATCCAGGGCTGTTCGCAGCGTTCGGACCCGTTTACCGGTGATCGAGCCGTCAGTGATCGCTTTGCGTGGATCCGCGCTCGGTGAGAGCAGGGTGCGGAAATTCGTTTCGACGATGGACTTCGTGATCCGCGCTCTGGTCGTCTTGTTAGTGGTCGGCGCGGCCGAGCCCGGGGCTGACCGTTTTGTCTTGGGCGGTGGTGCCATATTGGGAGGATACCCGCAGAAGGTTCTCGGCGGCAAGCAGGCCATTCGCCGTTCGTCCCGAGCAGCAAGGCGCCGATGAGCCGCACAATCGAAGCACGTGCCGCCCTGCATAATCGCAAAGACTGACAAGCAAGAACGTTTCAGCGTGCTCGCGCGCGGTTACGTCACGTCATCTACCTTTTCACTGCGAAGCTCGGGGTTCGTCGCCTTTGCCGGCATGCATTTCGCTTGATGTGTTCAGTGAGCGTATCTAAACGTGGCGCGCCCGTTGCGCCGCATCTCTATCCCGACGGCGATGCGCAACCACGGGAAAGTATTCTCGACGGGATCGTCCCCGAACATGCGCCCAAGTTGTGGATGCCGAAGCGGGTGCTGCTTACCCCATCCGCTCGTGCATGGCCGATCGCGAAAAGAATTGCTGAACGCGCAGCAGCCCTTGGCGCCGAAATCCTGGAACTCAAGGCCGATCGTCTCGATGTGCTGCGCGGTGAAAACGAACGTGAAACCTACGTTCGTTCCAAAAGCACACTCGCCGTCGTCGTCTCACCGCCTTCGCAGCGGAAGCTTCAGCCGATTGCGCCCAGCGCGGACTGGCAATTTCATCTCGCGCGCGGTTGCCCCGCGCATTGCCAATACTGTTACCTTGCCGGCTCCCTTCCCGGCCCGCCGGTGACACGCGTCTACGCGAACCTGCCGGAGATTCTCGATGGGCTCCCCGCCTTTCTCGGTCAGGGCACCGTGACGTCGACGTCCCGTACCCGTGCAGCAGAAGGAACAACGTTCGAAGCTTCCTGCTATACCGATCCCCTAGCAATAGAACATCTCACCGGCGCGCTTGCCGAGACCATCGCGTTCTTCGGCCGGTGGGACGCGGCTGTGCAACTGCGCTGGACGACGAAGTTCGATGCCGTCGATCCGTTCATCGGGATCGACCATCGCCGGCGGACTCGAATCCGTTTTTCGGTGAACGCGCGCTCGATTACTCAGCGCTTCGAGGGCGGAACGGCGTCACTCGATGAGCGAATCCGAGCCCTCGGCACGCTTGCGCGCGCCGGCTACCCGGTGGGACTTACCGTCGCTCCCATCATGCCGCTTACCGATTGGCAAGCGCAGTATGACGGCCTCTTCGCTCTTGTGGAGGGCGAGACGCGCAACATCCCCGATCTCGATCTGAGCGTGGAGTTGATCACGCATCGTTTTACGCCTGGCTCAAAGGACGTGCTGCTCGGATGGTACCCGGCGACAAAGCTGGAGATGGACGAGGCGTCCCGTACGCTCAAACGCACGAAGTTCGGCAGCACGAAATATGTCTACCGCAAGGACGTGATGAAGGAACTCAAGCGCTTCTTTGAAGAGCGCGTTTCCGCGCGGCTACCGCAAGCACGAATATTGTACTGGACATGAACGATTCGAAAAACGTCACGTCGCCCATGGGCGATCCGAGCAGAATACGGGCCGGAGGGCGCAAGGTCACGGGAGGGGCGGGCGCGGAAGTTTATTTCAACGCTTGAGCGGTTAGCGTGCGATGAGTTCCCTGGGAATTCCGCGGTAGCGATAAGTAGGATTGCGCGTACAATGCAGGTTATGCACTTCGGATTCCGCCCGTGGCAACGGCCCGCCGCCGGCGCTGTCGCTCTGCTGGCGGTAGCTGCCTGCGCGCATGCGGCTCCGCCCCCACGTACGGCGAGTGCGGCTCGGGTGCCGGTCGTTGCGGCACGATCCGGGTCGGTGACGCCGAAGGCGACGCTCGGCGGCCTGATCGTGCCGTTTCAAAACGTCCAATTGCAGTCGTCGTTATCCGAACCGACCCTTGTCGTCAACGTCCAAGAGGGAGATCACGTCAGCAAGGGCCAGGTTCTCGCCGTGCTCGATACGGCCGACTTGCGCGCGCAGCTGGAATCGTATCTTGGGACGGCGGCGGCCGACCGCGCGCGCGCGCAGTCGACCTTTCTGCAAGCCGGCCTGACGATCACGCAAAACAGCAACTCGGTCAATACAGGGCAAGCCGCATTGCGCCAAGCGCAGCAGACGCTCGCGACCGACACCATGAATCTGCAGCGAGATCTTCAGCTGAGCAAGAGCGGTTATATCGCGCAGCAAGCCGTGGACCAACAGCGAACGCTCGTCGCGAACGATCAGCAGACCGTCCGCTCCGCGACCGTCACGTTGCAAAATAGCCAAGCCCAAGTGCAGACCAACGGGACCACCGGTAGCGGCTTGCAAGGCGCCACGGTTGCGGCCGCGCGCGCCGACGAGCAGACGGCGCTCGGCAACGCCAATCAGACGCGCGCGCAAATCGCCAAGGCGCAGATTGTTTCGCCGGTCGACGGCATCGTCGTCAATCGCAATCTCAACCCCGGGGAATATCCCGGCACGCGCCAGATCTTCACGTTGCAAGAAGTGGATCGGGTTTATGCCGTGCTCAACGGCAGCGGCGGACAGATCGTCGGCGTGCAGACGGGTTCGATCGCGAACATCGTGTCCAGTGACCGCGCGACACTGCACGGTACGGCACGCGTCGCAGCGGTTCTCGACCAAGTGACGCCCGGTTCGACCAATTTCGTCGTCAAAGCCGTCTTGCCGAATCCGGCCGGACTCTTTCATTCGGGTATGGTCGTCACGGGGCAAGTTTCGCGGCCGCCGACATCCGGTGTTCGCATTCCGATCACCGCATTCGTCGACGATACGCAAACGACGGTCCAAACGATCGACAGCAACGGTCTCATCAAGACGTTGCCGGTCACGATGGTCGCGGAAGACGGAAAAAATGCGGTCGTCCGCGGTCTTGCGTCCGGTCAACGGATCGTCTCCAACGGCCAACTCGGTCTCAACGACGGCCAAAAAGCTCAGCCCTTGACCAAATCACGAACGGTGGCGGAGCGCTGATCGCATGTGGCTGACGCAACTCTTCGTCCGGCGCCCGACGTTGGTGTTCGTTCTCCTCGCGCTGATCTTGGTCGCCGGTTCGATCGCGTGGTCGACCCTCGTGCGGCAGCAATTCCCGAACGTGTCGCAACCGACCGTGTCGGTCCAAGTCAACTATAGCGGCGCGTCGCCGACGGTCATGCGCGATTCGATCGTCAAGCCGATCGAGGACCAGATCGCGGGTCAACCGGATCTTCAAACGCTCAACTCGACGATTCAAGGCGGCTCGGCGACGATCTCCGCCGTCTTCACGCTGACGTCCGACGTCAACACGGATCTCGTCAACGTGCAGAAGGCGATTCAAGCCGCAGGGCGCGCCTTGCCGACCGACCTGGTCGCGCCGACGGTGGCCGTGCGCGATCCGAGCGAATCGGTGGTCGTGCTGCTATCCCTTTCCTCGTCGTCGCTGACCGCGAGCCAACTCTCACTGATTACGACCGGCCGCATCATACCGGCGTTTCAACAGGTCGTCGGCGTCTCGAACGTCACCGCCGGCGGCAGCGTTACGCCGGCGTACGAAGTTACCGTCAATCCACGGCGTCTCGAAGCGAATAAACTCACGCTGACGGACGTCGTGAACACCGTGGCGGCGGGTAACGTGCGCGCTCCGGGCGGCATCGTTTATCAACCAAATCGCGAAACGAACCTCGACATTCGCGGCGATGTCATCGATCCGTCGTCGATCCTCGGTTTACCGATCACCGTAGCCGGCGGTAGCGGGACGACGAACACCGCCGCCGGCGCGAACAGCGTCGGAGCGATCAACGGAACGCTGGGCGCCATCGATCCGTGGACATCCGCGAGCTCGGTCCTGCGCGTCGGCGACGTCGCATCCGTGAGCGCCGGTTATGAGCCGCGGCGCCAAGTCGCGTCGGTTAACGGCATCAACGGGCAATTTCTTCAGATTCAGAAGACGTCGAACGCCTCCGAAGTCGACGCGTCGAACAACGTGATCGCTGCGCTGCCGCGAATCCGCGTGCAGTTCCCCGACATCACGTTTGCCGTCATCAACGTGCAGTCGAAGTACACGGCTCAACAGCTCAACGGCGTGATGCGAACGCTGGTCGAAGGCGTGATTCTGACCGGCGTCGTCATGCTGTTCTTTCTCGGCTCGTGGCGAAACGCGATCGTCGTGTTGGTCGCCATTCCGGCTTCGCTCGGCGTGGCGCTCTTCGTTATGAAGATTCTCGGCCTCACCCTCGATACGATCTCGCTTCTCGGTATGACGCTTGTCGTCGGCATCCTCGTTGACGACTCGACGGTCGTCCTGGAAAACATCGAGCGACATTTCGAGATGGGCGAGCCGCCGATCCGTGCAGCGATATCAGGCCGCTCCGAAATCGGTGTCGCAGCGATCGTGATTACGCTCGTCGATGTCGTCGTATTTTTGCCGATCGCATTCATCCAAAGTCAGATCGGGCGCCAGCTCGCTGAGTTCGGCATCGTCGTCGTGATCGCGACGCTGACGTCGCTCTTCGTGTGCTTCACGATCACGCCGTCACTGGCCGGAAACTGGGCGCTCAAATCAACCTGGAAACCGTGGCCGATCATCCGTGCGTTCACGCACGGATTCGATAGCGTGCGCGATTTCTACGTGCATCGGGTGCTGCCGGTGGGCTTGAAATACAAGTTCTTCGTTATCGCGGGGTGCGTGCTGTCGTTCGTCGGCGCCATCGCGCTGGTGCCGCTCGGCGTGATCGGCGAGGAGTTCGTCCCGCCGCAAGATCGCGGCGAAATTTTCATCCAGCTGCAATACCCCGTCGGGACGCCGTTGACGAAAACGACGCAGGGCGTGCTGGCCGTTGAAAGCGCGGTCCGCAACAACAACGATATCGATGCGGATACGGCCGTTGCCGGTGCGTATGCGGCGCCCTTCGGCGGATTCGTCACGCAAGGAAACGTCGGCCAAGTGCACGTGTTCCTCAAAGACGGGCGCAAGCACTCGACCGACTATTGGGTGGCGGAATACCGCAAACTCGCGCGGCGATTCGCGCCCGGATCGAATCCCGTCGTCGTTCCCGCGACGGGAACCGGCGGCGGTAACGCGCAGCCGCTCGATGAGCTGCTTTCGGACGTTTCGGGCGGCGACCCGACGCCGTTCAACGCGCGCGTCTTCCAAACGCTCGCGCAAACACCCGGTGTCGTCAACGCGATCAGTTCGTCGTCCGCGCTCGAACCGCAGATGGAAATCATGTTCGATCGCGCGAAAGCGCAGGCGCTCAACGTGAGCATCGGCACCGCCGCGAACGCTGCGCGCGCGGCCTTCGGCGGCACGATTGCAACGCAATTCGAGACGCCGGACGGGCTCGAACAAGTCCAAGTAATCTATCCCGCGCAGTTGCAGACGAGCTTCACCGAGGTCGCGAGTATTCCGATCCGCTCGAATACCGGCGCGATCGTGCATCTCGGTGATTTCGCATATTTTGTCAACGAACCGGTGTCGCCGCTGATCACGCGTGTCGACCGCAACACGGTCATTCACATCAGCGCGAATATCGCGCCGGGCGCGTCGCTCTCCGGCGTGCAGAGCGCGTTTCTGCAACGCGTAAAAAACCTGCACCTGCCGGCAAACATTCAGGTGCGTCCGCGTCCGCTCGGGCAGCAAGACTTTTTGCAGCAGACATTGATCGGACTCGGCACGTCGTTGATTCTCTCCATCATGCTCGTCTTTTTGCTGATGGTCGCGCTCTACAACAGCTACCGGGACCCGTTCATCATCATGTTCTCCGTGCCGGTCGCAGCGGTCGGCGCCATCGGCGCGCTCTGGCTGACGCACTCGACGCTCAACCTGTTCTCGCTGATCGGCACGATTCTGCTGGTCGGAATCGTCACGAAGAACGGCATCTTGCTCGTTGATTACGCGAATACGTTGCGTGAACGCGGCGAGACGAAACTCAAGGCGATCCAGGCCAGCGCCTACACACGTTTCCGGCCGATCATCATGACCAGCATCTCGGTGATTGCGGGCAATATTCCGCTCGCGCTCGCGCTCGAGCCGGGTTCGAGCGTTCGGTCGAGTCTCGGTGTCGTCGTGATCGGGGGCATCACGAGTTCGCTGATCCTCACCCTCGTGTTGGTGCCGATTATGTACGTTCTGCTCGCGCCGGAGCACTTCGTGCCCTCGCACGGCGCCGGCGCACCCGCCGGGCCCACGCCAACCAATGGCGCAATAACGCCGGCGGCGCACCCGGTCACCGCGTAACCCCCGCTTCCCAGCCTCTCCCCTGCAGATTGTCATGGTTCGCTAACGCCGCAAGGCGAGCGGGCTACGTTTCTTCCGTAGTCCACCCGTCTACGGAAGCAGCGCTATGCAAACCCTCGAACGTCCATCATCCAACGGCCACGCGCGCGTCACGACTGTCTCGATCGCGCCCGTGCGCGCGAAGCGCCCCTGGCGTACGATCATCGCCGCCGTGGTCATCATCGCGCTCGTCGTGACGGGTGCGCTGGTCTACCGCTCGCGAGCCGGTGCCGCGGTAACGTACGTGACGCAGCCGGTCTCCCGGCAAGATCTCGTGCAAACCGTGACGGCGACCGGGACGGTGAACCCGCAAAATACGATCGATGTCGGCACCCAGGTGTCAGGAACGATCAGCGAAGTCGACGTCGATTACAATTCGAAGGTCCGCAGCGGTCAAGTTCTCGCACGAATCGACCCGACCGCATTCCAAGCGTCGGTTGATTCGGCGAAAGCGGCGCGAGCGCAAGCCGTAGCGCAAGCCGCATCAGCAGCTTCGGCCGCAGGCGGCTCCGCCATCAACGTCGGCACGGCGCAAGCCTCGGCTGACGCTGCCGTCGCCAACGCCCGGGCAGCGGAGGCGACCGCGCTGTCAAACCAACAAGCGATCGCAAGCGCCGACTCCGGCATTACGAAGGCACAGAGTGCGCTCGTGCTCGCGCAGCAGACGTCGGGTCGCGACAAGCAACTGCTCGCGCAAGGCTATATCGCGCGGAGCCAATATGATACCGACGCGTCGGGTCTCGTCGCGGCACAAACCGCCGTGCAGAGCGCGCAGGTCGCGGCTCAACAGGCACGCAGCGCGGCTGCGGCGAGCGCTGCACAGGCGCAGGCGAGCGTGGCAACGACCAGGTCGCAAACCGAGGCCGTCAGCGCGGCACGCGCGGCGGCGGCGGGCAGTTCGCAGTCGGCTGATGCCCAAACCGCGGCGATCGGAATTCAAGATGCCGCCGTTGCGCAGGCCGAAACGAATCTCGCGCACGCGGTCATCACCTCGCCGGTCGACGGTACGGTGATCGCCCGCGACGTGTCCGTCGGTACGACGGTCGCTGCGAGCTTGCAGACGCCGACGCTCTTCGCGATCGCGCAAGACCTCAGCAAGATGGAAGCCGATCTCGCGGTGGGCGAACCGGATATCGGTTCGGTCAAGGCAGGCGAAGCGGTCGACTTCACGGTGCTCGCGTATCCGTCGCGCACGTTCCACAGTGTTGTTTCGCAAGTGCGCAAAAATCCGGTGCTGACGTCCAACGTCGTTACCTACACGACCGTCGTGCTCGTCGATAACAAGGATCAGGCGCTGTTACCGGGCATGACCGCGAACGCGACGATTCACGTGGAGACCGCGAAGAACGCGCTCGTCATCCCGATCGCTGCGCTCAGCTACCTGCCCGCGCCCGGCACGGGCGCTACGCACCACCGTTCGATTCAGGGCGCCGCGTCGCCGTGGGGAACGACCAACGCCGCAGCCGGCACACCGCTTGCGGGCGGATCGCGCGGACGCGTCTTCGTCGAGCGTGACGGGAAGCTCGTGCGCGTGCCGGTCGATCTGGAACTCGTGACCAGCACGCAGGCCGCCGTGACGCCGCGGAGCGGCGCGACGCTCGTCGCCGGCGACGCGGTCGTGACCGGTGATTCCTCGAACGCCGGTGCGACCCGTCCTCAGCGGGCGCCCGCGTCGCAAAATGCGCTGACCGGTGGGGCCGGCGGAATCCGGATGCCGCGATGACCCCGGTTGTCGCGGTCCGCGATCTGCGGCGTATCTATCCGCTCGCGGAAGAGCCGGTCGTCGCGCTGGCCGGGGTCGATCTGACGATCGATCCCGGTGAGTTCGTGGCCATCATGGGTCCGTCGGGGTCGGGCAAATCGACGTTCATGCATATCGTCGGCTTCCTCGACCGGCCGACATCAGGCCGTTACGATTTCAACGGTCGCGATGTGACCGAACTCGACGAGGACGCGCTCGCCGATATTCGCAGCCGCGAATTGGGCTTCGTCTTCCAGGCGTATAACTTGCTGCCGCGCACGACCGCCGTCGAGAACGTCGAACTGCCGATGCTCTATGCCGGCGTCGCCGAACGTGAGCGCCGTGCGGCCGCGCTCGCCGCGCTCGACGACGTCGGACTGCGCAAGTACGCGCTGCACCATCCGAACCAGCTCTCGGGCGGGCAACAGCAACGCGTCGCCATCGCGCGTTCGCTGGTCAACGATCCGCGGTTGATCCTCGCCGACGAACCGACCGGCGCACTCGACGTGCGCTCGTCCAACGACGTCATGGCGCTCTTTCGCCGGCTCAACGACGAACGCGGCATCACGATCATGCTCGTCACGCACGAACCCGACGTCGCTGCGCACGCCAAACGTATTGTAACGTTCCGCGACGGCAACATCCTCAGCGATGTTGCGGCGGAACCGGAGCTCGTATCACCATGAACCTCCTCACCATCGCGCGTATGGCCGTCGTGGCGTTGTTGCGCAATCGTTCGCGCTCCGTGCTCACCATGCTCGGCGTCGTCATCGGCGTCGCGGCCGTCATCGTCACCGTTGCGATCGGGACCGGAGCGCGCACATCGGTCGCGAATCAGATCAACTCGCTCGGCAGCAACATGCTCATCGTATTGCCGGGCAGCGTCAACTTAGGGGGCGTGCGCAGCGGCAGCGGCGGCGCGTCGACCTTGACGCCCGACGACGGGCTCGCGATCGCGAAGCTCCCGCACGTCGCCGCGGTCTCGCCGACGGTGAACGTTCGAACGCAAGTCGTCGCGCCGGCCGGTAACTGGATGACGACCGTCACCGGAATCGCGCCAAGTTACACGTACATTCGTTCGTGGCCGATGGCGTCGGGCACGTTCGTAACGCAATCTGACATCGCCGGTTCCGCCAAGGTCTGCGTGCTCGGGCAAACGGTCATCGCGAACCTGTTCCCCGGCGGCGGCGATCCGATCGGCGCGACCGTGTTGATCAAAAACGTCCCGTTCGTCGTGATCGGAACACTTTCGGCGAAGGGCCAAAGCGGCGTCGGTCAAGATCAAGACGACACGATTCTCGTCCCGTTCACGTCGGCGATGCAGCGTCTCACCGGCCAAACGACCGTTGCCGGAATGAACGTGTCCGTCGACGATGCGGCGAACGTCGACGACGTGCAAACCGCGCTGACGGCGTTACTCGAAGCGCGTCACCGCATCGCGTCCGGCGGCCAAGACGACTTCCAAGTCCGCAACCTGCAAGACATCGCGAACGCCGCGCAATCGACGGCTGCTATTTTGCAACTGCTCCTCGCGAGCGTCGCGATGGTATCGCTCATCGTCGGCGGCATCGGCATCATGAACATTATGCTGGTATCCGTTACGGAACGCACGCGCGAGATCGGTCTGCGCGTCGCGGTCGGCGCGCGGCGCCGCGCGATTCTGTGGCAGTTCTTGATCGAGGCCGTCGTTCTGTCGACGGCCGGCGGCGCGATTGGTGTCGCGTTCGGCGCGCTGGCATCGCTCGCCGTTGCGCTCGGAGCACATTGGCCGGCAAGCATTCCCGGTGCGGCCGTTGTGTTTGCGGTCGGATTCTCGGCACTCGTCGGCGTATTCTTCGGATATTATCCCGCTGCGAAAGCATCGCGACTCGATCCGATCGTGGCGCTACGCTTCGAATAACGGCGCGATGGGTTCGGGCGTCCTATGCTCCCGAACCCATCGCGTCGACGACGTTGCGCACGCCCGTCGTATGACGCGCTGTGTCGACTGCCGCGTCACGTAAACGCGGATCGTTGACGTTCCCGCGTAACGTCACGACGCCGTCATGAACGTTGACGCGCACCGCCGTCGAACCGGTCTGGGTGAAGATCGCGGCCGCGATGCGGCCTGCGAGCGCGGCGTCGCCGACGCGATTCTTGACGTTCGGGACGCGCGGATCAACGTGCAAGTCATCGTGCACGAGGCGGATGCCGCGCACGGATTTTGCTGCCGCCACGGTGCGCTCGCGAGCACCCGCGGTGCGCACGGCGCCGGTCAACGTCGCGACCCCGTTGGTCACGTGTACACCGAGCGACTCCGTCGAATCGATGTCGACGGTGATCAATTTCGCCTTCACTGCCGTCGTGAGCAGCGCATCGTTCGCCGCGCTCTCCAGCTGGGTTACGGTGGGCGCCGGCGCGTTCGGCGGCGGCGAACTGCATGCTCCGAGTGCGACCGCGACGAGAAGTGCCGCGGATAGCAACGAGCTCTTGTGGAGACCGGCAGCGGCTACTTGCCTCAACAGAACGAGAGGGAAGAATAAATTGTGCAGCAATTGAGCCTCTCAACCCTTAAGTGTCATGGGGAACGCGCCGATACACGGTATAGCGCGGTCCTTATTTTTGAGGGTTGGGTTACTTTTCATGGACGTTCCCGAAAATCTTGACGGTTTTCTCAAAGAGCTTCTCGAGGAAGATGAAGCGGCGGTTCAGCTCGACGCGGAAGATCGCGCCTTCATCGATCGAATCTTAAAGTCGATCACGACAGGTAGCAAAGGCATCTTCGTCGTTCTTCATCCCAATGACCGAATGCAGTACATGTTGCTCAATACCAATCGCGCCGGCGCGATCGCCCTTCTGGCACGAGTGATGCAGCGTACGGCGGAAGCACTCGAAGCCGATCTCGACTAACACGGTGAATCC
This sequence comes from Candidatus Lustribacter sp., assembly GCA_965277075.1. GTDB lineage: Bacteria > Vulcanimicrobiota > Vulcanimicrobiia > Vulcanimicrobiales > Vulcanimicrobiaceae > Lustribacter. The sequence goes on from OZ255707.1 coordinate 3,614,909, forward strand.
GCTCGACGGATATCTGCTCGACGGCTCGCCGGCAAAGGTCGACGCGATCGGCGCAGTTCTTCAAAATCAGCAACCGGACAACGAGCGCGCGCAGCCCTTTTATCGCGCGCTTGATCTCTTGGGCACACGCGTCCCGGATGAGACGTTGATGGGGCTGCGCATCGCGCTCGCGGGACGACCCGCCGACGATGATGCGATCCGGACGATGCGCTCGCAGGTCGCCGCGGCGCGCAGCGGCGACGCCGGCGCCCGGGCGGCGTATCTTGCCTCGGTCGAAACGGCCAGGTAAGGTACGGCGTTACGTATTGTGTCATGCTGCGCCCGGTCGTCGTTTTTGCCTTACTGCTGATGCCGATTGCCGCGAGCGCTGCCGCGACCCCGGCTGCGAGTCAGAGCGGGAGCCCCGGTGCCCGCGACGGCGGAGTGATCGACGGGCGCGTCACCGGAGTCGACTACCAGAAAAACACGATCGTCGTCGATGCCGGTAGCCGCGGTCGCATGACGGTGAACGTAATGCCCTCGACGAGCATCCAGGGCAAGGATAGCGCCTATCACTCGGTCACCGACCTCAAGACGGGTTTGCACGTGCAGATTTTTTCGAGCCAGAGCGGCTCGATCTACGTCGCGCAGATTATTCGCATTCTGCCGTGACCCCCGCGGCTGCCGCCGAGCTCGTGGCGGTTGGCTTCGACGGCTCGACGGTCGCCGATGCGCCGATCGCGGACCTTACCCGCGTCGCCCCCGGTGCGATCGTCCTCTTCGGCCGCAACGTCGGCTCGCCCGACGACCTGCGCAAACTCGTCGGCGCCTTGCGGGATTCGCAAGCCCTCCCGCCGCTGATCGCGATCGATCAGGAGGGCGGCCGCGTCGCGCGCATCAATGAGGGGGTAGCGGCCCTGCCGCCGGCGATGGCCGTCGGCGCGGCGGGCGATGCCGGCGCGTGCGAACGGCTCGGAGCCTTGCTCGGGCGCGATCTCGCACGGCTTGGTATCAGCGTCGACTACGCTCCCGTCGCCGATTGTGCGTTCGCCCCGGACAATACCGTCATCGGAACGCGTGCGTACGGCAGCGACCCGCAGCAGGTCGCACGTTTCGCGGCGGCCTTCGCCTGCGGGCTGACGCGCGGCGGTGTTGCGCCCGCGATCAAACATTTCCCGGGTCACGGCTCGACGGCGACCGACTCGCACCTGGCGTTACCGCACGTGGCGGTCGACGGGGGGACGCTGCGCGCCCGTGACCTCGTGCCCTTCGCCGCGGCGATCGCGGCCGATGCCGTGCCGCTGGTCATGACGGCCCACGTCGTCTTCGACGCGCTCGACCCGGACCGTCCGGCGACCCTCTCGCGGAGAATTCTTACCGGCCTTCTGCGCGACGAGTTGGGCTTTACCGGCGTCACGTGCACCGACTGTCTGCAAATGGACGCGATCGCGCGGTCGGTCGGAACAGTCGCCGCCGGCGTCGACGCGCTCGCGGCGGGCGCCGACCTACTCACGATTAGTCATTCCCTTGAGCTTGCCCGCGACGTGATCGCCGCGATCGTGGCAGCGGAAGCCGGCGGACGTCTATCGCACTCGCGGATCGAGGAAGCACGAGCGCGCGTGCGGGCGTTGCGCCAACGCTACGCCGTCCCGGTACCGGCGCCCGAGGCGCTGGACGCCGGTGAACCGGCCGCGGTCGCTCGCCGCGCGGTCACCGTGCTGCGCGGCGAGGTTCGCCTGCGGCTCGACCGGCCGGTAACCGTTGTCTCGTTCGAGGGCGCCGCTTTCGACGGCGCCGGCGGTGTGCGCGCGATGGCGCCGTCGCTGAGCGCAGCATTGCGCGCGCGCCGGATGCGCAGCGAGCTGATGCGCGTTGCGCTTGCACCCGATGCCGACGATATCGCGCTGTTGCTCGCGCATTTGCCGGCACTTGGCGACCGCAACTTCGTCGTGATGGTACGGCGCGCGCGCGGGCAGCCGGCGCAGCGCGCGGCCGTCGACCGGATTCTGGCGTCCGTTCCGCACGCGATCGTGATCTCGGCTGCCGAACCGTGGGATGCGTTCGCATTCCCGCACGCGCAAAACGTGGCGTGCATCTACGGCGACGATCCGCTGATGCTCGACGCCTGCGCGGACGTGTTGTGCGGTCGCGCGGCGGCACTCGGGCACTTGCCGGTTGCCGCGCTCCGCTGAGCTCGACGCGACGATCGACGCGGCGGTCGGGCAGCGCTACAGCGCGATCGTCGTGCGGGTCGAGCGCGCGGGGTCCGTCGTCTACGAACGCGCGGCGGGCTCCATGCAGCGCGCCGGCGGGCCGCCGGCGGCGGTCGATACGCGCTTCGATCTGGCATCGATTACTAAGGTGTTCGTTGCGACGGTCGCGCTCGCGCTCGTTGCACGCGGCGACCTCGCGCTTGACGCGTCGTTGGCGGACGTCGTTCCCGAATGGTGCGACACGCCGCACCGAACGATCACGCTGCGCCGGATTCTCGCGCACACCGGCGGTTTCCGCAGCGGCGCCGATTTCCGCACGCTTTTCGATGAAAACATCGAGGCGTTCGCACTGCACGCGCCGCTCGTCGCGGAACCCGGCGCGCGCGTCGTCTACAGCGACATCGGATTTCTCGCGCTCGGTGTGGTGCTTGCGCGCCGCGCGCGCGTCGCGTTGCGCACCCTCGTCGAACGCGAGTTGTTTGCGTTCGGCGCGCACCGCGTTACCTACGAACCGCGCGTTCCGCGCGAAGCGATCCCGGCGAGCGAATACGACGCGTGGCGCGGCCTCGTGATGGGGTCTGTCCACGATGAAAAAGCGGCGTTGGCGGGCGGTGTCGCCGGCCATGCCGGGCTCTTCGGTGATGCGCGCGACGTTGCGTTGCTTGCCGAATGGTTCCTCGGGCCGCGCTTCGGACGGCCCGCGCCGTTGCCCGCCGACCTCACGTCGGCGGCGACGGCCGAACAAGCTCCCGACGCGATCTTACGTCGCGGGCTGGGCTGGGCGCTCAAGACGAGCGACGCGAACTCGTGCGGCGCGCTGATGTCGGCGGCGACCTTCGGGCACACGGGGTTCACCGGAACCTCGGTCTGGGCCGACCCGCCGCGCGATCTTTCGATCGTCACGCTCACGAATGCGGTGCATTTCGGTCGCGCGGATCTGCGCGATTTCCGCGCAGCGATCTGCGATGCCGCGGTGGAAGCGTACGGGTGATGATCGCCGTCGGCTTGATGTGCGGAACGTCGCTCGACGGTATCGATGCCGTGCGCGTGTCGCTGGAACCGCGCGCCGGCGGCTATCGCGTCGAAACGCTGGCGTTTGCGGTGATTCCGCTGGACGCCGCGTTACGCACGCGCGTGCACGCCGCGTACCCGCCCGCGCGCATCAGCGCCCTCGCGCTCTCGCGCTTGCACGCCGACATCGGCGAAGCGTTCGCGCGTGCGTCGCTGGCCGTCGGCGCGCAGCACGCAGAGTTTATCGCCTCGCACGGGCTCACGCTCGCGCATGACGGCGACGCCCATCACACGCTGCAGATCGGCGACCCGTTCCGGATTCGCGAGGCGACGGGCCGCACCGTCATCTTCGATTTCCGCAGTGCCGATACGGCGGCCGGCGGCCACGGCGCACCGCTGGTTCCCTATGTCGACCACCTCCTGCTCGGTTCGTTCGAGGAGACCCGCGTCGCGCTCAATCTCGGCGGCATCGCCAATCTCAGCGTACTGCCGGCGCGTGGTTCGAGCGCGGACGTCGTCGCGTTCGATAGCGGTCCGGCGAATCTGCCGATCGACACGTACGTGAGCATGCGCAGCGACGGCAAGGCGCGTTTCGACCGCGCCGGCGCGTACGCGGCGGGCGGTGCCGTTGATGAGGCGCTGCTTGCGACGCTGCTCGACGATCCGTACTTCCGCTCGCCCCCACCGAAGTCGACCGGCCGCGAGCGCTTCGGGACCGAGTTTGTGACGCGCGTGCGCTCGCAACTCGACGCGCTCTCGTTGCACGACGCGCTCGCGACGCTGACGGCGTTGACCGTCCGCAGCGTGGCCGACGCGGTGAATCTGCACGCGCCGCACGCCACGTTACTGATCGCGAGCGGCGGCGGCGCGCACAACCTCACGATGCTCGACGGCCTGCGCGCCGCGCTGCCCGGGGTGCGTGTCGAGCGCTCCGATGCGTTCGGCATCGATCCCGACGCGAAGGAGGCCATCGCCTTCGCCATTCTCGGGCGCGAGACGTTGCGCGAACGCGCCGCCGGACTCTCGCGTGTCACGGGCGCGCGCGGATCGCGCGTGCTCGGCGCGATCGCCCCGGCCGGGCTCGCGGCATTGCTCGGGCGCGCGCAAGTCGAAGACGCGGGTCATGAGTGAGATGGATCGGTTGGTCGTCGGCGTCGATGCGGGTGGATCGACGACGCGGGCGGCGGTCGCCGTCGGCGGCACCATTGTCCGGTCGGTCGACGACGGACCGGCCGCGAATGCCACGGTCCTCGGCGTCGACGATGCGGCCGACGCGATTCTCACGACGATTCGTCGTGCTCTCGAGCACGAGCGACCCGCGGCGATTGCGATCGGTGCCGCCGGTGCGGGCCGTTCGGGTGTCGCCAAGACGCTGCACGACCTTGTCGCAACCGCCTACACGCAGACGCGCGTCGTCGTCGCGGACGACACCTCGATCGCGCTACGCGGCGCGATCGCGAGCGGTCCCGGGATCGTGCTGATCGGCGGCACCGGGTCGTGCGCGTATGCCGAAAACGGCGACATTCGCGCGCGTGTCGGGGGCCTCGGGTATCTCGCCGGTGACGAGGGTTCGGCGTTTGCGATCGGCATGGCGGCCGTCCGCGCGTATGGTCGCGTTCTCGACGGCCGGGAGCGCGCCGACGAAACGACGGAACTCGTCGCGCGAGCGCTCGCGGCGGCGACGCGCGACGCCTACCTGGCCGCGCTCTACGATGCGCCGCTCGTTCCGTCAACGATTGCGGCGCTCGCGCCGAGCATCGTCGCGTTCGCCGGTAAGGGCAATCGCCGCTCCGGCAAGATCGTGCAGCAGGCGGGGCTCGAACTCGGCGATCTCGTGAAGAGCGTTGCGTCGCAGGCGCGCCTGACGGATGTATCACCGGCCGTTGCACTCGCAGGCGGTCTGCTCGCGGAAAACAGCATGCTGACGTTTCTGTTGGAAACGCGCATCGTCGGCGATCTGCCGGGCGCATCGATCGTGCGCGGGACGAACGCTCTCTCCGGCGCCGTTCGCATCGCGCAAGCGCTCGTTGCGTGACGGAGCGACTCCCCTCGACCGAAGCGATCGACGCAACGACCGCGGAGATCGACCGCATCTCGACCGCCGCGCGGGTGCGGCTGCTGATCGATTCGCAGCTCGCCGCCGTCGACGCCGTGCTCGGCGCGGCGGCGACGATCGCGCGCGCGGTCGACGTCGTGGCCGGTGCGCTCCGGGCAGGACGGCGAGTCGTCACCCTCGGTGCCGGTACGAGCGGACGTCTCGCGGTGCTCGACGCATCCGAACTCCCGCCCACGTTCGGATATCCCGCCGACCGGTACGAGGGCCGTATCGCCGGCGGCGACGGCGCGTTGCGGCGCTCGATCGAGGGCGCGGAAGACGATGCCGGCGCAGGTGCCGCAGCGGTCGCGGACCTCGAACCGGGCGACGTGCTGATCGGCATTTCGGCGAGCGGCAGCGCGCCGTTCGTGCGCGGCGCGCTCGCGGCTGCACGCGCGCGCGGCATCCGCGCGATCGCCGTCGTCAACGTGCGGGAAAGTGCCCTTGCGTCGGATGCCGACCTTACGATCGAGGCGATCACCGGCGCCGAGCCGATCGCGGGTTCCACCCGGATGCGCGCGGGCACCGCCCAAAAGATCGTGCTCAACACGATCTCTACCGCCGCAATGGTCGCACTCGGCAAGACGTATCGCAACCGCATGGTCGACGTCGTCGCGACGAACGCAAAATTGCGCGCGCGCGCCGAGCGGCTCGTATCGGAACTCGGCAGCGGCGCCGACGCAAGCGGGTTGCTCGACGCGGCAGGCGGCAGCGTGAAGACGGCTATCGTGATGGCGCGACGCAGCGTCGACCGCGAAACCGCGGAAGCGCTGCTCGAGCGGGCCGGCGGCCGGCTCGCGAGCGTTATCGACGATGCGTGAAGATCGTCCCGTCGCGACGATAGCCGCGCGCCTCAAAAAACGGCAATTGCGCGGGATCGCCGCCGCCGACGGCGTCGATGCGTTGCACGTCGAGGTGCGCGAGACGTGCTTCGAGCGTCACGAGCACCGCGGAACCTAGGCCGCGACGCCGGTACTGCGGCTCGACGAACAGGTCGCGCAACGTCGCGACGACTCCGCCCGTTTCCGTATCGATGCCGAGCGCCACGGAAACACACGCCGCAGGATGATCGTCGACGTACGCCAGCCAAATAAACCCGTAATCGGGACGCTCGACGAACAGCGTGAGCGCGTCACCCAGCGTCGCTTCGTCGGTGCGGAATTGCCGCATCAGCGCGAACGCGTCGTAGCGTTCCGCGCTCGCCATCGTGCGACACTCAATCATGAAAGGACCGCCATGACGCGCCCCTTCGCGAATCTCTGTCTCCTTGCCGCTCTTGCGTGCGCACTCGGTACGCCGGCCGTCGCGGTTGCGCAGACGCCGGCGCCCGAGGCCGTCGCGCCGGCCGACGACAACGGAACGCTGCCGGCCGGCGGCCACTTCAAGGAATGCCACGGCTATATTCGACACGTCTCCGATCTCAACATCAAAGTACACTGTATCGACGGCAATCCGTCGGATCAGTCGTTTCTCTATTTGCCGCGCTATGCCAATCTGCGCGACGGCAAAAGCATTCAGACGCGCGATCTCGCGCCGGAAACGCCGGTGCATTTGTTCTTCACGCAATCGCTCGGCGTGAAGAAGGCATACAAGATTTACGTCGCCGATCCGAATGGGAACGGCCTGTACGGTTTTCGGACTTAGCCTGCTGGCGTTGGCCGCGACGTTCGTCTTGATTCCGCTCGACGATCGTCCGGTCACGCTGCAGTTGCCGCGCATGCTCGCCGCGATCGCGGGCGTGCGCGTCGTGACGCCGCCGCGTCCACTGCTCGGCTCGTACCTGACGTTCGGCGATCCCGTCGCGCTTGAACGCTGGCTCGTCGACGAAGCCCCGCCCGACGCTTCGGCGTACATCGTTTCGACCGACATGATCGATTTCGGCGGCTTGATCGCGTCGCGCGCGCCCGGCACGTCGGGCGCGCTCGCGCAGCAGCGATTGCGCGATCTCGCGGCGTTTCGCGCGACGCGGCCGCACGCGTCGTTTTCGCTGTTCGGCACCGTGATGCGGCTTGCGCCGACAGGCGTGCCGAAGATCGGCGGCGCGGCCGGCTTCTTTGCCGCCGGCGACGACGTCGAGCTGCTCACACAGTACGCAAATCTGCCCGACCCGCCCGCAACGGACCAGCAGCGCGCGACGGCGGCGCGTCTCGCAACGCGGTTGGGTCCGACGCTCGAGGCGTATCGCGCAACGCGCAAGCGCGATCGCACGGTCGATCTCTTCGCCCTTCAGCTTACGGCGGAAGGCGCGTTCGACCGCGTCGTGATCGGACAGGACGACGCCGGCCCCGTGGGCCTCCATCTGCGCGACCTCGCGGCGTTGCGTGCGTTCGCGGAACGCTGGGTCGCGCCGGGCGGCGCCGCGATCGAGCCGGGTGCCGATGAGCTCGGGATGATTCTGACCGGCGCCGAGCTCGCGCGCGAGGCAAACGTTGTCCCGCGCATCCGCGTGCGCTACTCACGAGCCGGCGGCGCGAGCGTGCAGGATCCGTTGGAGTTTGCGCCGATTGCGACGACGATCGACGATATCATCGCGGCATGCGGCGCGGTGCGTGCCCGTGACGACGATGCGACGGCCGACATCGACCTCTTCGTGCGCGTGCCGTCGACGAGTGCGACGGACGAAAAGGCGTTCGTCGAGGCCATCGCGCTCGCGACGCGCGATCCGCATCTGCCGCGTCCGGCGATCGCCGATCTGTCGTTTCTCGCGAGCAGCGACATGGACGAACAACGCACGCTCGTGCAAGAGATGATTGCAGCCGGCTTGGCCGGCGACATCGATGCGTTCGCCTCGTGGAACACGACGGCCAACACCGTCGGTACGACGATCCCGGTCGCGATCGCAACCTTGGTCGGACGACGGACGAACGGTTACGATCCGCGCGCGCACGCGCAGTTCATGCTCGACCGCTATGCCGACGACTATGCGTTTCATGATTTCACGCGCGGCGCGGTCAACGACGCGCTCGCGAAGCGCGGCATCGAAGATCACACGTTCTTGCTGCCGGCTGCGGCCGCATTTGCATCATCGCTCAATCGCGCCGATCTTTGGCCGCGCGCGCTGCAACTGTTGTGGACCGTGTTCCCGCAATGGGGCGACGCCGGCCTTACGATCACGTTGCCGTGGGATCGCACGTTCGAGACGGAACTCGACGTTCGACTCGCACCGAAAACGGCAGGTTGACGGCATTGTAATACGCGTTCCGAGCATGTACCATCGGGGCCCAACGGATCGTAGGACCGAACGTACAGGAGATGGCGCAATGGGAATGTTCACGACGCGTGACGGAACAGTGCTTTATTACAAAGATTGGGGCACGGGACAACCGATCGTTTTCAGTCACGGTTGGCCGCTCAATGCAGACGCTTTCGATGTATCGCGCACGACCGCCGCGGCCACGGACGATCGTCGCAACCGTGGACCGGCAACGACATGGACACGTACGCCGACGACCTCGCGCAACTCGTCGAATCGCTCGATCTCACGAACGCGATTCACGTCGGTCACTCGACGGGCGGCGGTGAAGTGACGCGCTACATCGGAAAGTTCGGCACGAAACGCGTTGCTAAAGTTGTATTGATCTCGGCGATTCCGCCGCTCATGCTAAAAACCCCAGCGAATCCGGAGGGAACGCCGATCGACGTGTTCGATCAACTTCGGGCGGGCGTGCAAGCGGACCGCTCGCAATTTTTCAAGGACCTGAGCGCGCCGTTCTATGGTGCGAATCGACCCGGTTCCACGGTCTCGCAGGGTGTGCGTGATACGTTTTGGACGCAGGGTATGTTATGCGGATTGAACGCCGCATACGACTGTATCAAGGTCTTCTCGGAAACGGATCAGACCGAAGACTTGAAGCGATTCGACGTCCCCACGCTCATACTGCACGGTTCCGACGACCAGATCGTTCCGATCGCCGCAGCGGCGATGAAATCGTCGAAGTTGGTGCCGGATGCGCAACTCCTGGTGCTGGATGGAAAGCCGCACGGAATGTGCACGACCGACAAGGATCGCATCAACGCCGAATTGCTCGCCTTCATCGCCGGATCATCGACCGGAAACGGACGGGCTGCGGCGGCGGCCGGCATGAGTTCGAACTAGTGCCCTAAGCGCGGTCCGGCGGCGGCTGGCAGAGTTCGATCAGCACGCCGCCGGTCGACGCCGGGTGGAGAAACGCGATCGTGTTGCCGTGCGCGCCCGGTCGTGGAACCTCGTCGATCACCCGCACGCCCACCGATTTCAGATAAGCGAGTTCGTGGGCGACGTCGGCAACGCGATACGCCGTATGATGCAGCTTCGTCGCCGCATCACCGCGGAAACGCGCGATCGGCGATCTCTCGTCGAGCGGCCGCAAGAGCTCGATCACCGACGTCCCGGCGCGCAATCCGACCGTCTCGACGCCTTGATCGGCGATGGTCTCACGGTACACGATGCCGAAGCCCAGCGTTTGCGTGTACAATGCGATCGCCGCATCGAGGTCGGCGACGACGATCGCAACGTGATCGATCGCAGGATCTTTCAAGCGATGCGTTCGCGGGCGACGTGCACGCCGAACACCGAGCGCAACACGTTCGAGATTTCTCCGACCGTCGCGCCCGCATCCACCGCATCGATGAACGGCGGCATGACGTTCGACGTCCCCTCCGCCGCGCGGCGTACGGCATCGAGCGTCGCTTCCCACCGCACCGGGTCGCGCGCGCCACGAACCGCACGCACGCGTTCGATCTGCTCGCGTTCGATCGCCGGATCGATGTGTTGGATCGGAATCGGTGCTGCGGTTTCGTCGGCGAACATGTTCACGCCGATCAAGCCGGCCGTCCCGCGCTCGATTGACTGTTGGGCGCGGTATGCGGAATCGCCGATCTGCTCTTGCATCCAGCCCGATTCGATTGCGGCGACCGCGCCGCCCATCGCATCGATTTCGGCGATCGACGCACGGGCGCGCGCGATCATGGTATCGGTGAGCGACTCGACGTAGAACGATCCGGCCAGCGGATCAACGACGTCGCTTACACCGCTCTCGTACGCGATGATCTGCTGCGTGCGCAGCGCGACCCGTGCCGCATCGCTCGTCGGCAGGCCGAGCGCCTCATCTTTTCCGTTCGTGTGAAGCGATTGCGTTCCGCCGAGAACGGCCGCGAGCGCTTGCAGCGTCACGCGCACGACGTTGTTGTCGGGTTCTTGTGCCGTGAGCGTCGAGCCGCCGGTCTGTGTATGAAACCGCAGCAGCTGCGAACGCGGATCGGTCGAGCCGAAATCATCCCGAACGATTTCTGCCCAGAGCGTGCGAGCCGCGCGGAACTTTGCGATTTCTTCGAAGAAATCGTTGTGCGCGTTCCAAAAAAACGATATTCGCGGTGCAACGGTATCCACCTTAAGCCCGCTGCGCACCGCTGCCTGAAGGTAGGCCTTCGCGTTGGCAAGCGTAAACGCGATCTCTTGTAACGCGGTCGATCCGGCTTCGCGGATGTGGTAGCCCGAAATCGAGATCGTGTTCCAGTTCGGCACGTGTTCGGCCGCGTACGCCATAACGTCGGTCACCAAGCGCATTGACGGCGCCGGTGGAAAGATGTACGTCCCGCGCGCGACGTATTCTTTGAGAACGTCGTTCTGAACGGTGCCGCCGAGCTTCGCGAAGGGCACGCCGTGCCGGCGTGCGTGGGCCAGAACGAGCGCGAAGAGGATCGATGCCGGTGCGTTGATCGTCATCGAGACGGTGACGTCGCCGAGCGGAATGCCTTCGAAAAGCGTTTCAATATCATCGATCGAATCGATCGCAACACCGACCTTCCCCACTTCGCCGCGCGACTGCGGCGCGTCGGAATCGTAGCCGAGTTGGGTCGGCAAATCGAATGCAACCGAGAGACCGGTGACGCCGCGATCGCGCAAGAAGCGGTAACGCGCGTTCGACTCGGCCGCGGTCGCGAAGCCTGCGTATTGACGCATCGTCCAGTGGCGCCCGCGATACATGTCGGAACGGATGCCGCGCGTATACGGATAGGTGCCCGGCGGCGTGCGCTCGGGCGCCGGGCCGGAATAGTACGGCTCGATCGGGATGCCGCTGGTGTTGACGTCGCGGGCGGTCACGTCAGCCAGCGACCGGCGCGCGAAACTCCATGTGGACTCGCGTGCCGTCGTTCGTATCGATCCGCACGTGCGTCGCGATCGCTTGAAGAATCCGAATGCCGAAGCCGCGGTCGGGCTGACGTTCGCGTTCGATGAAACGGCCGCGATCGAAGACGTCGACCGAGATCATGCGCTGATGCTCGTATGCGGCGTGCACCTCGATGTCGCTGGGTTCTTGCCCTTCGTAGGCATGCTCGATCGCGTTCGCGAGCGCTTCGCCGATGGCGGTCAACACATCGTCCGAGAAGTCCGCATCGAGCTCGAACACGGCCAAAAACGCGCCGATCGCGTGACGGATCGGCTTCGCGTATTCCGGCCGCGCGACGCAATTGAGTCGCAGCTGCGACGTTCCGAGCATCATATCGCGGCCCCGTTCGAAAGATACGTCAACGCGGCCGCGCGACTCTCGAAGATCGGAAATGCGTCGGCTAAACCGGCATACTGAATGAGGCGCGCGAATTGCCGGCTGCCGATAATGATCGCAACGCGGATGCCGCTCGCGTCGGCGTCGCGCCGAAAGCGAATCAGTTCGGCCAGCGTGGTCGAGTCGGCGTACGTGACGTCGAAGAAGTCGACGAGGATTCCGCCCTCCGATCCGGTGATTTTGAGCGCCCGTGCGATCTCGTCTTTTCGGCTGATCTCTAACTCGCCTGTCAACCGGATAACCGAAATGGCGCTCACGACGCCCGCCGTTCGCGATATGCGAAGCGACGCTTGCCGTGAAGCGAGGTTACGCCCGCCGGAAGGGACCGGCCGAGGCGACCCACATATGCCGATTGCGCGTCGTCGGCCGAAATGCGGACGCCCGTCGCGGAATCGGTCTCGAACCCGATCGTTAGGATCGCAACATCGTCGCCGACCGCTCGGCCCTGAAAGATCGTCTCATGGATGAACGATGCGGGATCGGCGACACCGAGTTCTGCGGCCGCAGCCGCGGCCGCCACCAACAGTTCCTCGCCTTCGATGACGTCGCGCGAGTGTTCGACCGCCCCGTCCGTATATAAGACGAGGGTTGCGCCGGGCACGGACTGGATGCGGTGAACCCGATATTCGGTCCCTTCAAGCGCGCCGAGCGGCAGCGAGCCGAATTCGAGTAATCGTGGATGGCGCCCCGGCTCGATGAGCAGCGGTGGCGGATGGCCGGCGGTTGCATAGACGAACTCGTACGTTCCGGCGTCGGCGAACCCCGCGACCGCCGTGACGAGCGGGGCGCTCTGGCGGAACATCTCGTTATTCACGCGTCGCAAGACCGCGGCCGGATCGCGCTCGAGGAGCGCGGAGCTGATCAGCGCCTGCCGCGCGCGATTCATCGTCACGGCCGCGTCGATACCGTGACCGGTAACGTCGCCGATCGCAAACAAAACGCGATTGTCGGGCAGTTCGAGCGCATCATACCAGTCACCGCCGACTTTCGTCTCTTCGGTCGCCGGAACGTACGTTGCGCTGAAGCGCAGCGTCGGCAATATCGGCAGCGGTCGCTGCGCGATTGCCTCTTGCAGCGAGTCGGCGATGCGCTTCTCCGTTTTGTACGCGGCGCGGAGCGCCTCGGCTTCGCGCTGCTCGCGCTCTGCGCGCAGCCGTTCATGCTCGCTACGAGCCATGCTTCGGCGTTGAACTTCGAGGAACATCGCGCCGATGAGCGCGACGGCCGACGCAGCGATGGCGACGAAGACGTTGATGCGATCGATCGCCGAACGCAATGTCTGCTCAACGCTTTGCGTGCGCGAATAGAGCGCACCGTTCACACGATCGACGTCGGCGCGAAAACGGTCGACGAGCGTTTTACCGGCAAGTTGCGTGCTGGCGGGAACCGGATCGGGCCGCTGCCCCGTGAGGGGCAGCGCAACGGCGCTGATCCACTCGTCATTGGCGAGGGCGGCATCGGCCGCAGCATCGGCGGCATCCGGCAGACCGAACGGCGCGATATGCGCTTGCAACTCGCGGAGCCGCTCCGGCAAGCGCGAACGCTCGTGTGCGTACGGTTCGAGATACCGGCGGTCGTGCGTCACGGCAAAGCCGCGGATACTCGTTTCTTCGTCGAGTTGGCCGGCGAAGGCCTCACGTGAGATTCGAATCGTATCGCGAATCGCGGTTGCTTCATCGAACGAGCGCGTGATCAGTGAGCGGACCGTGAGGCCGCCGCCGATCAACAGCGCCAGTATTAGGACGAACGCGATGGCCGTGCCGGTTAGCGTCGTCGTGGAACGGTTGACCATTGCCCGTGGATTTGCACCACGGGCGTTGGTGACCCTACGCCTCGGCGGGGGTCCGGCCGTCGTCGCTACGGTATGCGGCGAGTGCTTTCATCAGCGGACGATCGTCGAAGCGGAAGAGATAGGCGCGTTGTGCGGTGTCGTTCGTGTGCGTTACGGTCTGCCACGCGGGAACCGCAAAGGTATCGCCGTGTTTCCACGTCAGTACGGTATCGCCCACTCGCGAGTGCCCGCTGCCTTCGTAGACGTGCATGATCGCGCTGGCCGTTTCGCGCAACGGCGCGGTGCTCGCACCGGCATCGAGCCGGAGAGCCGACGCGCCGGAGGTCGCGCTGATCTCGGCACCGTTCGTGCGCAGACGATAGCGCTCTTCGGCGGTCGCGCCCGGTGCCGCATCGAGCTTCGCTTGCATTTCGGGCCACGGATATTTGCGATTCGATGCTTCGTTCAGCAGTGCTGACGGATAACGTAGCGACTCGTAGTGATCGGTGAAGTTGGCCGGCAGAATCTGCCACAACGGCAGGTCCAGACCATCCATCCAAATCATCGGCGTGTCGCCTTCATTGCCGTGATCGTGCCATTCCCACGACGGCGTCAGCACCATGTCGCCGCGTTCCATCATGACCTTCTCGCCTTCGACCGCGGTGAACCCGCGTTCGCCTTCGATGATGAATCGCAGCGCGAACGGCGTGTGCCGATGCGCGCGCGCCGTTTCACCGGGCAGAATCGTCTGCAAGCCGGCGTAGAGCGTGTCGGTCGAGTGCGGCGGCTTGAGTGAAGGGTTGACCAGCATGAAGACACGCCGCTCGGCCAATTCCGTGCCGACCAGACGCGCGGCGCGTTCGCAGAACGGACGCAGGCGATCGTACGACCAGAGATACGGCGTCGCTTTCGCGGTCGGGAAGTCCGGCGAGAGCTCGCCGAGTTTCGGCCACAACGGCTCGGCGTGTTCGACGACGGCTTCCTTGAAGAGTTGTTCGAGATTGTCGGTTTGCTCGGCGATGCTCATGTACGGCTCCTTGAGGCAGTACCACGCAAAACCCGTTTACCCGTGCCCGTGGTTGCCGGAAAGTTCTGTCTCGCAGAACGTGAGCAGCGGTGTGCGCGCTTCGACCGTTACGCCGGGCGTGACGTGCACGTTTGCGATCTGGCCGTCCCGATGCGCGCGTATCTCGTTCATCATCTTCATCGCTTCGATCACGGCGACAACGTCGCCGCGCGCGACCGTAGCTCCGGGCGCCACCGGAACGTCGACGACGACGCCGTGCATCGGCGAGAGAACGTCGTTGCCGAGCGCCGCGCGTTCGGGTTTCGCGACGGCCGGCTTCTGCGCGGAGTTGGCGGCGGCAACGGGCGGCGCGCCCGTTGCCGGCAGATCGATGAAGCGCACGCGGAAGAGCCGGTCGTTGACTTCGACACGAATCACGTCCGCGGGCACGGCAGCGCTTGCGACATCCCGCGTCGCACCTTCCCCGGCGGCAGGCTTGAACGATGCGCCGGCAGCGAACGCTTCGAGCGTTTGCGTTCCGTAGGTCGCGTCGACGACCGGCGCGTAGTCGATCAGCGCGCGCAGCAGGCCCAGCGTCGTCGGCACACCCGTGATGTGATACTCGTCGATCGCGCGGCCCAACCGCGCGCGTGCTTCGTCGCGGTCGCGGCCCCATACGATCAGTTTGGCGATCATCGAATCGTAGTCGGCCGTGATCGTGTAACCCGGCGCCGCCGCCGAATCGACGCGCACACCGAAGCCGCCGGGCTCTTCGTACCGTACCAGGGTCCCGGGTGCCGGCCGAAAGTTGTCGGCGGGATCTTCCGCGTTGACGCGCACTTCGATCGCGTGTCCGCGAAACGCCGCATCGACCGCGCGTTGATCGAAGGTCAACGGCCGGCCCGCTGCAACGAGAATCTGTTCGCGCACGAGGTCGATGCCCGAAATCATTTCAGAGACCGTGTGCTCGACCTGGATGCGCGTGTTCATTTCGAGAAAGAAAAACGCATCGCCGGCGACGAGACACTCGATCGTGCCGACGCTATCGTAGTCGATCGCGCGCGCCGCCGCGATTCCGGCCGAACGGATACCGTCGCGCACGCGCGGATCGATCGACGGCGGCGCCTCTTCCCATAACTTCTGATGCCGGCGTTGCAGCGAACAGTCGCGCTCGCCGACGTGCAGCACGTGCCCGGTTTTGTCCGCGAGGATCTGCAACTCGATGTGTTTGGGATTCTCGAGGTAGCGTTCGGCATAGATCGTCGAATTGCCGAAGTAGGCTGCGGCCTCACGTTGCGCGTTCGCGAACGCCGACGGAACGTCGTCGAGCGTGTACGCGATTTTCAGTCCTTTGCCGCCCCCGCCGCCCGATGCTTTGAGCGCGAGCGGCAAGCCGTAGCGTTCGGCCGCGGCCGCTGCGGCGCGTGCGTCGGCGAGGGGTTCCGTGCCGCCGGGAACGACGGGGACGCCGGCGGCGACCATGGCTTGCCGCGAGCGGACTTTGTCGCCCATCGCGTCGATCGCATCGGGATGCGGTCCGATCCACGTCATTCCCGCAGCGATGACGGCACGCGCGAACGCCGCATTCTCGGCGAAGAACCCGTAGCCGGGATGAACGGCGTCGGCGTTGCTGCGCCGCGCGACGTCCAGGAGGCGTTCGACGTTCAGATACGATTGCGACGGCGTCGCGGGACCGAGATGATAGGCTTCGTCGGCGAGCTGCACGTGGCGCGCGCCGCGATCCGGATCGCTGTAAACCGCGACCGTACCGCAGCCGAGTTCGCGGGCGCTGCGAATGACGCGCACCGCAATCTCGCCGCGATTGGCAATGAGGATTTTCCCGAACGGTGCGCTCATCGCGCGCCGGCGGCGCGCCATGCCGAGCGGCGCGCGGCAGATCGAGCATCTTCCGGTTCGACCAGTGCGATGCGCCCGGAACGCCGCCAGCCCGACCGTGCCTGCGGAATCTCCACGGCCCGGCGCGCGCGCATGACGATCGCGTAGGCAGCCGCGATGGCGGCCAGTTCAAACTCGTCGGGGGGCACGCTCACGGGTTCGGCGCCTCCGGATACATGCCCATCGCGTGGTAGCCGGCGTCGACGAAGTGCACGTCGGCCGTCACTTGCCGCGAGAGATCGGATGCAAGGTAGACGGCGCAGTTGCCGACGTCTGCCGGCGTCACGCTGCGCCGCAACGGCGAAGCTGCCGCGACCTTCGCGGGCATCGCCGCGAAGCCGGCGACCTGACGCGAGGAAGCCGTGCTGATCGGTCCGGCGGAAATCGCGTTCACGCGAATCCCGCGTGGGCCGAGATCGAACGCGAGATATCGCACGATCGACTCGAGTGCGGCCTTCGCGATACCGGCAAGGTTGTAATTCGGCACGATCTGCGTCGCGCCGAGATAGGTGATGGCCATGACCGACGCATTCTCGCGCAGGTTCGCTTGAAGATGTCCGACGAGCGCGATGAGCGAGTACGAGCTGATGTCCATCGCGGTTGCGAAGCCGTCGCGCGACGTGTCGTAGACTTTGCCGCTCAGGTCTTCCTTTTTGACGAACGCGATCGAGTGCACGAGACCGTCGATGTCGCCGATGCCCTCGGCGAGCGTGCGCAGCGAATCGTCGCTCGAGACGTCGCACTCGCGAACGGCCGCGTCGCCGAGTTCGCGCGCATGGTCGCGCACCGCGCGCTCGACGCGTTCGCCTTGAAACGTGAAGATCAGGCGCGCTCCGTGCGCGTGCAACTGATGCGCGATCCCGCTCGCGATCGACCACTTATTCGCGATACCGGTAACGAGAATCGTCTTGCCGTCCAATAACGCCACGTCGAGGGGATGGTGCCCGCGCCGACAGCTTCCCTGCTATAAGCGTATTGTACCGGCTCCCGTGCAGGTTTGCAGATCGAGCGGCGGCGTCCAGGTCGCGGCGCCGACGATCTGGTCGAGGCGGTTCTCGGTTGCGAGAAAATCGGGGCCCCACGATGCATCGTTCGGACCCTCCAACGCGGTGACGCGGTTCGGCGTGACAAATGTCAAGCGAACGCCCAGCGTATCCGTTCCGGCCGTTTTCAGCACCGCGCGCAAGTTGCGCGCCTCGGACGGCGACGCCGCCTGCACGACCGAACGAAACGGAATGAGCGCGTTCGCATGAATCTCGCAATGCGCGTTGCGTTCGCGAATGGTCGCGGCGCCGTGCACCGTGAACGTCGTCGTTGTCGTCGGGCAGTCGCCGGCACAGCCGCGTTTTTCGATCGTGATCGACGTCAGTTCCGGGTCGTCGAGCGCGTTGCGCAACGCCGCTTGCCGTGTCGCCAAAAGCGCGTCCGTCCCGTCAACCGCAAATGCACGCGCCCAGCGCCGGAGCCGGCCGATCTCGTCGACGACGGCATCGCCGGCGGGAACGAAGACGCGATCGACGTGCCCGTCGGCATAGGCGACGGCTACCGCGACGGCGTTCGCGTCCGCGACGACGGGCGCGAAGTGACTCGTATGGAGTTGGTCGACGGGAAGATCGTCGATCGCCGCTTTCGTGACCTGCGCATCGGTCGTCGCAAGCGCGCGCGGCTTCAACTCCGCGATACGGCCGTCACGTTGCATCAGAATACCGTCTAAGCAACTCGGACATGCGCGCCCGGCGACGGAGACGGCGGTGATGTCTCCGTTCGTTTCGTGCGAACAGCCGCCGAGCGTCGCGGCCAAGAGCAGAAGGAAGAAGCGGCGACGCACCGTCGCTACAACGGAATGTTGCCGTGTTTGCGGCGCGGCCGTTCAACGCGTTTGTCGGCGAGAATGTCGAGCGCACGTGAGACGGCGCGGCGTGTAGCCGACGCCTCGATGACGTCGTCCACGTAGCCACGTTGGGCGGCGATGAACGGATTCGCGAATCGTTCGGTGTATTCGGCCACAAGGTCCGCCGTGCGCGCGTCCGGATCGGCGGCGGCGGCGATCTCGCGGCGAAAAATCGTTTTGACCGCGCCGGCCGGACCCATGACTGCGATCTCGGCCGTCGGCCACGCGAAGTTGAAGTCCGCGCGAATGTGTTTCGACGCCATGACGTCGTACGCGCCGCCGTAGGCTTTGCGCGTGATGACGGTGATCTTCGGAACGGTCGCCTCGGCGAAAGCGTAGAGCAGCTTTGCGCCGTGCTTGATGATGCCGCCGTATTCTTGCGCCGTTCCCGGCAGAAAACCCGGGACGTCGACGAACGTGAGCAACGCGATGTTGAAGGCGTCACAAAAACGCACGAAGCGTGCGGCTTTTCGCGACGCGTCGATATCGAGGACGCCGGCGAGCCGGTTCGGCTGATTGGCCACGATGCCCACCGTGCGGCCGCCGACGCGGCCGAACCCCGTCACGATGTTGGGTGCAAAGAGCGGCTGCATTTCGAAGAAATCACGGTCGTCGAGCGTCGGAACGATGGCGTCCAGGATATCGTACGGCTTGTTCGGTGCATCCGGAATCACGGCGTCGAGTTCGGGAACGAGCCGTTGCGGGTCGTCGCCGGTCGGTACGAGCGGCAAATCGTCGAGATTGTTCTGCGGAATGAACGAGAGTAGGCGGCGCACTTGATCGTTCATCTCGTCTTCGTCGGCGGCGACGAGATCGTTCACGCCGGATTTCGTCGCGTGCGTCATCGCGCCGCCCAGTTCTTCGAACGAGACCTCCTCGCCGGTGACGGTCTTGATGATCTCCGGCCCGGTGATGAACATCTGCGAGATGCCGTCGACCATGATTGTAAAGTCGGTGATCGCGGGCGAGTAAACGGCGCCGCCCGCGCACGGCCCGGCAATCAAGCTGATTTGCGGGACGACGCCCGACGCTTGGACGTTACGCCAAAAAATTTCCGCGTAACCGCCGAGACCGACGACGCCTTCTTGGATGCGCGCGCCGCCGGAGTCGTTGATGCCGATCATCGGCGCGCCCGTCCGAACCGCCAGATCCATCACCTTGCAGATTTTCTCGGCGAAAACTTCACCGAGCGAACCGCCGAGCACCGTAAAATCTTGCGAGAAGAGAAAGACGCGGCGACCGTCGATCGTCGCGCTCCCCGTTATGACGCCGTCGCCGAGAAACATGCGCTCGTCCAAGCCGAACGCCGTACTCCGGTGGACGGCAAACCGGTCGAGTTCGGCAAACGAACCGGCGTCGACCAGGGCGTCGATGCGTTCGCGCGCCGTTCGCTTTCCACGCTCGTGTTGCTTGGCGTTCGCCGCTTCACCGGCTGGTGCCAGCGACTCGCAGCGCATCGCTTCGAGCCGTTCGTAGGCGCGGACGTGCGCCGATTCGTCGTTCGACGTCATCTCCGCGCGAGCGAAATTACCAGATGCCGAGCATGGTCTTGACGTCGTCGGACGCCATTGTCTTGGGATCCCACGGCGGCGAGAACGTCAGGTCGACCTTGCACCGGTCGACACCGTCGATGCCCTCGACCTTCGACTGAACGGCTTGCGTGAACATCGGGCCGACCGGACACATCGGCGACGTCAGCGTCATCACGACGGTCACGTCTTTGCCGCCGGCCTCTTCATCGACGACGACGTCGTACACGAGGCCGAGGTCGAGGATACCCATGTGGAGTTCGGGGTCTTCGACGTCCTTGAGCGCTTCGCGGACGATCTCTTGCGTCACCATATTGCTGCTCCCAACCCGAAGCTCCGGGCGGCGGTTACGGCGCGGCAAGCGCGACGGCGATCGCCGCCGCGAGCCGGGCGTTGTTGCGGATGAGAGCGATATTCGTCGCGAGACTGCGTCCACCGGTCAGGGTGAAGAGACGGTCGAGCAAAAACGGGGTCACGGCCTTGCCGCTTATCCCGGCTTCCAATGCCTCGGCGACCGCCCGATCGATGTGCGCCGCGATCTCCGGCTGCGGAAGTTCATCAGCGGCGCCGACGGGATTCGCGATCAGCGTGCCGCCTCCGTAACCGAGCCGGCGCTGCAAGTGAATCAGTTGGGCGATCTCGTACGGGGTGTCGAGCCGCAGCGGTGCTGGTAAACCGCTCTCGCGGCTCCAGAACGCCGGGAACGCGTCCGTGCCGAACGCGACGACCGGCACGCCGCGCGTCTCCAGCACTTCGAGCGTTTTCGGCAGATCGAGCAGTGCCTTTGCGCCGGCGCAAACGACGGCCACCGGCGTCCGGGCAAGTTCGTCGAGGTCGGCGGAGATGTCGAACGAGGATTCGGCGCCCCGATGGACGCCGCCGATTCCACCGGTCGCGAACACGGCGATGCCGGCCGCCGCGGCGCAGATCATCGTCGCTGCGACGGTCGTTGCACCGGGCGTGCGCGTGACGAGCGCGTGCGGAAGATCGGCGCGGCTGAGTTTACGGACGTCGCGAGCGCGCGCGAGTTGCTCGATGTCGTCAGCGCTCAAGCCGATTCGGATGCGGCCGTCGACGACCGCGATCGTCGCCGGTTCGGCGCCGCCTTCGCGAACGAGCTCTTCAACGGCGAGCGCGGTTTCGACGTTCTGCGGATACGGCATGCCGTGCGTAACGATCGTCGTCTCGAGCGCGACGAGCGGCGTGCCGTTTGCGCGCGCCGCGCCGACGCCGGGCGATTCGCGTATCAGATCGCGCAGGTGCGTCGCGATCACGCTCGGCGCTCGCGCAGGACCGCCGGGCTGAGCGCCGCGTTCACGGGCGTGACCGCTTCGACCGCGAGCGCCGCGACGGTCATCCCGGTGCGTACGGCGTCGGCGACGCCGGTGCCGCAGGCGAGCGCGTAGATCGTCCCGGCGATCAGCGCATCGCCCGCACCCGTCGTATCGGCGACGGTCGCGGGCATTGCCGCGATCCGTTCGAGCACGTGCGTGCTCGCGACGATCGTGCCGGCATCTCCAAGCGTCACGATCGCTGTGTGCGCGCCGCGCGCCCGCAACGCCTGCGCGACCGCGTCCGGCGGCATCTCGCCGGTAGCGAGATATGCTTGCGCTTCGCGGATGTTGCACAGCAGCAGATCGACGCCGCGAAGATCGGCCGATAAGCGCGTTGCTTTCGCCACCGATACGGTGTCCAACGCCAAGCGATGGCCGGCCGCGCGCGCACCGGCGATCACGCCGCGCAACGTATCGGTATGCAGGTTGCAATCGGCAAACGTCCACGCGAGATCGCCGGCAGCGTTCGCCGCGATCGCTGCATCGCGCGACAACGCTTCGATCGCGCGCATATCCGATGCACCGACGACGAGCTCGTTGCGCGCGTCGACGATCGCGGCGTACTGCGGCGTCGGGTGCACGCCGGACACGATGCACCCGGAAACATCGATGCCGAGCGATCGGCAATCGGCAAGGATCGCGCGTCCGGCATCGTCGTCGCCGACGCACGCGACCAAGCTGACGCGCATGCCGAGGCGCGCACACGTCTCGGCGACGTTGCGCGCGACGCCGCCGAATGCGACCGGTCGCGCGATCGCCGGATTCTTCGTGCCGAGCTCGACGGCGCCCGAGAGTGCAAATGCGCGGTCGACCGTCGCGTTGCCGATGCACACGATGCGGTCGCGCCGGCTTTCGGCGCCGCTCACACGGCCAGGTAGCGTTGCATCATTTCATCGTCTGCGCGTAAAACGTCGGTCGGGCCTTGCGCGACGACACGGCCGTTCGAAAGAACGTACCCCCGATCGGCGAGGCTCAGCGCGACGCGTGCGTTCTGCTCGACGAGCAGAATCGTGTTACCCTCGGCTTTGATGCGAAGGACGACTTCTTCGACGTCGCGCGCGACGAGTGGGGCCAGCCCCTCCATCGGTTCGTCGAGCAGAATGATCTCGGGATTGGCGATGAGCGCGCGTGCGATCGCGAGCATCTGTTGTTCGCCGCCGGAAAGCTTGGCCGGCTTGTCGCGGCGTTCGCCCAGCACGGCGAACGTGTCGTAAATGCGTGCTTCGTTCCACGGACCTTTGCGCCCGGCGAGCGAGGCGAGGCGCAGGTTCTCGCCGACGGTGAGGTTCGCAAAGATGCGGCGATCTTCGGGAACGAACGCAATGCCTTTTTGAGCGAGCGCAAACGGCGTCTTGTTGGTGATGTCGCCGCCATTGAAGCGAATCGTCCCGCTGCGAGCGGGAACCAGCCCCATGATCGTCTTGAGCGTCGTCGAACGGCCCGAGCCGTTGCGGCCGAGCAGCGCGACGACGTGGCCGCGTTCGATCTCGAGCGAGACGTCCTGGAGGACGTGACTCTTGTCGTAGAACGCGTTGACGCGTTCGAGCACCAGCATCACGGCGCGGCCAGCTCGCCGAGATACGCGCGCTGCACCGTTTCGTTCGCCCGAATCTCGGCCGGCGTCCCCGACGCGAGAACGGTTCCGGTCTGAAAGACCGTGATCGTCGATGAGATTTGCATCACGACGTCGATGTCGTGTTCCACGAGCACGATCGTACGGCCGGGGGCGATCCGCTTGATCAATTCGACCGTCGCGTGCGTCTCGAGCGGCGACATGCCCGCGAGCGGCTCGTCGAGCAACAGGACGGGCGGATCGCTCGCGAGCACGAGCCCGATCTCGAGTCGCCGCTGATCGCCGTGCGAGAGATTTTCGGCGCGCGAGCGGCGCAACGCCCACAGGCCGACGTCGTTGAGGAGTCGCTCCGTTGCCGCACGAATCGTCCCGCCGTTCTTGAGCGGGACGAAGAAGTTCGCTTTGCCGTCCATCACCGCTTGCACGCCGAGTCTGACGTTCTCTTCCACGGTCAACTTCGCAAAGATGTTGGTGATTTGAAACGAGCGCGCGATTCCGAGACGCGCGCGCTCGTAGGGCTGGAGTCGGGTAATGTCCTGATTGCGAAAGAAGATGCGGCCGTCGCTGGGCGGCAGTGCGCCGCTGAGCAGATTGAAAAACGTCGTTTTGCCGGCACCGTTCGGACCGATGATCGTGCGTACGCCGCCCTCGGGAATCGCGAGCGACACGTCGTTGACGGCGGTAAAACCGGAGAATCGCCGTGTAAGACGCTCGATCCGGAAGACGTCGCTCACGCGACCGAGGCCCGTTCGTTATCCGGCGTTTCGCGCGCCGCGAAGCGCGCAAAACTGCGCGCCCGCACATCCTCGATCACGCCCATAATGCCGCGCGGTCCGACGAGGACGAAAACCACGAATACCGCGCCGATCCAGGCTTCCCAATATTTCGTGAGTTGCGAGATGTTGTTTTGCAGCTCCCAGTAGACGATCGATCCGAGGACCGGTCCGATGAACGTCTGGACGCCGCCGAGCATCGACATCATGACGACATTCCCCGAATACGCGACCGAACTCGCGTCGGGATTGATCGATTGCTGATAGTACGTCCACAGCCAACCGGCGACGGCCGGAAAGAGGGCCGAGAGCACGAACGCGTTGACGCGATATTTGTTTACGTCGTAGCCGAGAAAGCGCGCCCGAATCTTGTTTTCGCGAATCGCATGCAGCACTGTCCCGAACGGCGAGATCGTCAGCCAGTAGACGATCGCGAGCGCGACGAAAACGACGATTGCGGTGAACGCGTAAAAGTGCAACGAGTCGTGCAAGAACGCATCGCCGAATCCCGGAATCACCGGCCGCGGAATGCTTTGCAGGCCGTCTTCGCCGCCGGTGAGATCGCTCCACTTGAAGGCGATGAAGAAGACGACTTGGGCGAATGCGAGCGTGATCATCGAATAGTACACGCCGCTCGAACGGGGTACGATCACGAGCGCGAGGACCGTCGAGAGCGCGAGCACCGCGACGAGCGCGAGGACGAGCGCAACGAGCATGTTGTTGTCGGCAGCGTGCGTCCAGGTGTGGCCGAAGAGGTCGACCGAGTAGCCTTTCACATAGAGC
Organism: Candidatus Lustribacter sp.; assembly: GCA_965277075.1. Classification (GTDB taxonomy): domain Bacteria; phylum Vulcanimicrobiota; class Vulcanimicrobiia; order Vulcanimicrobiales; family Vulcanimicrobiaceae; genus Lustribacter. Next base: position 3,639,308 of record OZ255707.1, read on the forward strand.
GCCGTCACGTACGCGCCGATCGCGAAGAACATCGCGTGGCCGAACGAGAGTTCGCCGGCGTGCCCGAGCAAGAGGTTGAAGCCGCTTGCGAAGAGGGCAAAGATCAGCATGGTCGTCGCGATATCGACGAAGCCGCCGGTTCCGGTCAAAGGGTTCGCGCCGGCCGCGAGCGGCAAGATCGCGAACACGGCCGCCGTCCACACGAGCGGATGCACGAGCAATCGGCGGACGTTCACTCGAAGAGGCCTTCGACGCCGAAGAGGCCGCGCGGCCGGATCAATAAGATTACACCCATCAACACATAGCCGGTCAGCTCGACTGCCGGCGGCCAAATGAGCGACATGAAGCTCGACACGATACCGATCAGTAACCCGCCGACGATCGCACCCCAGAACGAGCCGATGCCGCCGACGATCACGATCACGAAGGTCAGCACGATCCACTGCGAAGCGAGGTTCGGCTGGATCGCATAGATCGGTGCGGCGAGTGCGCCGGCCAGCCCCGCCATGAGCGACCCGATACCGAATACGAGGGTGAACATCGCCGGCATGTTGATCCCGAGAATTTTGGCCATTTCGGCGTCGCGCGTACCGGCCCGAATGATCATGCCGACGTTCGTCTTGTTGATCAGGAGCCAGACGAGCGCTAAAATGACGACCGTTACGGCTACCAAAAACACGTCTTTGTAGAACGGAAACTGCAGGCCGCCGACCGTGACCGCATCCGCGAGATAATCGGGAACCTCAACACGCACGGCATCGTCGCCCCATTTCCAGCGGACGAGTTGGGCGAAGATCAGCGCCGTTCCGAAGGTCAGCAGCAATGTGTACTCGGGAATCCGGCGATAGAGCGGACGAATGAGGGTCGATTCGAAGGCCATGCCCAGAAGTCCGACCATCGCTGCCGCCAGGACGATTGCCGGCCAGAAACCGACCGCCGGCCCGAATTGATACATGAGATAGGCGCCGAGCATGAAGAAGGCGCCGTGGGAAAAATTTATGACGCCCATCAAGCCGAGGATGATATTGAGGCCGAGCGCGACGAGAATGTACAGCATCCCGAGCGTAACGCCGTTGACGAGCTGGTCCGTAAATTGCGACACACTAAGCGCCGCGAGCAATGAGACTCCGCATCGGCACGCTCCGGATGAACGGCAAAAGGTTCCACAGTTTGTCGCGCATCCATGCAAACGAGGGCCAAGCCGTCGCCGGCTCACGGTTTCCGGCACGTTCCATTGGGCCCACGGTTCGCAACTCAAGGAACACGAAATTAGTTAGGGGATAAACACTTCGTATCTATCGTTCCGATCGGTGCGTGGCGGGCAGGAGCGAGGCAATCGCTCAGGGAGTTCTAGCCGTTATGTCTATGTGGGAACCGTTTACCGAGCGCGCACGGCGCAGCATCGTGCTGGCGCAAGAAGAAGCGCAGCGGCTCGGTAACAATTATATCGGAACCGAGCACATTCTCTTGGGGATCATTTCCGAGGGTGAGAGTCTCGCAGCCAAAGTGCTCGAGACGCTCGGTGTGAATTTATCCAAGGTTCGCCAGGAGGTCGAGGCGATCGTCGGCCGGGGCGGTCAAACCGTCCAACAAGAGATGGTGTTCACGCCGCGCGCGAAGCGTGTGATCGAGCTCGCGTTCGAAGAAGCGCGCCAGCTCAATCATAACTATATCGGCACGGAGCATCTGTTGCTCGGCCTCATTCGCGAAGGCGAAGGCGTTGCGGCACGCGTGCTGACCAACCTCGGCGTCGATCCCGCGAAAGTGCGCGTGCAGACGACGTCGTTGCTCGGAGCCGAAGGCCAGCCGCCGGCGCCGAAGGGCAAGTCGAAGACACCGACGCTCGATGCGTACGGTCGCGATCTCACGACGCTCGCGCGCGACAACAAACTCGACCCGGTCATCGGGCGCGCGAGCGAGATCGAACGGGTGATCCAGATCCTTTCTCGTCGCACCAAGAACAATCCGGCGCTGATCGGTGAACCCGGCGTCGGCAAGACGGCGATCGCCGAAGGCCTCGCGCAGCGCGTGATCAAGGCGGAAGTTCCCGAACCGTTGCGCGATAAGCGCGTAATCACGCTCGACCTCGCGGGCCTCGTTGCCGGAACCAAGTATCGCGGCGAGTTCGAGGAGCGCATGAAGCGGGTGATGGACGAGATCCGCGGCGCTGCCGGCGAGATCATCCTATTCATCGACGAACTGCACACGCTCGTCGGCGCAGGCGCTGCCGAGGGCGCAATCGACGCGTCGAATATCATCAAACCGGCGCTTGCGCGGGGTGAACTGCAGTGCATCGGCGCGACGACGCTCAACGAGTTCCGCAAATACATCGAGAAAGACTCGGCGCTCGAACGCCGATTCCAACCGGTGATGGTCGGCGAGCCGTCCGTCGACGAAACGGTCGAGATCCTCAAGGGTCTGCGCGACCGTTACGAAGCGCACCACAAGGTTCAAATTACCGACGAAGCGTTGGTGGCTGCCGCGAAACTCGGCGATCGCTATATCAGCGACCGGTTCTTGCCTGATAAGGCCGTCGACTTGATCGACGAAGCCGCTTCGCGCGTGCGCCTGCAAGCGACGCTGCCGCCGCCGGAGATTCGCGAAGTGGAAGCGGAGATTCGTCGCGTCAAACAAGAGAAAGATTCCGTCGTCAAGTCGCAAGAGTTTGAGAAAGCCGCGCAGATTCGCGATCGCGAAGAAAAATTACGGCTCGAGAAACAGCGGCTCGAACAAGAGTGGGCCGAGAAGAAGAAAGCCGACGCGGACAAGGTCATCAAAGTGACCGAAGCTGATGTGGCGCACATTGTTTCGTCGTGGACGAAGATTCCGGTTGCACGTCTCGCGCAAACCGAGTCGACGAAACTGCTCGGCATGGCGGATCAGTTGCACAAGCGCATCGTCGGCCAGGACGCTGCGGTCAACGTCGTCACGCGCGCGATCCGCCGTTCGCGTGCCGGCCTCAAGAATCCGAAGCGCCCGATCGGTTCGTTCATTTTCCTCGGCCCGACGGGTGTCGGAAAGACCGAAGTCGCGCGTTCGCTCGCGGAATATCTCTTCGATGACGCGGAGTCGATGATCCGCATCGATATGTCGGAGTACATGGAGAAGTACGCGGTCTCGCGTCTCGTCGGTGCACCCCCCGGATACGTCGGTTACGAAGAAGGCGGACAACTCACGGAAGCGGTGCGACGTCGTCCGTATGCCGTCGTGCTGCTCGACGAAATCGAGAAGGCGCATCCGGACGTGTTCAACCTGCTCTTGCAAGTGCTCGAAGACGGCCGTCTGACGGATTCACAAGGCCGCGTCGTCGACTTCAAAAATGTCGTGATCATCATGACCTCGAACGTTGGCGCGACCGGTATGACGACGACGACCGACATCGGTTTCCGGCCGACGAAAGACACCGGCGCGAGCGACGAGCAAGTCTACGAGAAGATGCGCAACCGCGTGTTGGAAGAAGTCAAACACACCTTCCGCCCGGAGTTCATCAACCGCGTCGACGAGATCGTCGTCTTCCACCAGCTCACGCGTCCGCAGATCGAAGAGATCGTGGGACTCGAACTCGCGAAAGTCATTCACGAAGTCAAGGCGCAAGACATGGACCTCGACGTCACCGAAGACGCGAAACAGCTGCTCGCGAAGAAGGGTTGGGATCCGCAGTTCGGCGCCCGTCCGCTCCGCCGTGCGATTCAACGCGAAGTCGAAGACGAACTCGCCGAGGAGATGCTGCGCGGAACGTTCTCGAACGGCGACCGCATTCTCGCGGAAGTGAATCCCGATAATCCGGACAAGCTCCGGTTCTCGAAGATTCCGAACGTCGATCCGCCGGTGCAATTGCAGCCGGAAGTTCAGACCTCGTAATCTGCTGGTCGATGTAGGAGCCGCAGCGGCCCGCCTCGAGCGGGTCGCTCCTGTTTCAAACGGTACTCATGGCTGTTGAAGCGAATAGCACGCGGTTGACTCCGTTTGCCCTCTGGCGATCGCGCTTGCCCGCGTCGATCGGAAATTGGTTTGCCCGCGATCTCAGTCGCGCCGCCCTCGCGTTGGCTGACGACGGGCGCGTGACGTTGCGCGCCGTCGAAAGCGCGAAGATCGAAGCGGCGGTCAACGATCGCGGCGGGGTCAGCTGCGGTATCGAGTGGGCGACCGGTACGGGCCCGCAGGCCTTGCGCAGCGTCTGCACGTGCGGCTCGACCGGCGTTTGCGAGCACGTCGTCGCGACGCTCGAGACGGTGCGCCGTGCCGACGAAGCACCGCATCCGGCCGACCCGGCCGATGCCGAGGTCGATCTGTCGTGGTTGCCCGCCGCCGACGCCGGTCCACCGCGGGCACGGGCGCGCAGCGTATGGCCCGTGATCTCGTCGTCGGACGGGAAGACGCTATCCGGCGCGCTTTACCTCGACACGCCGCGGCTGCGCGGTGTGATCCGCGACGCAGAGTCGATTCTCGGGATGATGGAATCGACGCCCGCCGACGATTGGGACGATGCCGATCGCGAACTGATCCGCGACGAAGCCGTGCAGGAAGCGTTCGGCACGCGCGTGTCACAGCGCGCGTTGGCACGCGCGCTCTTTCGGCTCGCCCGCCACCCGCGGACGCGGTTCGACGATCACCCGGGCGCCAACCGGCACCCAGTCGAGCTCGCTTCGTTCGAGGTCGACGTGCGCGGCGTGCGGTTACGCGCCGTGCGCTCGGGCGATCATTTCGTGCCGGCGCTCGAACGCGCCGACGGCCGCCGCTTTACACCGCGCGGCGCGATCGTGATCGATGGACCGCCGGCGTGGCTCTTCACCGAACGTACCGCGTACCTGCTCGACGGCCGGTTCGACGCCAAACGGGTCATCGCGGCGTGCGATGCGCTCTCGAGCAACGGCGCGACGAACGGCGTCGCCGCAAACGGAAACGGCAACCGGCCGTCAATCGGAACGATCGCTCGGGTCGCACCGTTTCTGTCGGCCGAGGATCGGCACGAACTCGGCGTCGTCGACGCAGAGGCCCCGGGCGCGATCGCGCGGCTGCGGTGGAGCGACGGCGCACTCGTCGCGCGCTTGGCGTTCGTCGACCGCATTACCAGCGCCAGTGCGCCCTTCTCGCTGCACGGTTCGGTCGCGTCGACCGCCGGACGCTTCGTGCGCTTCGCGCCGAACACGGCGCGAGCACTCGGGAATCGCTTCCTCGAAGCGGGTTTCGTCCCGCGCGGCGGCGATTCGTTCGCCTTGCACGACGTAGAGCGTGCGGCGACGTTCGTGCGTGAGACGGTGCATGCGTGGGACGACATCGAGGTCCAACTCGACGACTCGCTCGCGACGGTGGCGGCCGGCGAATCGGCGATCGACGTCTCGATCTCCGCGCGCAAAGATGATGCCGACGGCGAACGCGACTGGTTCGAACTCAGTGTCGACGTGTTCGTCGGCGATGGCGACGCGCTCACGCCCAAAGAACTCGCTACCCTGCTGCAATCCAGCGGGCGTTACGCAGAAGTGCGGGGCAAACTTTTCGACGTCGAAGCGTTGCGCTCGCGCCGCACATTGCTCGCCGAACTCAACGATCGCCGGCGCACGGGCATGGCCGCGCTCGTCGCTCTGCACGACGAAATTCACGAGGCCTTCGGCGACGTCGCGTTGCCCGAAGAAGTCGAACACTTGCGCGAGCGCCTGCGCAATTTCGAAGGCATTCCGCACGTCGTGCCGCCCCAAGCCGTGGCGACCACCTTGCGCGACTATCAACGCCAAGGCGTCGACTTTCTCGACTATCTGCGCTCGTTCCGGTTCGGCGGCATTCTCGCCGACGACATGGGCACGGGGAAGACGCTCACCGTCATCTCGCAGCTGCTCTATCGCAAAGAACAAGAAGGCCCGTCGCCCTCGCTCGTCATCGCGCCGACGTCCGTAACGCACACCTGGGAAAACGAGATCGCGCGGTTCGCTCCGGCGCTCAAGACGTTGCGCCTACAGTCGGGCGCGGATCGCGCTGCGCGCTACGGCGAGGTCCCCGACGTCGACGTGGTCATAACGTCGTACGCGCTTGCGCGGCTCGATGCCGAAGCGCTCGAACGGTTCAACTTCCGTTCGCTCATTCTCGACGAAGCGCAAAACGCGAAGAACCCGTCGTCGCAAATTGCCAAGGTCGTGCGCAACCTGCGTGCCGACAACCGTCTCGCACTTACCGGTACGCCGGTCGAGAACTCGCTGCGCGACCTGTGGTCGATCTTCGCGTTCGTCGAACCGGGCTTGCTCGGATCGGAGACGTCGTTCCGCCGCCGCTTCGAAAACCCGATTGCCGAAGGTGACGAGGGCGCGGCGCAGGTGCTGCGGTCGCGCCTCGAACCGTTCGTCTTACGGCGCACGAAGGAAGACGTCGCGAAAGAGTTGCCGGAGCGCACCGAGCAGATCATCGAGTGCGACCTCTCGGCGCTGCAGCGCCGCCTCTACCGCGGGATCGCCGAGGCGGCGCGTCGCGACGTGCTCGCGCAGATCGACGAAGACGGCGGAATGGAAGGCGCCACGGTTCACGTCCTTGCGGCCCTGACGCGTCTGCGTCAAGTCTGCGCGCATCCGGGGCTCATCATGCCCGAGTACGTCGACGAGCCTGACGCGAGCGGCAAGTTCGACGCGTTTCTCGAGACCGTCGACGAAGTGCTCTCCGGCGGCCACAAAGTGCTTGTGTTTTCGGCGTTCGCTTCCATGCTCAAGATCATGCGCGCGTCGCTGCAGAAGCGCGACGTCGCGTATGGATACCTTGACGGCGCGACCAAAGATCGCGACCGGCAAGCCGAAGTCGAGCGCTTCATGTCGGCCGACGGACCGCCCGTGTTTCTGTGTTCGCTCAAGGCCGGCGGCGTCGGACTGACGTTGACCGCCGCCGATTACGTGATCCTTTACGACCCGTGGTGGAACCCGGCTGTCGAGCGTCAAGCGATCGACCGGACCCATCGCATCGGTCAGACGCGGCCCGTGACAGCGTATCGTATGGTCACGGCCGGCTCGGTCGAGGAAAAGATTCGTGCGCTCGCCGAGCGCAAGAGCGCGCTCTCACGTTCCGTCATCAAGGCCGACAGCGCGATCGCGAAGTCGCTCACCAAAGACGACCTCGAGTTTCTCTTCGCCGACCCGATCTAGGCGGCGTCTCCGACGACGTCTATATTGCAGAACGGCAGCGCTTGACTTGCGACGCCCTTCGACAGAGGATTCTTCCGATGGCGGTTGATGCTGGGATGCGCATTAGCGCTTCGAAGACGCGGATCGAATGACCGCGACACGCAGTTGGATGGTCGGTATCGATACGGGCGGGACGTTCACCGACCTCATCGCAGTCGACCCCGCTTCGGGCGAGTTCCGCTTGGCGAAGGTGCCTTCGCATCCGGCTGATCCGTCGGTCGCGGTTTTGCGTGCGCTCGACGAGCTCTTCGCCGGCGGCGTCGGTCCCGCCGAGATCGGGACGCTCGTGCACGGCACGACCGTCGCCACCAACGCGCTCTTAGAGATGAAAGGCGTCGCAACGGGTCTGCTCGTGACGCGCGGGTTCCGCGCCACGTACGAAGCGCGCGGCTTCACACAACCGTCCGGCACGGACCTGATCGACCCGATGTTCCGCAAGCCGCCGATGCTCGTACCGCAATGGTTAACGGAAGAAGTGACCGAGCGGCTCGACTTTCGCGGTGATATCCACACGCCGCTCGATGAAGACGATCTGCGCCGTGCGATCCTGGCCCTGCGCGCGAAGGGCGTCGCGTCGATCGCCGTCTGCTTTCTTTTCGCCTTCCTCGATCCAACACACGAACGGCGCGCAGCCGAGTTGATCGCGGAATTGCTGCCCGATTGTCGCGTCTCGCTTTCTTCGACCGTGCTGCCGCTGATCCGCGAGTATCCGCGCCTCTCGACCACCGTGATGGACGCGTACGTCGGGCCGACGGTTGAGCGGTACCTCGTAAATCTCGGGGAACGCATTTCGGCCGCGGGCGTCGACACGCCACAACGGTTTCTCATGCAGTCCAACGGCGGCTTGATGCGCCTGGAGGTCGGTGCGCGTTTCCCAAACCAAACGCTGTTGTCGGGGCCCGCGGCAGGCGTCGTCGCAGCGGCAGAACTCGGACGCGTCGCGTCGCTCTCGCACATGATCACGCTCGACATCGGCGGCACGAGCACCGACATCAGTGTCATCGTCGACGGGCGCGTGCTCGAGACGTCGGAAGGCACCATCGCTGGTCAAGACATCGCCTCGCCGATGCTCAAGATTCGCACGCTCGGTGCCGGCGGCGGAACGATCGCGTGGATCGGTAAGGACGGCCTGCTGAAAGTTGGGCCGCAGAGTGCCGGCGCCGATCCCGGTCCCGCGTGTTACAGCCGCGGCGGCGAGCTGCCGACCGTTACCGACGCGAACCTCGTTCTCGGCATGCTCAGCGCCGATGTGCCGATCGCCGGAAAATACCGGCTCGACGCTACCGCAGCGCGCACCGCCATCGAGCGCCGCGTCGCGCAACCCCTCGGACTTTCACTTCTCGACGCTGCCGCGGGCATCATTCGCATCGTGAACACGAAGATGGCCGTCGATCTGCGCCTCGCGCTGCAAGAAGAAGGTCAAGACCCGCGCGCGTTTTCGCTCGTCGCGTTCGGCGGTGCGGGACCGTTGCACGCTGCTCAGCTCGCGCGAGATCTCGGCATCCCGCGCGTGGTCGTTCCACCGCATCCCGGCATCAGTTGCGCTGCGGGTCTGCTACAAACGTCAGTCAAGCACGCCTACTTGCGGTCATCGATCGGATTGCTCGCGGTCGCGCCGCTCGACCGGATGAACGCCGCGTTCGCCGATCTCGAAGCGCAGGCGCTCGCCGACGTCGAGGCGGAAGGCTTTGCACGCGATGCGGCCGTGCTGCGTCGCCAGCTCGATCTGCGCTACGTTCACCAAGGCTATCAACTGACGGTCGACGTGCCGGCGCGTGACCTCCTCGACGACGACCGGCCGGCGATCAAGGCGGCATTCAACGCGCTGCACCGGCAAGTGTATGGGCAGTCGGCGCAAGGCGAGGACGTCGAGGTTGTCACGTTCCGTCTCACCGCCGAGATCGTCGTCGACCGCTTCGCGTTTCCGGCGCTCGGCGAGCGGCCCGCAGGTGCGGGGCGCATCGGGACGCGTCCAATGTATGACGTCACGCGCCGCGCCTTTGCCGAGGCGGCCGTGGTCGAACGCGAACGGCTTGCAGCCGGCGAGACGCTCGACGGACCGGCAGTGATCAACCAGTTCGATTCGACCACGATCGTGCTCGCCGGCCAACGTGCGCATCTTGACCGCTTCGGGACGCTGCTGATCGAGGAGATCGAATGAGTGCCGACCCGATCACGATCGAAGTCGTTTCGAGCCGCATCCGCGAGATCGCCTCGACGATGGAACACGCGCTTTATCACAGCGGGTATTCGCCGGTATTGCGCGAGTCCAAGGACGGCACGGCCGGGCTAACCGATGCGAACGGCCGCGTGATCATCGTGAGCGGCGGTCTGCAGTATCACTCGTTGCCGTATCAGCACGCGGTGAGCAGTGTGCTGGCGAGTTTCCCGCGCGAGACACTTGTCCCGGGCGAGAGCTTTGTCGTCAACGATCCCTACCTCGGGGGCAACCCGCACGCACCCGATTTCATGGCGATCACGCCCGGCTTTTTCGACGGCGAACTCATCGGTTTTGGGGTGAGCATGGCGCACAAGGCCGACATCGGCGGCATCGTGCCCGGCTCGTCGGGCGCAGCGGCGCGCGAGATCTATCACGACGGGTTGCTGTTGCCGCCGGTGCGCTATCAGACGAACGCCGGAATCGAGACCGCCATCGAAGCGATCATCCGGCGTAACAGCCGCATCCCGGACGTCGTCCTCGGCGACTTGCGCGGCCAAGTCGGCTGCACGCGCCTCGGCGTCCAGCGGCTCGCAGCGCTATGCGCGGAGTATGGCCGCGGGACGATCGCCGACATTATGCGCGAGATCCTCGACCGGACGGCCGCGCGGATACGCGGCGAGTTGGCTGCGCTCGACGACGACGTCGCGGACATGGAAGGCTTCCTCGATCATGACGGCGCGGACGTCGACGTGCCGATCCGCATCCACGTGCGCGCCGAGAAGCGCGGCGACCGGCTCGTGCTCGACTTCTCGGGTTCATCGCCGCAGACGCGCGGTCCGGTGAACGTCAATAGGACAACGGCGCAAGCGGTCTCGCTGCTCGCGATGCTCGCCGCCACGGATCCGTCGATCCCCGTGAACTCCGGACTGACGCAGGCCGTCGACTTCGTCATGCCCGACGGACTGGTCGTGAATCCCCAACACCCCGCAACCGTGAACCACTACTTTCCGACCGCCCATATCGTGTACAACGTGGTGCTTGCAGCACTCGGAAAACTGAATCCGGCCCGTGCCTTCGCGCCCTCGGGGCTCGGCCACGGTGCAATTGCCGTCGGCTACGCGCAGTCGCGTACCGGTAAGCGTGCCGTGCAGTATGAGCTAACCTGTACCGCACTCGGCGGAACGAGCGAGCACGACGGCACGTCGATCATCCAAGCCATGAACCACATCACGCCGTCGGCGCCGGTCGAGATCGTAGAAAGCGAGTATCCGGTGATGGTCCGTCAGTACGGCACGTGGGAAGACTCGGCGGGCCCCGGGCGTCACCGTGGCGGCGTCGGGTACGTGCGCGACTACCAGGTGCTCACCGACTGTATCGTCACCGTCCGATCGGCGAACCACCACTTCTCGGCCTGGGGACTGGACGGCGGCGGCGCCCCGCGCACGTCGGCGACGACGATCAACCCCGACCTCCCCAGCCGCGAGGCGCTCGGCCCGATCGTGACACGCCAGCTTCGGGCCGGAGACGTATTCCGGCTCGAGCAAAGCGGCGGCGGCGGCTACGGCGATCCGTTCGAGCGCGATCCCGTCGCGGTCGCCTCCGACGTGCGTAACGGATACGTCTCGCTTGCGGCAGCACGTGATGCCTACGGTGTCGTCATCGATCGCCAAACAAACGATGTCGACGTGGCCGCTACTAAAAAGTTGCGCGCCGCGCACGATCCCGCCGTCGCCTTGATTTGACGTGACGGCCGCTCAAACACACGCTGGAAAGGTCGCTATCGTCACCGGAGCCGGTCGCGGCATCGGTCGTGCGGTTACGCTCGGACTTCTGCAGGCCGGAGCGTGCGTGGTCGCCGTCGATATCGATCGAGCGCTGTTCGACGCCGACCCTGCGTTGCTGATCTACGCCGCCGACATTACGCTCGATGAAACCGCCGCCGCAATCATCGCGAAGACGATCGAACAATTCGGGCGGCTCGACATCTTGGTCAACAACGCCGGCGTCAATCTCGAATCGCTGCTCCCACCGAGCAGCAAACGCCCGGAAAAGTTCTGGGACATCGCGCCCGCCGATTTCCGCCGCGTCCTCGACGTGAACGCCGTATCGCCATTTCTCATGACGCGCGCCGCGGTCGCCCCGATGCTCGAGCAACGCTGGGGCCGCATCATAAACGTGACGACGAGTCTCGACACGATGTTCCGTCAGGGAATGATTCCCTATGGCGGCTCAAAGGCGGCAAACGAAGCGCATTCCGCCGCGATGGCCGACGATCTCGCAAATACGGGCGTCACGCTGAACGTGCTGGTGCCGGGCGGCATGGTCAAGTCGCGTATGACGACGAGCGCCATGGCGATCTACAAATCCGGGCTTTTCGAGCCGGACATCATGGTCGATCCGCTGTTATGGCTTACAAGTCCCGACGCCGATGATGTGACGCGCAAACGTCTCATCGCCGCGTTGTGGGACGCAGCGCTGCCGGCGTCCGAATCCCTCCAAAAATGCAGCGCCCCGATTGCCTGGCCGCAGGTCGGCAAACAAGCGATCTATCCGAAATCATGATGAGCGTCTCTTAGGGAACGAGCAGCAGTTTGCCCGATGTCTCGCGCGCTTCGATGGCACGTTGCGCGTCGGCGGCGTTTGCGAGCGGCAATGTGCGATCGATCGCGAAATGCAACCAACCCGCGCGGATGCCGGCGAAAATCGCGTCCGCGCGTCGCTGAATTTCCTCGCCCGTCTTTGTGAAGTGCGCGAGCCCGGCGCCGCTCACGGTGATGCCGCGAGCGCTGAACGCGTTCGGCGAGACGGGATCGGCTTGCCCGCTTGCCGCGCCGTAGACGACGATGCGGCCAAGATTACGTACGGCATCCATGTCACCCGGGAACGTCGTTTTCCCGACCGCGTCGAGAACGAGATCGACGCCGCGTCCCTCGGTGATCCGATTGACCTCGACGGCGAAGTCGGTCTGCGTATAGAGAATCACGTCACGCGCGCCGGCCGCGCGCGCCTTCGTGGCCTTCGCTTCGCTCGACGTCGTACCAATCACGTGCGCTCCGAGGTGCGCTGCCCACTGCGCGAGCAGAAGCCCCACGCCGCCGGCGACGGCGTGCACGAGCACGCTCGTGCCGGCTCCGACCGTCACGTAGTCGTGCAACAAGTAGTGCGCGGTGAGCCCTTGCAACGCGATCGCCCCCGCGTCGACCAAATCGATGTCGTCGGGAACGTGAATGAGACGCCAAGCCGGCGCAACCGCATACTGCGCGTACGTCGCCGGCGCCATCGCATACATGACGCGGTCTCCCGGCTTGACGTTGCTCGCGCCCGCGCCGACGGCTTCGACCGTTCCCGACGCTTCGCCGCCCGGGATGAAGGGCGGAGTCGTTCCCGGCCGCCGTCCCGTTCGTTGTCCGATATCCATGAAGTTGACGCCGGCCGCTGCGACGCGAACGAGCGCCTCGCCGGGGCCCGGTGCCGGTGTGGGAGCCTCGACGAGTTCGAGAACGCCGGGTCCGCCGAATTCGGTCGCGCGTATGGCTTGCATCGCCCACTGCGACTGGCTTCGCTCAGCCAGAGTTGCGCGCGATGTCCTACGTTACTTCGTGCAGTTTGCCGGTCGCGACGTCGAAGATGAAGCCGCGAACGGCGTCGCGGTGCAGCAAGAACGGATTGTTGCGCACGCGATGCAGACCTTCGCGCACGTCGTCGTCGAGGTTGTCGAACGCCTGAAACGCGAAGAGCGGCTTCTCGCCGACTTCCGCGCCGATCGCCGTGCGTAGCTCGTCGTCCTTGAATGTGAGCATGCCGCAATCGGTATGATGAACGAGCATGACCTCGCTCGTGCCGAGGAGGCGCTGCGAGATGATCAGCGAGCGTAACGCGTCATCCGTGACGACGCCGCCCGCGTTGCGGATCACGTGCGCTTCGCCTTCGGCGAGTCCGAGGATGCGATACACATCCAAACGTGCGTCCATGCACGCCACCACCGCGACCTGCTGGGACGGCGGCATCGGCAGCGCTCCGTGCCCCGCGTTTGTTGCGTAGCGATGATTATTGTCGAGATACCGGTCGGTAACGCTCATGATCCGGGCATCCTAGCATGAGGCGCGGCCGATTGTCACGCGCGAGATATCTACGCGAGAGATCTGCGGCTTGACCAGTCCACTTCGGACGTGGTATGGTCGGGTCGATGTTTTCCACGCTCCGGTGTTCCTGTTCGTGTCGCGGCTGTGTGCCGTTCCGCCGCGTGGGGGTCTCGTAGAGCCAAGGATGTCGAGTCCGGTTGCTTCAGAGGCCCTCGCGGCGATCGCGAGGGCCTCTCAAATTATGCCCGGCGCGAGCCGAACGGAGCGCCTCGAACGCGCGCGGTCGGTCGTCGAGCGAACCCTCGAAACGTTTCCGGGGCGCGTCGCGCTCTCGGTCTCGTTCGGCGGCGCCGCGGGGATGGTGATGCTCGACCTCGCGATGCAGCTCGATTCGCGAACGCGCGTATTCTTCGTTGATACCGAACTGCTGTTCGCGGAAACATATGCGCTCGTGCGCCGCGTTGAAGCGCGGTACGGCATCACCGTCGACGCGGTCAAGCCGCGCGAAACCGTCGCGCAGCAGGCCGGCGCGCACGGTGAAGCGTTGTGGTCGCGCAATCCCGACGCGTGCTGCAATTTGCGCAAAGTCGAGCCGCTGCGCCGGTACCTCACCGACGTCGACGCGTGGATGACCGCGGTGCGTCGCGATCAGAGCGCGACGCGCGCGGCGCTGCCCGTGGTCTCGTGGAGCGAGACATCGAACGTCGTAAAGATCGCGCCGCTCGCCGACTGGACCAGTGACGACGTGTGGACCTATGTCGTCGAGCACGACATCGACGTCAATACGCTGCTGCACGACGGCTATCGCAGCATCGGCTGCACGCACTGCACAATGCGCGCAAACGTGGGCGACGACGAGCGCGCCGGCCGGTGGGCAGGCTCTGCGAAAACCGAGTGCGGCATCCATGTCGGGTAACGTCGTGCTCGACGGCGTCAGCAAACGCTTCGCGTCGGTCACCGCGCTCGACCGCGTGTCGCTCAGTATCCGGTCGGGGACGCTCACCGCGCTGCTGGGCCCGTCGGGTTGCGGCAAGACGACGCTGCTCCGCGCGATCGCCGGCTTCGAGACGATCGACGCCGGGCGTATCGCGCTCGACGGCGTCGAGATCACCGGCGTCCCGCTGCGCAAACGCAACATCGGCTTCGTCTTCCAAAGCTATGCGCTCTTTCCGCACCTGACGGTGGAACGCAACATCGCCTTTGCCCTCGACGTGCGCCGCACCGAGCGCGACCGCGTCCGTTCGCGCGTTCGCGAATTGCTGGATCTCGTGCAGTTGCCGGGCTATGCCAAGCGCTACCCGCACGAGCTTTCCGGCGGCCAACGCCAGCGCATCGCGCTGGCTCGTGCGCTGGCGGCCGAACCGTCGTTGCTGCTGCTCGATGAACCGTTCGCCGCACTCGACGCGAACGTCCGCCGCGATCTCCGCGGTTGGCTGCACGACTTGCACGATCAGATTGCGCTTACGACGGTGCTCGTGACGCACGACGCTGAAGAAGCGATGGAAATTGCCGATTCGCTCGTGCTCATGCAGGGTGGCCGCATCGAGCAGGCGGGCTCCCCGCTCGAGCTTTATCACGATCCCGTTTCGCCGTTTGCATTGCGCTTCTTCGGTCCGGCGAATGCGCTCGCCGACGCGAACGGCGTACGTTACGTGCGGCCGCA
Source organism: Candidatus Lustribacter sp. (assembly GCA_965277075.1). GTDB lineage: Bacteria > Vulcanimicrobiota > Vulcanimicrobiia > Vulcanimicrobiales > Vulcanimicrobiaceae > Lustribacter. The sequence continues at coordinate 3,654,371 of OZ255707.1, forward strand.
CGAAATTCGTCTGGACACGCTCCCCTTCGATGATGCCGGGACCGCGCGGGTTGCGCGCGTCGTCGAACTTGGGTCCCGCCGCCGGTTCGAACTGGCAATCGGGGGCGATGCCGTCGTGCACGCCGAGGTCAACGTACCGAATTCCCGGCTCGCGTCCGTTACCGTCGGCGATCGGCTCTTCTTTGCCGCTATTGAACAACGCAGGTTCGATCTACGTGCGCCGGAGCGCAACGGCTAGATGAAGCTGCCGGCAGTTTTCGCGGCGACGCTCGTCGCCGTGTTTGCGCTCGCGTACGCGGCCGGCGCGTCGACGCTGTTGAACGTCTCGTACGATCCGACCCGCGAGTTCTACGCTGATTACAACGCGCTCTTCGCAGCGTATTGGAAAAGGAAGACGGGCGACGACGTCGCCGTGCAGCTATCGCACGGCGGATCCGGATCGCAAGCACGTGCGGTGATCGATGGGCTCGAAGCGGATGTCGTCACGCTCGCGCTCTCTTACGACATCGACGCGATCGCGACGAAAGCGAAGCTGATCGCGCCGGACTGGTCCCGGCGCCTTCCGGATAACGCGAGCCCGTACACCTCGACGATCGTGCTGCTGGTTCGGAAGGGCAATGCCAAGCATATCCGCGACTGGGACGATGTGGCTCGACCGGGTGTCGCGGTCATCTCGGCCAACCCGAAAACCGGCGGCGGCGCGCGCTGGAATTTTCTGGCCATGTATTCCTATGGTCTCAAGCGCAACCGCAACGACGACGCGAAGGCGCGCGCGTTCGTCGGCTCGGTGTACAAAAACGTGACGGTGCTCGACACCGCCGCGCGCGCGTCGACCGTAACGTTCGTCGAGCGCGGGCTCGGCGATGTCCTCATCGGGTGGGAGAATGAAGCGTTGCTCGCGATGAAGCAGCATCCCGGCCAGTACGAGCTCATCGTCCCATCGGTGAGTGTCTTGGCCGAACCGCCCGTCGCCTACGTCGATGCAAACGTCGCCAAACACAACACGACGGTGCTCGCCAAAGCGTACCTGCAGTATCTGTACTCGCCGCAAGCACAGCGCCTGGCCTGCAAGTGGGGCTATCGTCCGCGCTTGCAATCGGTGTACGGCCGCTGCGGCACGACGTTCGCTCGGACCGACCTGACGACGATTGCCAATTTCGGCGGCTGGGGCGCAGCGCAGCAGCGTTTCTTCGCGGACGGCGGCGTCTTCGACCAGCTGTACAGCTCGAAGTGACGCTTTGATGATTCCGGGACGCGGCATCGCGCTCGGCTTGACGATGACGATCGTGTCGATCGTCATCGTCGCGCCGCTGGCCGCGATCGTACTCTCGCTGAGCGGTATCTCGCCGGCGCAACTGCTCGCCACGGCGTTCTCTCCGCGTGCTCTCGCCGCATATCGACTGAGCTTCGGGGCGTCGTTCGTCGCGGCGGCGATCGACGTCGTCGCCGGCGCGGCGATCGCCGCGGTGTTGGTGCGTTATCCCTCACGCGGGATGCGCGTGCTCGACGCGGTCGTCGACGTGCCCTTCGCGCTGCCGACGGCCGTCACGGGCATTACGCTCGCGACCCTGTACGGTCCGCACGGCTGGGTCGGATCGTGGTGCTCGCAACATGGTTTTCCGATTGCGTACACGCCGCTCGGAATCGTCCTCGCGCTCACGTTCGTCGGCCTCCCGTTCGTCGTCCGGACGGTGCAGCCGATCATCGCCACGCTGCCGCACGAGTTCGCCGAAGCGGCCGCGTCGCTCGGCGCGTCGCCGCTCGGCGTCGTCGCGCGCGTCATGTTGCCGCTGTTGGCCCCGGCCTTCCTGACGGGCTTTGCGCTTGCGCTCGCGCGAACGGTCGGCGAATACGGTTCTGTCATCTTCATTGCCGGCAACATTCCGCTGCACACCGAGATCGCGCCGCTCGTCATCGTCACGCGCTTGGAAGCGTATGACTACGCGGGCGCCGCGGCCGTGGCGCTCGTTTCGCTGCTCGCATCGTTCGCGTTGTTGCTCGCGATCAACGGATTGCAGCGGCGGCTCAGTACCGCGGCGGGTGCACGTTGATTCTGGCCGTCGGCGGTGTGATCGTGCTGCTCGGATTGTTCGTTCTGTTGCCGCTCGTTTCGGTCATGGCGGAAGCGCTGGCGGCCGGCGTCCCGAGCGCACTTGCGACATTCGCTGATCCCTACGCGCGCGACGCGATTGCGCTTACCGCGTTCGTTGCGGCGATCACGATCGCCGTGAACGGGACGTTCGGCGTGCTCGCGGCGTGGACGATGACGAAGTACGATTTTCCGGGCAAGACGTGGCTGCTCGCGGTCATCGATCTGCCGCTGACCGTCTCGCCGGTCGTGGCGGGTCTCGCGGTACTGCTGTGCTTCGGATCGCGGTCACCCGTCGGTGCGTGGTTCATCAGCCACGGCTGGAAGATCGCATTTGCCCCGCCGGGCATCATTCTCGCCACGATCTTCGTCACGTTCCCGTACGTCGCGCGCGAAACGATCGCGTTGATGAACGAATCGGGACGCGAACACGAAGAGGCCGCGTTGGGTCTGGGGGCGAGCCTCTGGCAGACGTTCGTGCGCGTGACGTTCCCTCGCGCTCGCTGGGCGATCTTCAACGGACTGTTGCTCTGCAATGCGCGCGCGCTCGGTGAGTTCGGAGCGGTATCGGTGGTCTCAGGCCGCATTCGCGGCTTCACCGACACGGTGCCGCTGCACATCGAGAACCTCTACAATGACGATAACCTCGTCGGCGCTTTCACGCTTGCGGCGGCGCTCGCCGTCGTGGCGATCGCGTTGACGCTCATCCGGTCGACCGCAGGAGAACTTCGTGGACGCTCTTGACCGCCTGGAGGCGGAGACGATTTCGATCTTGCGCGAGGCATATCGCGCAAGCAGCAAGCCGTGCATGTTGTGGTCCATCGGGAAAGATAGTACGGCGCTCGTTTGGCTCGCGCGCAAAGCATTTTTCGGGCGCGTTCCGTTTCCGCTCGTGCTACTCGAGACGCACATGGAGTTGCCCGAGGTCTACGCCTTTCGCGACCGCATGATCGCGGAGTGGGGGCTCGACTACCACGCGCAGATCTGCCCGCCGGAGAGCGACGTCGATCAAACGTTGCCGCCGGCGACGCGCGCCGCTGCCCGGAAAACCGAAGGCTTGCGCACGATGTTACGCGAGCAGAAGTTCGATGCGGTGATGGTGGGTATCCGCCGCGACGAACAAGCAATGCGCGCGAAAGAGCGCGTGTTCAGCCCGCGCCGCATTGACGGCACGTGGGACGTGAAAGAACAGCCGCCCGAGTTCTGGGGCTTTTATACGACGACGGTGCCGGACGGCGCGCACTTGCGCGTACACCCGCTCCTCTCATGGACCGAACTCGATATCTGGGAATACACGAAGCGCGAAAACATCCCGTACGTTCCGCTGTATCTTGCTCGGGACGGGAAACGGTATCGTTCGCTCGGCGAGAAAAACATAACGGTTCCGATCGCCAGCACGGCGGACACGCTCGATGCAATCATCGCCGAACTGCGTGCGACGCGCGTCCCGGAACGTGCCGGGCGCACGATGGACAACGAAAGCGAAGCATCGTTCGAGCGGCTACGCGCGGGCGGCTACATGTGATGGACCTGCGCGTTGCCATTACGGGTCACGTCGATCACGGGAAGTCGACGCTGATCGGCCGGCTGCTCTACGATACCGGAAGCCTTGCCGACGGCAAGGCCGACGAAATCACGGCGTCGAGCGCGCGCCGCGGTCTCGCGACGGAATGGTCGTTCGCGGTCGACGCCGCCCAAGAGGAGCGGGATCAGGCGATCACGATCGAGACGACGCGCGTGTGGATGCATTACGGCGGCCGGCGTATTGTGATCATCGATACGCCCGGTCACCGCGAATTCATCAAGAACATGATGAGCGGTGCGGCTGACGCCGACGCCGGAATTTTGGTGATCGATGCGCTCGAGGGCATCCGCGATCAGACGTACCGCCACGCATATTTGCTGCAGCTTCTCGACGTTCCGGAAATCATCGTCGCGGTCAACAAAATTGATGCCGTCGAGCACGCCGAGCAGCGTTTTTTGGAACTCGAAGGTGATACTCGCGCGCTGCTCGAGACGGCGGGCAAGAAGCTCCTCGCGGTGGTGCCGCTTTCGGCACGCGACGGCGACAACGTGGTGCGACGTTCGGTGCGAACCGCCTGGTACACGGGCCCGACGCTCATCGAGGTGCTCGTCGGGTTACACCCGGCCGACCCGCTTGGCGATCGGCCGTTGCACGTCGAGATCGCGGACGTGTACCGGTTCACCGACGAACGCATCGCGGTGGGTACCGTCGTTGCGGGACGTGTCGCCGCCGGCGAGCGCGTGCGTCTTTCGCCGAGCGGCGCGATCACGCGCGTGCGGCACATCAAGCGCTGGCCCGAGGACGAACGCGCGGCGACGACGGGCGAAGCGATCGGACTGACGTTCGACGATCCGGTGTTCGTCGACCGCGGCGACGTCATCACGCATGCTGATGCACCCGCTCCGAGCGCGACCGCGGCGTTCGACGGTGTGTTCTTCTGGCTCTCCGCCGAACCGCCACGCGGCGGCGAGACGCTGCAAGCGAAGATCGGCCGCGCCGAGATCGCCGTGACCGTCGCCGGCATCGAAGAGACGATCGATCTTTCGATTCTCGACCGCGTGTCGCCGAACGAGTCGTCGCGTCACGCGGCATTTTCACTACGCTTGCGAGCAGCACGGATCGTCGCCGCAGAACCCGGCGATCGTTCGGTGCTGCTTCGTAACGGCGAAGTCGTCGCCGGCGGAAAACTTTCACGCGTCGAGCCGACGCAGCGCAATGCGAACGTCGTGCCGCAGGGCCATCTCGTCTCGCATGAAGAACGCGAGGCGCGCAACGGGTATCGTGGGCTCGTCGCCTGGTTTACCGGACTTCCCGGCAGCGGTAAGTCCACGCTCGCAATGGCCGTCGAACGGGAGCTCTTTTCACGCGGGTATTTCGTTTTCGTGCTCGACGGCGACAACGTGCGCCGCGGGTTGAACGCGGATCTCGGCTTTTCGCACGAGGAGCGCACCGAAAACATCCGGCGCGTCGGCGAGGTCGCGGCGCTCTTTGCGGAGGCGGGCACGATCGTGCTCGCCAGCACGATTTCACCCCACGCCGAGGACCGGATGCGAGCGCGTGCAGCGGCCCGCGGTGCATTCCGCGAAATCTACGTGCGTGCGAGCGTCGCGGCGTGCGAAGCGCGCGACGTTAAAGGACATTACCGGAAGGCACGCACCGGGGAAATCGCGGACTTCACCGGCGTATCTGCACCCTACGACGTGCCCGAATCACCCGACCTCGTCATCGATACGGAATCGCAAACGCTCGCTGAAAGCGTGCACGCGATCGTTGATGACATCGTTCGTTCGTCGAGCTTGCTCGGTGCCCCGGACGCGTTGACCTCCGCAACATTATAGCCGAGGTTGGGAAGAGAACGGCAGGGCTTCTTTTCGCTCGATCGCCGCACTCTGTTCCATGACGTTTCTTGCGCTCGCCGCAGCGGGACCCGGACGAGCCGCTGCCACCGGTGACGTCGACGCGGAACTACAGATGGACGCGTTTATCGTCGGGGGCCTTTCGGCGGGCGAGGAGCGCCGGCTGCGTACGTTCGAGGGAGCAGCGTTCGATCAAAATCCGCGAGGCGCAATTGCGCGCGAGTAACGCGCGCACGGCCCTACGCCCGCGTTGACCGTGCTTCGCAACGCCTCAGCGTGGGGTGGGCGCATCGTCGGAATGGCCGTCTCGCCGGATTTCCATGACCGTCGAGCGGCGGGCGCTCGTCGCCGGCTTCTCGAACGCCGACTTGGCAAATACGCTCGCCTACGCGCGAGTGGAGAGCAGTCTGCCGCTCGCGCTGCCGGCGTTCACGAAGATGTCGCTTGCCGAACAGCGCACGCAACTGCGCAAGAACGGACCGCTGACCGGCGCGATCGGTCTGGCGCGCAACACGGCTGATGCGATCGAGTTCGTGGCGGCCCAAAGCGCCGGAACGCAAGCCGTCGGTTATCACATCGATACGGGAGGCGGACTGCATGCCGGATTGCGGAGCAATCTCATGATGCAATCGATCGTCGAATGGCAGATGCGGCAAAACATCTTCCGGATCGGCCACCCGGGCTGCGCTCCGGGCGGCGGCCAGCCCGACGAATGCAACAACGCGCCGATCTACCAACCGATCAATCCGCCGCCGTTTTAGTGCGCGCTGGCGGCGAGTCGCCGGGCGCCACCGGTTGCAACCGTGGCTGGGTTATGAGGGAGCAATGGCTTCAGATAACCACACTCAAGTCCGTGTCGTACCGACGGAGCAAACCGTCGAAGGCGGCGGGTTCCGGATTCGCCGGCCCTTTCCGGTAGCCGGACTTTCCCACTTCGATCCGATCCTGTTGGTCGATGAAATGGGACCTGTCGAGTACGGCCCGGGCGAAGCCGTCGGCGCGCCGGACCATCCGCATCGCGGTTTTGAGACGGTCACGTATCTGATCGACGGATCGATGGAGCACGAAGACTCGCACGGTCATCGCGGCGCGTTGCGCCCCGGCGACGTTCAGTGGATGACCGCCGGTGCCGGTGTGATTCACTCGGAGATGCCCGCAACGGACATCGCGCGTGACGGCGGTCGAGTGCACGGGTTCCAGATCTGGGTCAACCTCCCGAAGTCGCTCAAGATGACGCAGCCCCGCTATCAAGAGTACGCGAGCGATCGGCTTCCGATTATCAGCGGCGATGGACATTGGATTCGCGTAATTGCGGGCGAGGTCGACGGGCAGCGCTCACCGATCGAAACGACCGTGCCGGCGACGATGCTGCATGTCAAGCTCGACCCGTACGTGAGCACCGTCGTGCCGGTGCCGTCAGACGCGAACGCGATCGTGCACACGATCGACGGTTCCGGTCGCGTCGAGGGCGCGGCGCTCGCGGATCATCACGTTGCGCTCATCGCGCACGCACCCGCGACTCTTCGCCTTGAAGCCGGCGCGTCGGGGTACGAAGCGCTCGTCATCGCGGCGATGCCGATCGAGGAACCCGTCGCACGCTACGGTCCGTTCGTGATGAATACGCGTGCCGAACTCGAGCAGGCGTTTGCAGATTACAAGGCCGGACGGTTCGGCGAAATCGCGCGCGTGAGCTAGTCGGGTTTGCCTTTAGGCCTTGAGGCTGATCGCCGTGTAAGAGTCGCGTGCGACGATCGTCTCGCTGCCGAAGATCTTTGTCGCAGCGACCGCGTCGACCGCGTCGCATGACTCCGCCGCGTAGTCGCCGCCGACGGTCGACGAAATGACGAAATATTCGCCCTCACTCTTGCGTTTCGATTTGTCGACGATCGTGCCGGCGTAGGTCTGCTGCACCGCTTGATGATCGCACTTGCGAAAATAGGCGCCGGTTTTCTTGCCGGCGTCGTAACGATAGCCTTCGAACGCGGCGACCAGTTTCGCCGTGTCCGTCGTACCGGCCGCATTGAGACGGTTGACGATATTCATCCCGGCGACATACCCGAGATACTGACGCCAATCGACGTTCTTCGAGCGCACCTTGAGTGCACGGTAAATTTTCGCCGTCGTCGCACCGCCCGCGTCCGGACCCCAGACGTAGCCCCACGTTGATCCGACGATATCATCGACCGGAAGACCGACGGCGACGTCGTTACCGCACAGGATGCCGCCGAAATGCATTTTCCGGTTGAGCCCGAGTTGCACGGCCGCCTTCATCGCATTTTGCGTGTCGGGACCGTAGTTGCAAAACACCAAGACGTCGGCGTCCGTGTTGCGCGCTTTGGTCATGTTCGATGAGAAGTCGACTTGCCCGAGCGGGTGTTTGTCGTTTGCGACCGCCGTGCCGCCCTGCGCGACGAGAATCTTCTGCAAGCGCGCCTGCGCGTCGTTGCCGAACGCGTAATCGGCGGTCAAAAAGTACCACCGCTTGCCGGCTTTGAGCAGCGCCGGCCCGACGGCGTTCGCGAGCATTGCGTTGGAACAGGTCTGGCGAAAGGTGACATGATGCGCGCCGGCACCCGTGATGTTCGTATCGTGCGTTCCGATCGCGAGAAAGAAGATGCCGAGTTGCTCGGCGATCGCCGAGACGGCGAGGCCGACCCCCGAACTCAAGCAACCCGCGAGCACGTCGACTTTGTCTTGTCCGACCAAACGCCGCGCTTCGGTTGAACCGGTCGCGGGAGCACTCGCATCGTCGCCTTTGATGATCTCATACTTGATGCGCGAGTTTTGCTTCATCATCTCGCCGAGCGCGACCTCGAGGCCGAGCTGCTGCGATGCCGATGCCGACGCGTAAACGCCGGAGAACCCGTCGATGTGGCCGATCTTGACGGTGGCGCCGCCGCCGGCCGCAATCACGTCGCGGGGCGGCAACAGGGGCGTTGCGCCGGCGACGCGCGTTTCGGTGAGCGGAAAGCCGAGTGCCGCAGCGCCGGCGATACCGAGTGCGCCGCTCCGGCGTAAAAATGCGCGTCGTGTGTCGTCCATGATGCTCCTCACCGCCACAATCGGCGCGTCCGGCAACTTTCTACCGCTGCGCATGACGTGCCTGCGCTTGATTGTTCGCCTTGTGGAACCACGCGGGCAAGGCAGCGCGTCTCGTCACCCGAACGAGCGCCACACGGTGAGCGAAGAACGGTCCGAACCGAAAGTCGTCCTGCTCGTGCGCCTCTTGAGCGCGATCGATGAAGGGCGATTCAGCTTCGAGGAGCTTAAGGAGCGCATCGCCGACGAAAAGCCGCCGAGTACGCGCAGCCTGCGGCGCTACTTAGCGGTCCTCTCCGATGCGGGTTTCCCATGGTTCTTCGATCGCGGAACGGGGACGTACCGGTTCGCCGAAGGCTATAGTCTGCGACGCCTCAACCTGAGCCAGCGCGAGTTGCTCGGGCTCGTCACGCTCAAGCGCCTGGGCTCCTCGCTCGGGGGAACCCTCGCGGGATACATCGAGGAGACGACGGCCAAGCTGCTCCAATCGAGCGACGCGCGTTCGGCGTCGGCGATGCACGTGTCGTCGCTCGCGATCCGGCTCGAGTCGGTCGCACTCGATCCGCAGGTCGAGCAGATTTTCGAGACGTTGCAACGCGCGGAGCGCGACCGCCGGCGCGTGCGCTTCGACTATACGGACAAGAACGGCGCGCGCACGCAACGGCGCGTCGACCCCTACGGCTTCATCGTTTCGAACGGGCGCATCTATCTCGTTGCGTACGACCACGCGCGCACCGACATGCGCGTGTTCGCGGTCGACAACGTCGACGCGGTGAACGTGCAGCCGCAAACGTTTGTACGTCCCGCCGACTTCAATCTCGAGGCGTACGGCGCGAACTCGGTCAGCGGCGTTCGCCACGGCGGAGAGTTGACCGACGTCACCGTGCGTTTCTCGCCGATCGTCGCGAAAGCCGCACGTGCCGCAAGCGTTGCGCGCGATCGCCGCATCGAACGTCGCAGCGACGGCTCCATCGACATCACATATCGCGTCGCCGATCCGCTCGAGATCGTTCGCTGGTCGTTGAGCTGGGGCACCGAAGGTGAAGTGATCGCGCCGCCGAGCGCGCGCGCGTCCGCGCGGGTGCTCGCGCAAGCGCTCAGCCGAACGTATGAAAACGCGTAGAATGCGACGACGCCGCGGGACGTGGGCCCCGCGGCATCGGTCAGCACGAGATCCGATCTGCGCGCGTCCTCGCCGATCATCTCGGCCATTACGGCGTCGTACTTCGTTTGCTCGGTCGTCCTGCGAACGGCGGAAGCCGTGCGCCGGATGACATCGCTGCGAGTCTCTCGTCACTCGCCCGCGTCGGCAGTGCCTCGGCGTGGATGTATCGTATTCGGTCGCATCACCGTACGCAATATCCGCGGTGTGGTTATCCACAAGAAAGTTTCGTTCTCCACGATGATTCGCCGCATTCCACCGAATACACAGGCAGAATGAAAGCGTTGCTCGCCGCGATCGCATCGGTCGTCGTGTGGTTTTCCACCACGGCTGAAATGCCGACTGGTGAATCCGTCCACGGTATCCGCTGTGAAGCGATGGAGGGTAACGTTTTGCACATCCATCAGCACCTGGCGATCTTCGATCACGGCAAAGCCCTCGGAGTACCGGACGACGTCGGCCGTCCGATGTTCGCAAACTGCCTGTACTGGCTGCATACGCATACGCCGGACGGCATCATCCACGTCGAGTCGCCGACGTTTCGGACGTTTACGCTGGGCGATTTCTTCGATGTTTGGGGTGAGCCGCTCGCGCGCACGAACGTCGCCGGCGCGAAACCGCGCAAGAGCGAGAAGATCGTTGTGTGGGTGAACGGCAATCCGTACGCCGGCGATCCGCGAAAGATCGAACTCACGCAGCATCTCGATATAACGATCGACGTCGGACCACCGGCCAAAAAGACTGCGCCGTTCAACGACTGGAACGGTCAATAAACGGTATCGCGTTCGTCGAACCCGTAGAGGCGGTTAGGATTTTCGACGAGGATGCGCTCCTGATCGGCGGGATCGGGAATCCACGTCGGGATCAAGTCGACCAGGTCGCCGTCGTTCGGCATGAGGCCGTGATAATGAATCGGATGTGGCCAGTTGCTTCCCCAAATCACGCGGTCGGGCCGCGCGGCAACGACGGAATGAATCATCGGCAACATATCTTTGTGGGGATACGGCTCCGCCGACAGCCGATACATGCTTGCGAGCTTCACGTAACATCGGTCGGTCGCGAGAAGCCGCAGAATGGCGTGAAACGGCTCGGAGTCTATCCCTTGGTCCGCAGTGAGGCGAGCCACATGATCGAGCACAAAGGGAGTATGAATGCGTTCGAGGACCGGCACCACGTCGAGCAGCTCTGTTGCATCCGTGAAATGTAAGACGACGTGCCACCCAAGGTCCGCTACTTCGGTCGCCAATCGCGCGAGATGTGAAAAGTCGATACCGCTACCCGACATCGAGGAAAGGCGCACGCCGCGAATTCCGCCGGCATGAAGCCTCGAAAGGTCGGCTGGACGTTGTCCCGGCGCGATAACAGCCACGCCGCGATAGGTGTCGCGGTTACGGGCGATTGCATCGAGGATGGCACGGGCTGCAGCTCGTCCGGGCGGCGACCAGCGCCGTCGGCGTGGCCAATAGCGGTGCCATGGCCGCAGCCCACTCGCGCGGCCTACCGCTGTACCTCATGCTGTCCGGTGCACTCTATACGTCCGCCACGCCGACCGCGCACGCGCTCGTCGGGAAGAACTCTTCGATTACCGGTGCGAAAGATTTAGCAGGCAAGGTTATCGGGATGAATACGGTGCGCGATATGCGGCAAGCCGCGACCATGAAGTGGATCGAGCGAGACGGCGGTGATCCAACGACATCGAAATATTACGAGCTTCCGTCGAGTGAAGTCGGCGGTAGTATTGAAAACGGGCGATGAGATGCCGCCGTTCTTGTGGAGCCGGCGTTTACCAAGATTCGAGACCGTGTTCGGGCAATCGGCCTGCCGTATGCGACGGTAAATGACGGCAAGCCCTTTCAGACCACCGGCGTGATTTGCAACACGGACTGGGCCGACCAGAATCCCGATCTGGCTCGTCGCGTCACGCGGGCGCTTTCAAGAACGGCGGCCTGGGCGAACAAAAATCCGCGGGGAGCGGCCGAGCTACTTGCCCGCTACACGAAGCTCGATCTCGACGTTCTTGCGACCATACCGCGAGCGCTCTTCGCCACGAAGAACGATCCGCAACTCATCCAGCCGGTCATCGACCTCAACGTCCGCTACGGATTACTGCCACACGCATTTCAGGCCCGAGAACTTTACGGCGGCCGCTCCTTTCTCTAAGGTGGCCGGCCAACATCTTTAGGCGCCCAAATAGGCCGTTGTGACGGCGCGGTTCGTCAGCAATTCCGCGCCGCTGCCCTCGAGCACGATGCGGCCCCGTTCCATTACGTAGGCGCGGTCGGCCAGCGCCAGTGCACGTCGCGCGTTTTGCTCGACCAGCACGATCGAGGTCCCGATCGCGCGCTCGACCGCGACGATTGCAAAAATCTCGTCGACGAGTTTCGGCGCGAGGCCCATCGACGGCTCGTCGAGCAGCAACACCGTCGGTCCGGCGGCGAGCGCTCGTGCGATGGCGAGCATCTGCTGCTCGCCGCCGGAGAGTGAGCCGGCCGCGACGTTGCGGCGCGTGCGCAGGATCGGGAAACGCGTGAAGAGATCGCCGATCGACGCGAAACCCGCGGAGCCGCGAACGGCAGCCGCGACTTGCAGATTTTCCTCGACGCTCATTGCCGCGAGCATCCGCCGCCCCTCGGGAACGTGCACCATTCCGCGCCGGACAAGTGCATGCGGTTTCAAACGCGACACGTCGGCATCGTTGAGCCGCACGCTGCCCGCGCGTTTCGGGACAATGCCGGAAACCGCGAGCAGGAGCGTCGTCTTGCCCGCGCCGTTGGCGCCGACGATCGCGGCGAGCGTTCCGCGTTCGAGCGCGACCGTCACGCCGTGAAGGACCTCGACGGTTCCGTAACCGGCGCGCAGCCCGTCGACGGCAAGCACGACGTCGCTCATGTGCGGCCGCCGGCTGTGCCGAGATACGCGTCGATGACGGCCGGATCGCGTGCGATCTCCGCGGGTGTTCCGCGGGCGAGCAGCGCGCCGAAGTTCAGGACGACGACGTCATCGCACGCCGCGCGAACGAGCGCCATGTCGTGCTCGATCAGCAACACGCCGATGCCGTCAGACGCGATCGTGCGAATCGTTTCGACGAGCCGAACAGTTTCGGAGGGATTCATGCCGGCCGCCGGCTCGTCGAGCATCACGATCGACGGGCGCGCGGCGAGCGCGCGCGCGATCTCGAGCCGCCGCTGGTCACCGTACGGCAGCGCCGCGGCACGCGCGTCGAGCGCGACGCCGCCAACTCCCGCCCGCGCCAAAAGCGCGCGCGCGGAGGCGTCGGAGAGCCGCTCGCGCTGTGCGAACGCGCCGGCAGCGAGATTCGTGCGCACGTCCAGCATCCCGAACAGCCTGATGTTTTGATACGTGCGCGCGATGCCCGCCCGCGCGATACGGTGGGGCGCAAGCGCGTCGATCCGTCGTTCGCCGATGCGGATCGCTCCGGCGGCGAGTTGAGCAAAGCCGGTTGCGGCGTTGATCAACGTCGTCTTGCCGGCGCCGTTCGGGCCGATCAGCCCAACGACCGCACCGGGTCGCACGGTCAGCGAGACGTCGTTGAGTGCGTGAACGCCGCCGTAACGCACCGTTGCGCCGTCAACGCGCAATTCAGCCGGCACGCTTGGCCCACAACGTCGAGAGGCCCGCCGGAACGAACAGAATCACGCCGAGCAAAATGATGCCGTTCGTGACTTCACGGAAGTCGGCGAGCGGACGAATCACTTCGGGCAGGATCGAAAGAAATACGGCGCCGACGACGCCGCCGACCGAGCTCGTGACGCCGCCGATCACGCACCACACGAGAATCTGTTCCATGCGGGCGAAGCCGAAATCGCCGGGTGCGAGAAAATAGAACGCGTGCGCGTAAAGAGCACCGGCGAGTCCGGCGATCGCGCCGCCGAGCACGAGTGAAGCGAGGCGCACCATCCCGACATCGACGCCGACGCCGCGGGCCGCGTTCTCATCTTCGCGCGTGAGCGCAACAGCCAGCGCGAACTTCGTGCGCGCGAGCAGGGCGAGCCCGATCGCGACGGCGATCAGGCCGCCGTAAATCACCGGCGTCGTGACGTCGTTCGGAATGCCGCTGAGCCCCTCGGCGCCGCCGGTGACGCCGACGTTGTTCAAAATGACGCGCAGAATCTCACCGAAGCCGATCGTCGCGATGGCGAGAAAAATACCGCGCAATTTGCGCACGGGGAACGCGAGCAGCGCCGCCGTCAGCGCTGCCGCGAGGATGGCAACGACGATGCTCGCGGGCAGCGGCATGTCGAATTGCGTGCTTGCGATCGCGGAGACGTAGGCGGCGATACCGGCGAACGCAGCTTGCGCGAGCGCGAGCTGTCCGGCTTGCAGCGAGACGGAGAGCGAGAGCGCGAGCAGCGCATTGATCCCGATTTGATCGATCAATCGCGAGTGCTGCGCGTAGAACGCCGCGAGATTCATGCGCTCCGCAGCGCGCGTGCGCCGAAGATTCCGGCCGGGCGTGCGACGAGGATCAGGAACATCACGCCGAACGTCAGCGCGTCACGCCAGGCGGAAAGACCGTACGCGACGGCCAGCGTCTCGACGACGCCGATCGCAAAGCCGCCGATGACGGCGCCGGTGATACTGCCCATCCCGCCCAGAACGATCACCGCAAGCCCTTTGAGTTCGATTTGCGAGCCCATGTCCAAGCTGACCGCGTTGTATTCGAGACCCGTGAGGATGCCGGCTGCACCGCCCAGCGCCGACGCGATGAAGAAGGTCGCGGCGATCGTGCGTTCGAGATCGACGCCGAGCAATGCGGCGGCGACGCGATCTTGGGCGACGGCCCGAATATTGCGCCCGAGCGCCGTCGCGCGCAGCACGTAACTCAGGCCGAACATCAGGCCGAGCGCGGTCGCGAGAAGCACGGCTTCGACGGTCGTGAACGTCACGGGACCGAGATGGATCGGCATCGCGTCGAGACCGCCTTCGACGAAGTGGCGTTCGTCGATGCCGTAGATGCCGCGCGCGACGGCGCCGATGATGATCGCGACGCCGATCGAGGAGATGAGCGGCACGAGCGTTCCCGCGTTGCGGCGGCGTAAGGGCGCAAACGCAACCCGGTCGAGCGCGATCCCGATCACCCCGGCCATCGCGATCGCGATCGCGGCAGCGAACGGGAGCGGTAAACCCTGCGCCGCGAGCGAGTAGGCGGTAAACGCGGCGATCATGTAGATGGCGGCGTGTGCGAGATTGAGAATGTCGAGCACGCCGAACACGAGCGTATAGCCGACGGCGAACAGCGCGTACACCGCGCCGAGGAACAGCGCGTTGAGCAGCTGTTGTGCGAGCATAACGGCTCTTACTTTACGTAAGCAAAACCGTCTTTCACGATTTGCAAAATAACCGGCGCCGCTTTGACGTCACGGTTACTATCGAAGGCGATTGGTCCGAGCACCGTCTGGACGACGTGTAACGAACGCAGCCCGGCGCTGAAGCCGTCCTTCGTCGTCACCCCAGACTTCACGAGCGACGCGACGACCTGCGCACCGGCGTACGCTTGCGCCGCGAACTGGTCGGGCAATGTGCCGTACTTGGCGCGAAAGCGCTTCACGAACTCCGCATTGCCGGTGTACTTGTTACCGATGAACCAAGCGGCGCCGACGACGACGCCCTGCGCTGCCGATCCGGCGACGGCATACATCTGCGTCGAGTTGAGCCCGTTGCCCCCGACGACGTGCGCTTTGAGGCCTAGCTTCCCGGCCTGTGCGATGATCTTCGTCGCTTCGGGGAACAGGGCGCCGATGGCAATCGCATCGGGTCTTTTCGACGCGATGCGCGTCAACGCCGCTTGAAAATCTTTGTCGCCGATGTGAAACGTCTCCGTGTCGACCACCGCGGCGCCGCTTTTCTCGAACTCGCGCCGGAACAAATCGCCGTCGGTCTTCGTGAACGCATTATCGTCGCCGTAGATGATCGCGACGGTTTTCGCGTGCCAAAGCCCTTGGACGCGTGCAACCGTCGGAGGAATTGCCTGCGATTCTGCAAGCGAGACGCGGAAGATCGTCGGTCCGATCGCCGTGACGCCCTCGGCCGTGGTCGACGTTCCGATCACCGGAAAATTCACGCCCTTGGCGAGCGGGAACGCCTTGAACGCTTCGCCCGAGAGCGTCGGGCCGAGGACCAGCGGCGTCGTTCCGTCGGTCGTGAACTTCTGCATGAGGTTGACGACTTGGGCGCCGTCGCTCGCGGCGTCAGCCACGCCGAAGGTCAGCGCGGCGCCGCCGGCATCCAGGAGGCCGGCCGCGATGTCGGCGTTAGCCAGCTCGTACGCATTCTTCTGCATCGTGCCGTATACGGCGCCTGAGCCCGTGACGTCGGCGATGACGCCGACGCTGACGGTTTTCCCGGCCGCCGGCCCACGCGATGCGGCTCCCGCCGGGACCGCCAATGCCGCAACGGAAGCGAGCACCAGAGCGGCGCCGAAAGACTTCATGGTCGTTCTGTATCGACGCAACTTTCTGTAACTCCCACCCGTCCCTGCATGTAGGTACTTGCACGAAATTGGCGTACTGGACCGATAAGATGCAAGTACATGCACGCATTGGTGAAGTTGTGATCGAGCAAATCGAACAAGATGATGTTTTGTGGCTGTCCGTGACGGATGGCCACGCGAGGGAATCCGTCCGTGCCGCCGTGGATGCGGCACTTTCGAGTGGCCGTAGCGCTCCGCAGGTGACGGTTTTGGTCAGCGGCGCGAGTCTGCCGGCCCCGGTCGTCGCGGCGCTGGTCGCGGGGTTGCGGCGGTTGCGCGAGGTCGGCGGGGCAATGGTCGTCGTCCCGCAGACGCCGGCCGTCCGCGACGGCTTGATGCTGCACGGCCTGGATCGCGTCTTCGCGCTGCCGATCGGCAGCGACGTCGATACGCCGTCGCGCCGCGCTTGCTGGAAGCCCGGACGCGCGGTCGCGACGGCGCTCACCGCGATGATGCTGGCATTTGCGCTCGGCGCGCCCGCGGATGCCCAGACCGAGGGGGTCGCAAACGACGCCGCGCTGATCCTCGAGCGGGTCATCGCGCGCAATCCCGAATTGACGACGTATCAGGGGCGGATGCACGCCGACGTCAAGCTGCTGTCCTTTCCATATTTCCGGCAGCATCTCGATGCCACGACGTATTATAAGCGCCCGTCAAACTACGAAGTCGTCTTCGATCGTCTACCGTCATATGCGCGCGGTTTCGAAAAACTCTATACCGATATCGGCGACCCCTCGGATTGGGCACGCCATTTCGCGATAACGTTCGAGGGCGAAACCGCGTTCCGGGGCCGGTCCGACCTCACGTTGCGAATGGTGCAGCGGGTGCGCGGGATGATCGATCACGAGACGGTGTTGATCGATCCCGAGCAGTTCACGATCGATCAGATCCGGTACGACTACTACAACGGCGGCCACATCACGATGTCGCAAGAATTTCGCCCGGTTGGTGGATACCTGTTGCTCGCGGCGCAGAGCGCCGACATCATGATTCCACACGTTCACGCCGTTGCGAACGGCCGATATGATGCCTATCAGACCAACGTCGCGCTCGATGACACGGTGTTTTCAAGGAAAGACCAATGATTGCCCCGCAGCGAACCAGCTTCGGTGTCGAGGATACTCGCACGCGCATCATCATCGCAGCGCGTGAGATTTTCGAAGTGCACGGCACGCGCGGGACGACCACGCGAGAGGTTGCGGTTCGCGCGGGCGTCAATGAAGCGACGCTCTTTCGTCATTTCGGCTCCAAGGCTGCGTTGCTCGCCGCAATGCGCGAAGATGCATGCGGCGTGGAATTGTTTCGCAACGTGATCGCCGGCTTGGCGGGCGAAGATATCGCGGCCGACCTGCAGCTGCTCATGCAAACGTCGTTCGCCCACTTGAATTCGCGACGCCGCTTGATGTTGATCTCAATGGCCGAAGACGCCGTTTCGGGTGCCACCGAAGATCCGGATGGACCGGAATGGCGTGGGCCGAAGCAAGTTCTTGCACTTTTAACGGAGTATTTTGAAGCTCGTGTCGGAGAGGGGCGCCTAACGGGTAAGCCGGATACGCTCGCTCGAGTGCTGTTGGGGATGATGATGCAACTCGTCCTCGCGCGAAAATTGTGGATTGGCGAAACCGCCAACCAGACCACCGTCGATTTGCTGGTCGACGTTTTCTTGAACGGAGTACGAACGTAGTGGAAACGCGCACCGAAACGCCACGGCCCACCGAAGGCCGCGGCAGCGCGCCCCCGATCACCGACCGTCCCGACGAACCGCAGCCAAAACCGAAGCGCCGCCGACCGCCGCTCGCGGTCATTATCATTGGCGCGATCGTCTTGATCGCAGCACTCATTTGGGGCATTCAATACCTCGCGTACGCGACGACGCACGAAACGACGGACGACGCGCGTGTCGACGCCGACACGGTCACCGTCACGAGCAAGATTGCAGAGCGCATCGCTCAGTTGCTCGTCGACACCAACGATCGCGTGCACAAGGGACAAATCTTAATCCGCCTCGACGATCGCGACGAACGCACCCGGTATGATCAAGCTTTAGCGGCCGTGCTCGCGCAACGTGCACAAGCAAACGCGGCACAGCAGAACGTCTCGCTGACGCGAGAACAGCAAACGGCGCAGGCCTCGCAAGGCACGGGCGGCGTCCGCTCGGCCCAGGCGCAGATCACGAACGCTCAAGCGAGTTTCGAGGCGGCGGAGCAAGAGGCGAACGCTGCGCGCGCGGCCGTCGATCAAGCGCAGGCTCAGCTCCGCGTCGCACAAGCGCAAGTCCCGAGCACGCGCGCCGCGCTGGATCGCGCGAACGCAGATTTCGCGCGCTATAGCTCGCTCGTGCGCACCGGCGACATCTCACAGCAACAGCTCGACGCGCAGCGCGCATCGCAGGCGGGAGCACTCGCGCAGTTCCGCGGGGCGCTCGACCAGGTGACTGCGGCTCAAACCGCCGTGGCGCAGATGGAGGCGCGGCTGACGTCGGCGATCGCCTCGGCGACGGCGGCCGAAGCCGGCATCGGTGCGCAGCAAGGTCAACTGGAGACGGCCCAAGGCCGTCTCGCCGAATCGTCGGCCGCGTCGCGCGTCCCCGCGATCCGTGCCCAAGCGCGTGCGGCAGGCGCGAACGTCACCACCGCGTCGGCCCAAGCCGAAACGGCACGCGATCAGTTGAACTATACGGTGATCCGTTCGCCGATCGACGGCATCGTCGGTGCGAAAAACGTCGAGGCCGGCGCGACCGTCTCGCCGGGACAGTCGTTGCTCGAGCTCGTACCGTCGAACGGCATCTACATCACGGCGAATTATAAAGAAACGCAGCTCGGGAACATGGCCGTCGGGCAGGACGTCGACATCAACGTTGATGCGTATAAAGGAGTGAAGTTCCACGGTCGCGTCCAGTCGATCGGTCCGGCGTCGCAAAACACCTTCAGTCTCATTCCGGCGCAAAACGCGACGGGAAACTTCGTGAAGGTGACGCAGCGCTTGCCCGTACGCGTACAAATCATCGACCCGCCCGCCGATCATCCGCTGCGTGTCGGGATGTCCGTCGAGACGTCCGTCAAGAAGAAGTAACCGATGTACCGACGTTTGATAGCGAGTGCGATGACGGCAACGGTCGCACTCGCCGGCTTCGCGCTGCCCGCTGCCGCGCAGCAGCCCATCCCCGCGAGTTCCGCGCCCCCCGCAACCGGCGCGACGAATGGACCGCGAACGGGCACGTCGTCGCCGGCCGCCGGAGAGGACGTGCAAGGTTTGCCGCCGCCGCCCGTTCCCGCCGTATTGCCGGACGTTCCGAACATCGCCCCCGGGTACTCCTCGCCCGTGAACCCGCCGTTACCGACCGGCGACCTCGTCGGCGTCGCGCAACAGCCGTTCGTCGGCGTGAAGCTCGATGATGCGATTGCGATGGCGCTGCAACGGAATACCGATCTCGCAATTTCCGAGTCGAACGACCGCATCGCCAATTATCAGATCATCGCGACAAAGGGCGCCTACGACGTGGTGTTCCAGCTCGTCCCGCAATACCAGCACGAAGTGCTGCCGGCGCAGAACCCATTTCAAGCCGGTCCGGGTGGGGGACCGATCACGCAGATTTCGATCGGCGCGACGGCCGGCTTCAGCGGACAGACGCCCTTCGGCACGCGCTACAGTGTGAGCGGCACGCAGCAGACGATTCAAAATAACACGGCATTCGACTCGTACAATCCGTTCTACAATACGGCCATCTCGCTCAACGTCACACAGCCGTTGCTGCGTGGAACCGGCAGCGGAAACGCTACGCAGCGACAATTGATCCTCGCGACGCAACAGGCTGTCCAGCAATCGTCGTCAATCCTCACGCAGGCGTCGCAGACGATTTCGAACGTGTCGAACACGTATTGGGATCTCGTTGCGGCCTGGCGTAATGTCGGCATTCAAGAACAAGGTTTGCGCAACGCGACCGCGCAGGCTGCGTCGAACACACGGCTTGCGCAGCGCGGAGCCGCGGCACCGGTCGACATCGTGGAATCGAACACGCAGATCAACGTGTTTCAAGACAACGTGTTTTCCGCGCTTCAGCAAGTGCAATCGCTGCAAAATCAGTTGAAGACCGAGATTCTCGCGAATCCGGCCGATCCGGTCTGGAGGGCGAATCTCGTACCGACGTCGGCGGTCTTGCAACTTCCGACGGAGCCGAAACTCGAAGACTTGATCAACTCGGCGCTCAAGAATCGCCCGGAAGTTTCGCAGCTCCGCTCGCAACGGCTCATCTCCAACGCAAATCTCCGGTTTGCAAAGAACCAGCTACTGCCGCAAGTCGATCTCGGCGTGGGCGTCACGACGAGCGGTTTCGCGGGCATTCCGACGAACCCGCTGGCGACGCCGTTTCTCCAGAGCTTGGCGGCGCAAACGAGTGCGCTTGACGCGTTGATCAATGCGTTCAATGCGACGGCGCCGCCGGCACAGCAGATTCCGCTCGTTGTTACCAACACCGGCACCTTGCCGTCATACCAAACCGGCAAGACCGGGCAGTCGTGGCGGAATGCGCTCGATTTTCGTTTCCCGACCTATAACCTCTCCTTGACGTTGCAATTCCCGCTGCAAAATCGAACGGCCAAGGCCCAATACGGCATTGCGAACGAGCAGGCAAGGCAGATCGCCGTTCAAGAGCTGTCCCTGTTGCAGCGCATCCGCGCCGAGTCGGCAAACGCAATTCAAACGCTGCGTGAAACGCAGTATCGGCTCGCCTCCGCAACGGCGGCTCGTGTTGCGGCCGAACGTGTCCTGCTCTCAGAGCAGCGTCGCTTCACCGCGGGCACTTCGACGACGTTTCTCGTTCTCCAGCGGCAGCTCGATGTTGCGAATACCGAAGGTCGTGAGTTGAGCGCGCAGACCGATCTCAACAAAGCGGTCGTCGAGCTGAATCGCGTGGCGGGCACGAATTTCGCGGCATACAACATTACCATCAGCACGCTCGGCGGTCAGACGCTCAACAGCGTCACGCCGGTGACGGACGTTCTTCCGCTCCCGGCCGACGCGCAAGCTTCGCCGCAGCCGTCTCATCGATGATCCAGTGGAGCTCGCCGTCGGTCGGCGCAACGATTTGCACCGGATAGCGATCCGGTTGATACGGCCCGTCGAAGACGTCGTGTAAGGCGTCGGTCTTTGACGCTCCGCCCGTCGTAATGACGATGTGCGCCGCGTCGTTGATCACGTGCGGCGTAACCGTAATGCGCCACGTCGTGAGTTTCTCGACCCAGTTTGCAACAACCAGTTGCGTATCGTCGACGCCCGCAAGCGTCCCCGGAAAGAGCGATGCCGTGTGTCCGTCGGGACCCATCCCGAGATAGAGCAGATCGAACCGCGGACGTGCGCCCAGTTCACGCGCGAGGATTTGCGCGTACGCAGCGGCTGCCGCATGCGGTTCGTCTTCACCGCGCATCCGGAACACGTTCGATTCGGAAATGCCCAGCGGATCGAAGAGCGTCTCACGCGTCATTCGATAGTTCGACTCGGCGTCGACGGGCGCCACCGTGCGTTCGTCGCCGAAGAAAAAGCGAACGCGGTCCCACGCGACGCTCGAGCGCCGTTCCGGCGATGCCAGCAGCGCGTTCATAGCGCGGGGTGTCGAGCCGCCGGCGAGCGCGACGTCGGCAATCTGACGAAAGCGCAGCGTTGACTCGACGATTGAAACGAAACGATCGGCAGCCGCTTCGGCAAGTGATGCTTCGTTCCCGAGAATCTCAACCGTCACACCGTGCGCGCGATCCATCGGCGGGGAGTTATCCGTCGATGAGGGTCGCGACCATTCGCAACGCGGTTTCGAAAATTTCGTCGGTGCCGCCGCCTTCGAGGGCGGCTTGCTCGATCAGCGATGCGTTGTCGACGGCTTGCAGCGGAAAGATGCGTTCCTCGCGCGCGTTCGCGCCGTCGACCCATACACGCACGACGGTCTGATCCTCAGCGTCGACGGTTCCTTGATACGTGGACGTCGCCGTCGTAAGCGCGACGCTGTGGACACGACGCGGTTGTCCGGCACGCTCGTGGAGGAAGTCGATCCGATTGCCGTTTCGTCCGTTGAAGGCGTCATGACCGATCGCGTTCCAGCCGAGCCGGCTGGCGAGCCAACCGCTCAAGTAGAGCGCCTCGGCATCCGAACCGGATACGATTTTGAGCGTCTGTATCGAGAAAAGTTCTTCCCGCAGGTGAGGATCGTCGAAGAATTGCGCGATGATGTCTTGCCAGGGGTGAAGTCGCATCCACGCGAGGTCGCGCAGTGCGACGCGCCGATGTTGTGCGTAGAATGCGGAGAGTTCGTCGAGGGTCGAGGCGTCGCGAACGCCGAGCGACGAGTCGACGACGGCCGAGTCGGCGGCGTCGAAGAAGCAGCGAAAAGCCGTGTCTTCGTTGAGCGAATCGGCGCTCCACCAGAGTACGGTCGGCACGTCGGGCGCCAAGAGCGACGTCGCAAGATCGCACGCAGCCGACGGGGAGAGGTCGGCGACGCCGATTTCAACACGCGAGTTCTGCGCCGACTCATCACCCGAATCATCGTTCGCCCGTACAAAAGCGCCGGTTCGGCCGGGCGACGAGTCAAGGATGATCGTGCGCGACGGATGCTTCTGCGAAACGCGCGTCGCGCGCTCGACGACCCACTCGCGTTTGTTATCGCTGTCGATCCACACCACGAGGTTCATCGTCGTCATCGCCGGCTTATGGCGGGTTAGTTCGGCGTGAATCGCCTCGATGTCGGAACTTGGAATCGAATCAGCGTTCATATCTTTCTCCATTCCCGGCCTTCGGCTGCCAGCAAACGGTCGGAGGACGCCGGCCCTTGCGATCCAGCGGAATAGTTCGGGAAACTGTCGTCGTAGCTGTCCTGCCAGCGGTCCAGGATCGGCATAACTTGTTCCCACGCCCGCTCGACTGCATCCCACCGCGTGAACAAGGTTGCGTCTCCACGCATGGCGTCGCCGATCAACCGCTCGTATGCCGGAGCGGATACGACGCCGAACCCGGTTCCGTAATTGAAATCCATCGACACGGACCGAATGTGCATCTTCGGACCCGGAACCTTGGCGGAAAAGCGCAGTGAGACGCCCTCTTCCGGTTGGATTTTCATGACGAGCGTGTTGTTGCCGATCTGGTCGCCGCTCTCGCCGAAGAGTTTGTGCGGAATCGTTTTGAAACGAATCGCGATTTCTGAATTTTTGCGCGCCAGCCGCTTGCCGCTGCGCAAGTAGAACGGGACGTCGGCCCAGCGCCAGTTGTCGATGAAGAACTTCACCGCGGCATAGGTCTCGGTGTTCGACTGCGGATCGACGCTCGGCTCATCACGGTAGCCGGGAACGGGCTTTCCGGCGATGCTGCCTTCCTCGTATTGACCCCGCGCAGTTTCTTGCATGATCTTGTTCGGATCCATCGGCCGCAGCGCACAGAGCACTTTGAACTTCTCGTCGCGAATCGCATCGGCGGTCGACGTGATCGGCGGTTCCATCGCCACGAGTGCAAGCAGATTCGTGACGTGATTTTGTATCATGTCGCGCAGCGCCCCGGCGCTATCGTAGTAGCCGCCGCGGCTTTCGACGCCGACCGTCTCCGCTGCGGTGATCTGCACGCTGTCGACGTACCGACGATTCCAGATCGGCTCGAAGATCACGTTCGCGAAACGCAGCGCCATGATGTCCTGCACCGGTTCTTTGCCGAGGTAGTGATCGATGCGGTAGACTTGCTTTTCGTCGAAGACTTTGCCGACCTCGGTTTGCAGCGCGCGCGCGGAGTCGAGGTCGGTTCCGAAGGGCTTCTCGATGATGACACGCGTCCAGCCCGACGGGTTGTTCTTCGGGCCGAGTCCGGCTTGCTCGAGTTTCCGAACGATCAGCGAAAAAACGGACGGCGGCGTCGAGAGATAAAAGAGCCGGTTGTTGGAGGTCCCCAGTTCCTCGTCGTTCTTATCGATTTGCTCTTTGAGCTTCGCAAACGCGGCATCGTCGTCGAACGAGCCGGGAACATACGAAACACGTTTCGCGAAGTCGCTCCACAACGGATCTTTGGCGGGACCCGAACGGGAGAATTCGTCGATCGACTTGTGCATCTCGTCACGAAATTGTTCGGAGTCCATGTCCGAGCGCGAGAAGCCGACGATGCCGTAATTCGCCGGTAAGATGTCGCCGAGCCGGAGATTGTACATCGCCGGCATCAGCATACGTTTGACCAAGTCTCCGCTGGCGCCGAAGAAGACGACGTTGCACGGATCGGTGATTCGATTCGATGCAACGCCGGCCCGAAGCGGATTGATGTCACCGCCGGGAATGCCGTCTGGACGCGAGAGAGTCTGGGTCACGATTCCTCGACTTTCTGGAGACTGTACTCTAGGCGCGCGCGAGGGCCAATTGCTGCTGCTTGCCGGCGATGGCTTGCAGCATCGCGTCGAACGAGTCGGCGAACGATTTCACGCCGTCAACGACGAGCTTGTCGGTCACGTCCTTCACAGAAATGCCGTTCTTGGCAAGATCATCCATGGTCGCTTGCGCGCCGGCGAGGTCCTCGTGCACGGTGTCCGGCGTAATCTGTCCGTGATCGAACAGCGCGGTCAGCGTGTTCGGCGGAACGGTGTTGACGGTGTCCCGACCGACGACCGACACGACATACATCAAATCGAAGTACGCCGGGTTCTTCGTCGACGTACTCGCCCACAGCGGCCGTTGAACCGTGGCTCCCTTGGCCGCGAGCGCTTTGAAGCGTTCGGTACGGAAAAGATCCTCAAATTTTTTGTACGTCATCTTGAGGTTGGCGACGCCGGCCTTTCCGAGCAGATCTTTCAGGGCTGCGCCCTGCGCGATCTTTTCGTCGATCAGCTTGTCGATCGCCGAGTCGATGCGCGAGACGAAGACGCTCGCGACGGATGCGATCGTATCGATCGGCTGACCGGCTTTCACGCGATCCTCGAGACCTTCGATGAACGCCGTCGCTGCCGCCGCGTACGCGTCGACCGCGAAAAGCAACGTGACGTTGACGTTGATGCCGGCGGCAATCGCCGCGCGCACCGCGGGAACGCCTTCGATCGTTCCCGGTATTTTAATCATGACGTTCGGACGATCGACGGCAGCCCACAGCCGCTTCGCCGCTGCGATCGTGCCGGTCGTGTCGCGCGCAAGCGTCGGAGACACTTCGAGCGAGACGTAGCCGTCGAGTTTGTTCGTCGCGTCGTAGACCGGGCGAAACGCGTCGCAGGCCGCACGGATGTCTTGTATGGCGAGTGCTTCGAACAACTTGTTCGGATCGCGTTCGGTTGCGACGAGTGACTGCAGTTGCTCGTCGTAGTCGTTTCCGGCGCCGATCGCGTGTTCGAAGATCGTCGGGTTGGACGTCATTCCGCGCAGCCCCTGATCGATGAGGCCTTGCAGTTCACCCGAAGCGAACATGTTGCGGCGGATGTTGTCGAGCCAGATGCTTTGCCCGGCGGCGGCGAGTTCCCGGAGTTGATTGCCCATGATGGTAAATCTCTTTCGCGTCAGACGCCGGCCAAGAGGCCGGTGGCGATGTCAGCAATATGTTCGGGCGTGAATTGATACTCTTTTGCGATGGCGGCCGCCGGCGCGGACGTTCCAAAATGGTCGAGGCCGAATGCGACGCCGTGGTCGCCGATGTACTTGGCCCAGCCCATCGTCGCGCCGGCCTCGATCGACACGCGCGCCTTGATCGCCGCCGGTAAAACAGATTCGCGGTAGGCTTCGCTTTGGCGCTCGAAGAGAGCCCACGACGGTAGCGAAACCACCCGTGCACGCGTCCCTTTCCCGGCAAGCACCTTGGCTGCTTCGACGGCCAGCGACACTTCGGAACCGGTCGCGATGAGGATCACGTCGATGCCGCCGTCGGGCTCCGTCAGAACGTAGCCGCCGCGATCGACCGCCGCTTTGCGATCGCCGAGATACGGCAGCTTCTGGCGTGAGAGCACGATCGCCGTCGGCCCGCTGCCGGGCTGGATCGCGAATTTCCAGGCTTCGAGCGTTTCGAGCGAGTCGGCCGGGCGGATATCGACGACGTTCGGGGTCGCGCGCAGCATCGCGAGTTGCTCGATCGGTTGATGCGTCGGTCCGTCTTCACCCAGGAAGACCGAGTCATGCGTGAAGACGTACACGCACCGGATGACGTTGAGCGCGCTCAAGCGCAGCGCCGGTTTGCAGTAGTCGAGGAAGTTGAAGAACGTCGCGCTGAACGGCAAGAGGCCGCCGTGCAACGCAATGCCGTTCATCGCCGCTGCCATCGCGTGTTCGCGCACGCCGAAGTGGAAGTTGCGGCCATCGTACGCGCCGGGCTGGAAGTCACCGAAGCCCTTGAGATACGTCTTCGTCGATGGGTCGAGATCGGCCGAACCACCGACCAGTTCGGGCAGAACCTTCGCAATCGCATTCATGACCGTACCGCCGGCGTCGCGCGTCGCGACGCTGCCGTTCTCCGCGTTGAACGTCGGCCACGGCAACGTGTCGGGAAGCCTGCCGTCGCGCGCGCGCTCGAACGTCGCTGCGAGATCGGCGTTGGCGAGCTTCCAACGCGAATATTCTTCGTTCCATGCCGCGTGTTCGGCGGCGCCCGCTGCTTTGCGCTCCATGAAAAATGCGCGCACGTCGTCGGGGACCAAGAACGCGGGCTCGGTCGGCCAGCCCAGCGCTTCTTTCGTCTTGGTCACGTTTTCGGCGCCAAGCGGCTCGCCGTGCGCGGCGAACGTGCCGGCCCGCGGCGAGGCGTAGCCGATCGTCGAGTGCACGATGATGATCGAGGGGCGATTTGATTCCGCTTTGGCTTGCACGAGTGCCGCGTCGAGCATCGCCACGTCGTTCGCGTGTGCGTCGTCGACGTGCTGCACGTGCCAGCCGTAGGCTTCGAAGCGCTTCCCGACGTCTTCGGTGAACGTGACCGACGTCGGCGCGGCGAGCGATATCTTGTTGTCGTCGTACATGCAAATCAGCTTGCCGAGCTGCAAGTGACCGGCTAGCGACGCCGCTTCGCTCGAAACGCCTTCCATCATGTCGCCGTCGCCGGCCATGACGTAGGTGAAATGATCGAAGAGATCGCCGCCGTTGCCGTAAATCGCCGCGAGATGTGCCTGCGCGATGGCGACACCGACGGCGTTGCCGACACCCTGGCCGAGCGGACCGGTGGTCACCTCGACGCCCGCCGTGTGATGGTACTCGGGATGTCCCGGCGTACGGCTTCCGAGTTGACGGAATGCCTTGAGGTCGTCGATCGTGAGATCGTAGCCGAACAGATTGAGCAGTGCGTACAAAAGCGCGGACGCGTGGCCCGCGCTGAGCACGAAGCGATCGCGTCCGAACCATTTCGGATCGGCGGGGTCGGCGCGCAGGTGGCGCGACCACAGCGTGAACGCGGCGGCCGCCGCGCCGAGCGGCATGCCGGGATGGCCTGAATTGGCCTTTTGAACCGCGTCGACCGCCAAGAACCGGATCGTGTCGATGCGTTTTTCGTCGTCTACCGTGTTCGCCATACATCTCCCGCGGAAGTTTGATGATGCGCCGGAATCTGCGACGTTCGCCGCAGGCCGGGTCGTTCTTCTCGGTTTCCCCATCCGTGGGAACCGTCTCTCGCGAACCGAAGTGGCGCCGGAATGGATGTTACGGATATGGAGGCGCGAATCGATGCGCTCGTTGCCGATCCCGATGGCGCACGCGGTAAAAAGGGCCGCGTGATCGATGACGTCATCGCCGCGCTCGACGAAGGAAAGTTACGCGTGGCGTCGCCCAACGGCGAGAACTGGGTGACGCACGCGTGGATCAAGCGTGCAATTCTGCTGTACTTCGCTCGCACGGAAAACATGCCGGTCGGCGACGCGGGCATCGCGCAGAAGGATGCAACGCGGTACCGGACGCTCGTGCCGTCGTATTTCGATAAGGTGCCGACGAAGCGAAATTACAAGAAGCTTGGCGTTCGCTGCGTGCCGCCCGGCGTGGCGCGCTACGGCAGCTTCCTCGGGCGGGGCGCAATTTTGATGCCGGGCTACGTGAACATCGGTGCGTACGTCGATGAAGGCACGATGGTCGACACGTGGGCGACCGTCGGCTCGTGCGCGCAGATCGGCAAAAACGTTCACCTCTCCGGCGGGGTCGGCATCGGCGGCGTGCTCGAACCGCCGCAAGCGTCTCCCGTCATCGTCGAGGATGGCGCATTCATCGGCTCGCGCTGCATCATCGTTGAAGGCGTGCGCATCGGAAGCGAGGCCGTGCTCGGTGCGGGCGTCGTGATCACGGCATCGACGTCGATCGTCGATGTGCGCGGAAACGAACCGCGCATTACGAAGGGCTACGTCGAGCCGCGCTCGGTTGTGATTCCGGGTACGATGCCGAAGTCGTTTCCGGCCGGCGATTTCGGAACGCCGGTGGCGCTCGTGATCGGCACGCGCACGGATGCAACCGACATGAAGACCTCGCTCAACGCGGCTCTTCGTGATTTCGAAGTCGCCGTTTAGTGTCATGAACCGAAAGTCCGCGCACACAATCTCACTCGTCTTTTTGCACGACTCGTCGTCGTTCTTCGGTCACAACGCGGCGACGTTGCTCCCTCATCACTCCTCGATTCGTACAAAAATCCTTCGTGATCTTTTGCACGGAACTTCCGGTTCACGACACTAGGTGCAACGTAATCCGCGGCTGGCGACCATCGAGCCGTCGCTCATTCGGACGATCGCGGCGAAGCGGCGCGCGACGTCGATCGATCTTGGACTCGGTGAACCCACGCTCTTCCCGCAACAGCGCTTCATCGACGCGGCCGCGCGCTGGAGCGCCGAGCACGGGCTCAAGTACACGGCGAACGCCGGCGATCCGGAATTGCGCGCCCTCATCGCCGAGCGCTATGCGTACCGCGGAATGTCGGAAGCGCGCAACGTCTGCGTTACGACGGGTTCGCAAGAGGCGATGTACGTCGCAATCAAGACGCTGCTTGATCCGTCGCGCGACGCGATGCTCGTCGTCGAACCGGCCTATCCGGCCTACGCGAAAATCGCACAGCTCGAAGGCATCGAAGTTCAATCCGTCGCGATGCCGTCCGGGACCGGCTTTGCGTTCGACGTCGATGCGATCGCCGGTGCGGTCACGCCCTCGACGCGTCTCATCGTCATCGGCTCACCGGCCAATCCGACGGGTCGCGTGCTGTCGCGGACCGATACGCGCCGCTTGGCGGCGGCGCTTGCGTCGCGCGACGGTGAGCCCGTGTGGGTATTGCATGACGAGCTCTATCGCGAGTTGACCTATGTCGCCGATGCCGGTGCGATCGGCGACTTCTATCCGTATACGATCGCGATCAACGGACTCTCGAAATCGAATGCGTTGACGGGGTTGCGCATCGGGTGGACGATCGCGCCCGTGCCGCTGTGCGACGAAATCGTGAAAGTGCACGCGTGGTTGACGTCGACGGCGAGCACGTTCGCGCAGCGTGTTGCGCTCGGCATCTTCAGCGAGCCCGGCGCGCTCGCCGAGCAGGTCCCGTGGTACCGGATGCAACGTGCGGACGTGCTCGACGCCGTGCGGGCCTCGGGGCTGCCGTTCGTCGAACCGGGCGGCGCCTTTTACGTCTGCGTCCGGCCGCCGGGGGTGACGGACTCGCTCGCCGCAGCGCTACAACTCATCGAGTACGACGACGTCGTCGCGATTCCGGGCGGCATCTTCGGCGCAACGCTCGAGGGCTGGCTGCGGTTGAGCTGGGTCGCTCCGCTGGACGCGTTTCGCACCGGCATCGCTCGTATCGCGAGCCTCGTTCCGGCGTAGGTCGTCAGCCGAGGCGTTCGCGCTGGTGTTTCGAGCCGAAATCGAGCTCCGGCCCGATCGGTACGATGCGCGTCGGATTGATGTCGTCGTGCGTCATGTAATAATGTCGTTTGATGTGATCGAAGTCGACCGTCGACGCGACGTCGCGAAATTGATACAAATCGCGCACGTAGCCCCAGAGGTTTGGGTAGTCGACGATGCGGCGCAGGTTGCACTTGAAGTGTCCGACGTAGACGGCGTCGAATCGGACCAGCGTTACGAAGAACCGCCAGTCTGTCTCGACGGGCGTGCGGCCGAAGAGGTAGCGCCGATCGGCGAGCCGCCGTTCGAGACGGTCCAGCGTAACGAAGATCCGGCGTGCCGCAGCTTCGTACGCGCTTTGATCCGTCGCGAAGCCGGCGCGGTAGACGCCGTTGTTGACCGTCTCGTAAATCTCGGCGTTAAGCGCGTCGATTTCGGCATGATGGGCGGGCGGATAGAAGTCGATGTCGTGCGCACCGGCCACCTCGTCGAACTCCGTCTCGAACATGCGCATGATGTCGTCGTCGTTGTTGCTGACGATGCCGCCGCTCGCCGTGTCCCACAGCGTCGGAACCGTAACGCGCCCGTGATAAGCCGGATCGGTTGCGTGATAGGCTTGCGCGAGATAACTCCAGGCGTTGACCGGATCGGGGCGCAAACCGGCGCCGTCACCGAAGCGCCAGCCGCGATCGTCGCGGATGGGATCGACGACCGTCATGCCGACGGCGCCTTCGAGCCGCTTGAGATTCCGAACGATGACGGTGCGATGCGCCCACGGACACGCGAGCGACACGTAGAGATGGTAACGCCCGGCCTCGACGGGAAAGCCCGAGCTTCCGTCGGCGGTCACCCATCCATCGAAGGCATCGCCCTGGCGAATGAATTCGCCTGCGGATTGTTCGTCCGGAAATTGCGCTGCAGTCGTCATGGCCGTCCGGTATGGTTTGGCCGTTGCGGACGAGGCCGCCTACGACGACATCGCATCTCGCACGATCGTGCCGATCGTGCGGCGGACCGTCGCTCCCGCTTCGGTCGCCGGATCGAACGGCGCGAAATGGTCGACATCCGGGAGGACGATCAGGCTCGCCGGATCGCCGGCAGCGAGCGCAGCATCGACGTACGTCGACGAGAGTTCGACCGGGACGGCGGCGTCGGCGCTTCCGTGAACGGCGGTGACGTGAATGCCGGTCGGCAGCAACTGCGCCGGTGACGCCAGCGCGTATCGTTCGGGAAACTGTCGCGGTGTGCCGCCGAGAAAGTCGTGCACGGGGCTGCCGCCGGTCGCGTCGGTGATGCCGAGGACGGACGTCCGTTCCAGATCGAGCGGGCCGGCAACCGGAACCGCGCCGATGAGCGCGGGCGACGGACCGAAGATGTCGAGTTCGCGATGGCGAGTTTTCGCCGCGAGCCACGCGGCGATGTGCGCGCCGGCAGAGTGACCGGTCACCACGATGCGTGCGAGGTCGAGTCGATAGGCGGGCGCGAGCGCGAGCAGCGCGTTGAGCGCCGCCGTAACGTCGTGCAGTGTGTTCGGATAGCCGCCTCCCGGACTGCCGACGCGCCGGTACTCGATGTTCCACGTCGCGAATCCGTCGGCGGTGAGCGTGTTCGACAGATGACCCGCGTAGGTGAGATCGTTCATCGTTTTCCACCAGCCGCCATGGACGACGACGACGACCGGGTGCGGCCCCGCGCCGCTCGGTACGCGTAGGTCGCCGAACTGCTCGGGCGCCGGGCCGTAGTCGATGCGGAGGCCCGGCGGCGGCGTAACCGCCATATAGTCGCGCGTGCTCGAGGTCAACAGATGTGAAGTCCGCTTAGATCTTCTTGTAGGCAGGTCGGGTCGCCGGTCGGCCCGGGCGCCGGCGTGCTGGGGAAGGTCGTCGATCTTGGCACCGCACTTTGAGGCCTCCCCAGAAAATAGCCTTGACCGCCGTGAATGCCGCGTGCGCGAATTTCCTTGTAACTTGGGCTCTGCACGAGGGCCAGGATGTCCGTGTCTTCGATGCCCTCGGCAATCACGTAGGTGTTGTTTTCGTGGGTAATTGCGACGATGCCGGCAAGCACGCTGCGGCTGCGCTGGTCGATCACCGCGTTCTTTACCAACTCGCCATCGATCTTTAAGAAATCGACCGGCAAGCGGCTCAATATATCGAGCCCGGCATTTCCGGCGCCTACATCGTCGAGCGCGACGCGAAAGTCTTGCGCCCTCAGGCGCATGGCTTCACGGAGGACGACTGCCGGCCGCGCCAAAGAGCGCTCGGTCAGCTCGAGAACGATTCTGTCCGCGGCGATGGGTGACGTCGAGTTTCGCAGAGCAACACGTATCCCGTTGACGCGAGATGATTCCGCGAGCGTCGGCTAAGGGAATGCCCGGCAAGATCAACGCGAACTCATCGCCACCGATTCGGTACGCGCTGATCTGGTCGCCGGATCGCAGCCTGGTGAGCAATGTTCCTAGCACCGAAAGCACGTTATCGCCGTACGAGTGACCGTTCGTGTCGTTGATGAGTTTGAACTCGTCGACGTCGATCATCGCCAGCGTCAGCGCTTCGCCGGTCGTTCTTGCTTCATCCAAGCCGCGGTTCAACGCTTCTTGGTAGGCGCGATGGTTGCCGATCTTCGTGAGGTTATCGGTGAGCGCTTCGCGTGAGAGCTGACGGAGCTGGTCGTTGACGGCAGCGTCGAGCTTTTGCCGATACGTCCGAAGAATGATCAGGCCACTGGACCTCGATTGATAGCCCGCATCATGCGTTTGCCGTACGCTTCGCGGCAATCGTGACGGAGAGAACTCGCGGCGCTCTGACGATCTCGATCTACCCGAACGAACAGCTCGGCACGTACACGCAGCAAGTCCAGGCACAACAAATCTGTTTGGATCGACGCAGAGTGCGTACGCGGTTCTCGACGGGACGATGGGGCGGCGTTTCCTGAACGGATTGCCCGCGAGCGGCATCCGGGTTCTTGCGCTGAGCACGAACGGTATTCGCAATATCACGAACTCCAAGCGCGCCATTCACACGCCTGACGATATCGCGAAACTCCGAATCCGCGTGCCGCAGAATGGTGCATCCGTCGCTTTGTTCCGGTCGCTCGGTGCCGATCCGATAGCGCTTCCATATTCTCAAGTCTACGCCGCATTACGCGCAGGGCGCGTAGACGGCCAAGAAACCCTTCATCAACATTTACAGTGGTACATTTTACGAAGGCCAGCACCATCTGGCGCTCACTCACATCAGTTCGAGGGCCTTGGTCTGGCCGTGTCCGAGCGAACGTGGCAGTCCTTTAATAGGTCGACGCAAAAGATCGTCGCCGACGCTGCTCATGAAGCCGCTGCATTCCACCGGATCGTCTTCGAGGATGCCGACACGACCGCTTTCGCGAAGCTGCAAGCTCTCGGGCTGCGCGTCAGCGAGCCCGATGTCGGCGCCTTCAAGGCAAAGTCTCGGGGCCTCTATCGGCAATTAGCGACCGTGTTCAGTAAAGAGCTTGTCCGAGATGTGGAAAAAGCTGCGCAAACATAAAGTGGCTGAAGCTGACGCCGACCACCACAATGCCGCGCCGAAGCCGTTCATCTTGACTAATCATATTGTGAACGAACCTCAGGCGCAGCACAGTGCGGTTCGGCATAGGCGCGTGCCGTTCGTGCAAGCGTGCGGCGCGGCGCGAGACCGATCAGTTCGCTGCGACCGATGCGAACGCCGTGCCGCTGCGCCGCGAGGCGGACGAGTTCGCGCACGCGATAAAGCGGAATCGCGTCAACGTCGGTGAGATTGAACGATACTTGCACGACGTGGCTCGAGCGCCGGATGCCGAGCGCGCGCAACGTTCGCAGGCCGCCGCTACGTTCGCGTAAACCACGCGCGATGCTCTGCGCCAGCTGAAGATCGGCGGAGTCGAGTTCGACATTGTAGGCGAGCAGGAACGGCCGCGCGCCGATCGCGATCGCACCGGCGGATGCGTGCGGTTCATCCCCGTAGTCGAAGGTCCAGCGACCGTCGCGCGTGCGCTGAGCAAGCGCCTCGAATTCCCCGCGCCGAACGTCGGCGAGCAGCGTGCGATGCGCCGCGCTCGCGGCCGCTCCGTAGAGCAGCGACGGAACGCCGAGTTCGCGCCAGATATGCGCGGCGGCACGGTGCGCAAGTGTCACGGCGTTGTCGAGCGTCGCATCGCCCAGCGGGACGAACGGCAGCACATCGAGCGCACCGATGCGCGGGTGCTCGCCGCGATGCGTGCGCAGATCGATGCGCGCGAGCGCGACCTCAGCGAGCGCCACCGCAGCCGCGACGACGTGCGATGCACGTCCCGCCGCCGTGATGACGCTGCGATGGTGGATCGCATCGCTCGTGCGATGAAGGACGCGCACCCCCGCACGTTCCATTGCCGCAACCGCTTCGTCGATCGTTGCCGCACGACGCCCTTCGCTGATGTTGGGAACGATTTCAAAAATCAAAGCAGCGGCAAGAAAAGCTCAGGGTGACAGAACACCTTGGTGATGCTGAGCCTGTCGGCGTTGTGATCCCGAGCCTGTTTTGCGTTGTGATCCCGAGCCTGTTGCGTTGTCATCCTGAGCCTGTCGAAGGACGTCAACGCGCAAGCCCGAGGTCGATGGCGGCGCCGAGCGTGCGCGCGTTTTCGGGCGCGATGACGCGAGTGAAGCCGAGCTTCGTCGCTTCGGCCGCGCGGCGCACGGTGTGCGAAACGCTCCGCACTTCGCCCGAGAGACCGAGTTCGCCGAACGCCGCGACGTTGCGGGCCAGCGGCACGTCGCGAAAGGCGGATGCGATCGCGAGTGCGATCCCGAGATCGGCCGCCGGTTCGACGACGCGCAAACCGCCGGCGACCGAGCAATAGATGTCGTGTCCGCCGAGATGCATGCCGGCGCGCCGTTCGAGAATTGCGACGATCGTGGTCAGGCGGGCGGCGTCGACGTTCGTCGCGAGGCGCCGCGGCGTGCCGTACGAGGTCTCGCCGACGAGCGCTTGGACCTCGACGAGCACCGGACGCGACCCGACGACGCTCGGCACGACGCACGATCCGCTGGGGCGTTCGCCGCGTTCGGCCAGAAACAAGGCGGAGGGATCGATGATCTGATGCAGCCCGGCATCATCCATCGAAAAGACGCAGATCTCGTCGACGCCGCCGAAGCGATTCTTATAGGCGCGCACGATGCGGTATTCACCGGTCGAATCGCCTTCGAAATACAGCACGGTGTCGACGAGATGTTCGAGTAGCCGAGGACCCGCGATCGCGCCGTCCTTGGTGACGTGGCCGACGATGAAGACCGCACAACCCGTGCGTTTCGCGTACTCCATCAGCGCCTGCGTGCAGTCGCGCACCTGCGATACGCTGCCCGCGAACGACTCGACGTCGGGCAGCGACATCGTCTGGATCGAATCGATGACGATCACGTCGGGGCCGCGCACCTCGCAGGCGTCGAGAATCGCGCGCAGATTCGTCTCCGGGTACACGAGGACGTCGCCGGATGTGCCGAGTCGCGCCGCCCGCAACTTCGTTTGCGCCGCTGATTCCTCGCCGCAGACATAGATCGCGCTCGCGCCGCGCTCGACCAGCGCGTTGATGATCTGCAAGAGCAGTGTCGACTTCCCGGCGCCCGGCGGACCACCGAGCAACACGAGGCTTCCCGCGACGAGTCCGCCGCCGAGCAGCGCGTCGAATTCACCGATGCCGCTTCGCATGCGCGCGACGTTCGCATCGGCGATCTCCGAGAGCCGCAGCGGCGCGCTCGCCGGGCGTGCGTGCAATATCCGCGCCGGCTTCACCGGCGCGGCGCCTTCGACGAAGGTGTTCCACGCTTCGCACTGCGGACACCGGCCGAGCCATCTCGACGCGTTGTGGCCGCAGTTCGAACAGGTGAAGATCGTTTTCGCTTTGGCCACGTGCCTGAGCATTCGCGGCCGCGAACGCTTAGTTCTGCGCCGTGACGCCGCCGGCTGCGACCGCCGCCTTCTGATCCTGGTCGGGTGAGACGTAAATGTCGATCACGCAGACCTTGCCGGCTTCGAGATGTCTGATGCCCTCGGCGATCGCGGCTGCAAGGTCTTCGCCGCGTTCGACGCGGCCGATACCAATCGCACCTTGCCCGCGCGCGAGCATCGCGAGATCCGGAGCCGGATCGGCGATCATCTGACCGATCCATTTCCGCTCGACCGGCCGATTACGCACCCTCGCGATGCGGTCTTGATGTGCGACGTCGTTGTTGTAGCAGTTGTTGTTCGCGACGATCACGAGCAGCGGAATGTTGTTCGCGACTGCGGTCCAGAGTGCGGTGAGGCCCATGAGGTAATCGCCGTCGCCGAGAATTGCGACGGGCAGGCGGCCCGTTCCGCGTAACGCGAGCGCTGCGCCGACCGCGATGCCGGGGCCGGCACCCACGCCGCCGCCGCCGTCGCCGCCCAGATAATCGAGAGGATGATGAAACGTGAAGAGCGAGCCGCTATTTGCGCCGAGCGGCAATCGGATGTAACAGACGTCGCGGCCGGCAAACGCGTCGATAACTCCGCCGCAGAACGCTTTGAAACCCAACTCGCCCGACGGTGCGGCGGCCGGCGCTTTCGCAGCGCCGTTCGTCGCCCCGTTGGTCCGAACGGGTGCCGCCGGTCGTCCGATCCGGTCGAGCATCGCGCTCACCAGCTCATCGGCTTGGACGGCGAGGGTCAGATCGGCGGGCGGAAGCGACTGGTAGTCCATGCTCCAGCCGTTGTGCACGTACCGGTCGACCGAGCAATTGATGATCGTCGCCGACGGCGGCACGTTGCCGAAGGCCTGTTTGAGGATACCGCCGAGATCGACCGCTTCGAGACTGAGGATCGCGTCGGCCGCGGCAAATGCCGCGAGGCCGTCGGCCGTGAGCCGCGCGGCCTGACGTCCGACATGCAACGGATGATCCGTCGGGAAGCCGACGCCCGCTTTGAAGTCGGTCTGGACGCGCGCACCGAGTGCTTCGGCGAGCGCGATGCGGTTCTTGAACGCGTCGAGATTTCGCGTTACGCGGCCCACGACGATCATGGGGTGCTCGGCCGCGCGCATGATCTCGATCGCGCGGTCGACGTCGGCCGCGTTTGGTTGCGCCCCGCGGGGGGCACGGTACCGCGCGACGTTCGGCATCGGCAGCGGTGCATCGAGCTTTTGTTCTTGCATCTCGACGTCGAGGGAGACGAACGTCGGTCCATACGGTGCGGTCGTCGCGATTTGATAAGCGCGGGTCACCGACTCGAGGGCCGCCTCGACCGAACTCGGTTCGTCGTCCCACTTCGTATAGCTCCGAATGAGCGCGCCCGTGTCGCGCGCCGTGTGGATCCAGTCGGTCCAGGGGCGTCGCTTTGCCGCATCGCGCGGACCGTTCGCGCCGAGCACGAGTACCGGTACGCGGTCGCACCACGCACCGTAGAACGCCATCGTCGCGTGCATGAGACCGACGTTCGCATGCACGATTGCGAGCATCGGCTTGTCTTTCACCTTGGCGTAGCCGTGCGCGATAGCGATGGTGTGTTCTTCGTGTAAGCACACCATCATCTTCGGATTGCCTTCGTCGCCGAGATAGTTGACGAGACTATCGTGGAGGCCGCGGAAACTCGATCCGGGGACGAGCGCCGCGTACTCCAAATCGAGGTCGCGCAGAAGTTGCGCGATCGCGTCGCTGCCCCAGCCCATCTCTGTCATGAAAGAACCCCTTCCCGTTTTGACGGCGAACGTGCGCGACGCGCATCAGTAATCTGCCAAGAGCCGGCCGAAACCGGTGACGCGATCGGTCACGCCCGCAGCGCGCAGCGCGCCCCATAGCATGCCTTGATTGCTCGTGATGACCGGGCGTCCGAGTTCGTGCTCGAGGGACTCGATCACGTCGGCGGAACGGACCGCCGTGCAGCTGATGAAGTACGCGTCCGCGGCGGGGTGGCGCAGCGCGAGCGTCTCGCGGTACCAGGCTTCCGGCTCGACCGCCGCCATGTCGCGGCCGTTCACGATACCCAGGCCGCGTTCGCGCAGCACCGTTACGCCGTGGTGCGCGAGAAAGCGCACTTCGCGGTCGTTGGTCGCCTGCGTATACGGCGTGAGGAGGACGATCGTGGACGCCTCGAGCACGCGCAGAGCGGCCACGATCGCCTCCGAGGTGATCACCAGCGGGATCGACGTGATCGCCGCGACTCGGCGCGTGATTTGCTCGACGATCTCCGGCGAGTACATGGAGACAGCCGTGCAGTGGAAGATGATGCGATCGGGATGGGCGTCGGCGATCAGCGACGTCGCTTCTTCGAGCCGGTCGAGCATCGAGAGCAACTCGCTATCGCTTCGTAGCTGCAGGCGTGTCGTGTGCAACGAAACGCCGGGCGGCAACATCGCGGCGATCTGCGGTTCGGCGATCGTGTTCACCGACGGCAGCATCATGCCGAGTTGCGCGCGCAGTCCATAGTTGATCGCCGGTGCTGCCGGCTGGGTCGTGCTGTGCATATTCCTATTTCCCCGGGTGCCAGATCAGTTCGTTTGCATCGATCGTCTTCGGCAGAAACCCATACTTTACCATGATGTCGACCGCCGGCTGAATCATGGCGGGGTCGAGCGACGTCCCGTACGTCGCGCGACCCATCGTCGCGGCAACGCTCGGATCGACTTTGGTGAACTGCGTGAGCAACATCGCCGAAGCACGCTGATGCGCGTTCGCCCAGATCGCAGCTTGCCGAATGGCGGCCGCAAACTTCGTCGCCGTATCGGCGTTCGCGGCGAGCCACGCGTCGGTTGCGAAGAAGGCGAACAATAACATCGAGCCCGGCAGCGCGTCGTACACGTTGCCGACGGTGCGATTTCCGGCGCGGCCTTGGCTGGTGAACGGTTCGGAGGGAATCGCGATATCGACGCGGCCCTGGTCGAGCGCGCCGATCATCTCCGGAAACGGAACCTCGACGAACCGCAATGTCTTGGAATCCCCGCCGTGCTTGTCGACCCATGCGAGCATCGCCGCATGTTGCACCGTCTTCATCGCGACGATCGCGACCGTCTTACCGTTCATCTCGAGGCCGGTCTTGATCGGCGAATCCGCGCGCACCATGATCACATCGGTCGACGACGACGGCACGATTTGCGCCGCCGGCGCGAAGATGCGTAGCGGCAAGCCGCGTTCGCGTGCGCCGGCGAGCGACCCCGTATTCGCGGCGCCGACGTCAAGCGAGCCGCCGACGACGGCGGGCGCGATCACGGGACCGCTTTGCATGATCTGGATTTGCACGTCCAGCCCGGCATTTTTGAAGTAGCCGAGATCGCGCGCGTACGTGACGACGGCGCTCACGTCGGCGGGGATGGTGCCGGTGCGCACGACGGTTGGATCACCCGCAGCAGCGCGAGCGACCGACGGCAGCGCCGCTGCGGCGGCCGCACCGGCCAGAAAGTTCCCGCGAGCGAGCGTCGATGGTCGGGTCATGCGTTCTCCGGTACCGGCTTGCGAAGTCCGAGCCGTTCGAGTCGCGGCAGCACTTCGGCGTGAAAATACGGTAGTTCGTCGAGGTAGTTGACGAATGAAATCGCGATGCCGTCGAAACCGGCTGCGCCGATCTCGGCGAGTTCCCGCGCGACCGTGTCCGGATCGCCGACGAGCGGCAATCCGCCCATCCCGCGCGCGTAGCCGTTACGAATGCGATCGCGAATCTCGGGCGGCCGGTCGTTGAGGCCTTTGATCTCCATGATGTAGTCGACGGCGCCCCAGTCGGTGTTCTCCTCGACGTAGCGCGCGTAGTCGGCGGCTTCGCCGCCGCTGGGACGGCACGTGACCACGCCGACGGTGTAGACGCCGATCTCGTGACCGTATTCGCGCGCTTGCGCTTTCGCCGCGACGACGTCGCGGGCGGCTTCCTCAAACGTCGCCTCTTCGCTCGTCGTTCGCCGGGCCGTCGTGAAGAACGCGTCACAGTTGCGCATCGCAAACGCTTTTCCGTCGGGCGATGAGCCCGCGTTCATCAGCATTGGGCGCGTTGCGTTCCATGGCTTCGGTTTGAGCCGCACGCCTTTGAGGTGCAACGTGTCGCCGTCGAAGTCGAAATCGTTGCGCACCCATATTTCGCGTAACGCGTCGATCCATTCTTGGCCTTGCGCGTAGCGCCGTTCATGATCGCCGGGCTGCACGCCGAACATGTCGAACTCGCCTTCGTTCCAGCCGCAGACGATGTTAAGGCCGAACCGCCCCTCGCCGACGTGATCGGCGGTGACCATCTGCTTCGCCGCGATGATCGGTGGAAACAGCGGCGCGTGGACGGTGCCGAAGACCGTTATCCGTTCCGTCGAAGCGAGCAAACCCGTTGCCCAGGTGATCGTCTCGAAGGTCGCGCCCTGATAGTCGGTGTCGCCGCCATAACCTTTCCAACGGCCGATCGGGAGCAGGAAGTCGATGCCGGCTTCTTCGGCGAGACGTGCGAGCCGGACGTTGTCGCGCCAAGACCCGCTCCATCGTTCGGGGACGGTCGTGACGGCCCGGCCCGACGAGCAATTTGCGCCGAACAATCCGATCTTGAACGCGTTGCCATAGTGCATCGCCGCGCGGTCGCGCAGCGCCGGTTCGTGATTCAGCAGCACCGTGCCCGAATGCTCAACCCCGAAAGTTTCTTCCTGTGCGAAACGGGGACGATCCGCCGGCCTCAAATCGCGATGATCGTGCTGACGGCTTGCCGAACGGGCAGGCCCGGCATGACGAATCGACACGTGGCGATCGACGGACCGGTCGCGAGCGGCAAGACGGTCGCTGCGCGAGCCCTGGCCGCCGCACTGCGGCATCTCTACCTCGACACCGGAGCGATGTATCGCGGAGCGGCGTTTCTCGCGCTCACGAACGGCGTCGATCTCGACAACGAGCGCGCGATCCTCGCTCTGATCGCACGCCATAAGATTCGCCTGGTGCCGGATGAGGCGGCTCCCCCCGGCTACCGCGTCGAAATCGACGGCGTCGATACCGGTACGCAGCTTTTCGACCCGGAAGTCTCGTCGGCCGTCTCGACGGTCGCGGCGCTGGCCGGCGTACGCCGCGCGATGGTCGACGAACAACGTGCTATCGCCGACGAAGGTCCGGTCGTCATGGCCGGCCGCGATATCGGCACGGTCGTGTTGCCGGGTGCACAATTCAAGTTCTTCCTGACAGCGTCGGTCGACGAACGGGCGGCGCGCCGCGCCCGCGAATTCGCCGAGCGCGGCATCGACGTTTCGCTACCGGAAGTACGCGCACAAGTCGAAGAACGCGACCGGCTCGACCGCACGCGCGCCGTCGCGCCGCTGATCGAAGCGGCCGATGCGATCGTCATCGATTCGACCGACATTCCGGCCGCCGCCGTCGTCGCCCGGATGCGCCAGCGGATCCGGCAGGCGTGAACCTGCCGTTCTACCGCTTCGTTCGCGGCAGCTGCCTCCTCGTGCTGCGGGCGGTGTGGCGTTTCCGCGCCCTCGACGCGAGCCGTGTCCCGCTCGACGGCGCGGTGATCCTCGCCTGCAATCACGTCTCGTACCTCGATCCGGTGGTCTTGGGCGTCGGCGTTCGGCGGCCCGTGACATATCTCGCGAAAAAGGAGCTCTTCGCCGTGCCGGTTCTCGGGCGCGTGATTGCCGGGCTGGGTGCGTACTCGCTCGATCGCGAAGCGGGCGGCGTCGCGGCGGTACGCGCGGCGTTGCGCGCGCTCAAGGACGGCCGGTGCATCGGCATTTTTCCGGAGGGCGGCCGAAACCGCGACGGACGCGCCCAAGACAAAGGCGGTGCCGCGCTGTTGGCCGCGCTTTCCGGTGCGCCCGTGGTTCCGGCCGCGATCGCCGGGACACGCGACCCGAAGCACCTGCGGCAGATTCGCGTCGTCTACGGCGAGCCGTTGCGAATCGAACGGCAACGGAAAGCGGATGGCGACGATCTGGAGAAGTGGACAGTAGAGATCATGCGCCGCGTGCGGGCGCTCGAGGAGTTGATCGGTGATCATTAAACGGGCGAAGACCCAAGGATTTTGCTTCGGGGTCGCCATCACGGTGAAGAAAGCCGAGGAAGCGGTAGCGGCTCCGGGGTCGTCGGTGACGACCCTCGGCCACGTCGTTCACAACCCGCAGATGGTCGCGTCGCTCGCAGAGAAGGGCCTTAAGAACGCCCACTCGGTCGAGGAGGTCGCCGACGGCGGCACCCTGTTCGTTCGCGCGCACGGGCTGCCGACGAACGTCTACGATCGCGCGAAAGAGAAGAACCTTACCGTCATCGACGCGACGTGCCCGATGGTCACGAAGATTCACGTGCAGGCCGAACGGCTGCGCAACGACGGCTACAAGATCGTCGTCGTCGGCGATGCCAACCATCCCGAGGTGAAGGGCACGCTCTCGCACGTTCCCGGCGCCTTCTGCATTTCGAGCGTCGAGGACGTCGCGAACCTCCCGCGGTACAGCAAAGTCGGCGTCGTCGTGCAGTCGACGTGGAGCGGCGTCGGTTTCACCGACATCGTGAAAGCGCTCTCGGCGAAGTACCATGAGGTACGTGCGGTGAACACGATCTGCACCGATACGCACAACCGGCAAGCCGAAGCCGCCGACCTTGCGAAAGACGTCGAAGTGATGGTCGTCGTCGGCGGCAAGACGTCCGCCAATACGAAGCATCTCGCCGAACTCTCGGCGATGAACGGTGCGCGTGCCTATCATATCGAGGGTGCCGAGGAACTCGAAGCCGCGTGGTTTGACGGCGTTGACGTCGCCGGCCTCATGTCGGGCGCATCGACGCCGGGATGGCTCGTCGACGACGTCGCGGATCGGATGGATGCACTCAGTCGTCGAGCGGGATAGCATCGAAGCGGCGCTCGCTTCGGCGATCCGCCGCTTCGATGGCGCCAGTCCGGTCACCGCGCAGGTGCATCATCACTTCGGCTATCTCGACGCCGCCGGGACTCCCGCTCCGCGCCTGCGCATGCAACTGGTCGTGGAAGTCGCGACCACCGAAGGCGGCTCGCCCGCCGATGCGCTCGACACCGGAGCCGCGGTCGAAATCTTGTACAACTACTCCCTCGTGCACCAGGACATCGAAGACGGCGGCGATGCGCGGCAAGGTCGTGAGGCCGTCTGGCAGCGCTATGGCGTCGCACACGGTATCAACGCCGGCGATGCGCTCTGTGCGCTCGCCTATCTCGAAGTGTTGACCGGCTGCGAGCGGCGCGATGCGGAGCGCACGTTGTTGATGACGCACGTCTTGCAAGAAGCCAACTACGCGATGTGCGCCGGACACGCGGCCGACATCGCGTTCGACCGTGACGACCGGGTCGGCGTCGATGCGTATGTCGCGATGGTCGGGAACAAGACGGGCGCGCTCTTCGGCGCGGCGTGTCAGCTCGGCGCGCTCGAAGCCGGCGCCGGTGAGGAGCGCGCGCGAGCGTATGCCCGGCTCGGGCGGGCCTATGGCATCGCGGTACAAATCGCCGACGACCTCATGGGAACCTCGAGCCGGCGCTGGACGTATCCGGCCGTTGCCGCTGCCGCACCAGGTGCGGCTGACGCGCGAGCTGCCGCACGAGCCTACGTTGCCGAAGCGGACAGCGTTGCAACGAACGCCGGAATCGATGCCCGCCGGCGCGTGCGCGATTTCTTCGTGCGATCGATTTTCCCACACACGTGAGCACCTCTGCCCGCGCGGCGGTCGCGACGCCGCGCGCAACGGCGCGATTCGCGTCGCCGCTCGTCGCCTTCTTGCTTTTTGCGCTTGCCGTTCGCGTGGTGCTCCTGCCGAGTCTGGGTTTCCACAACGACATCGCGGC
Source organism: Candidatus Lustribacter sp. (assembly GCA_965277075.1). Lineage (GTDB taxonomy): Bacteria > Vulcanimicrobiota > Vulcanimicrobiia > Vulcanimicrobiales > Vulcanimicrobiaceae > Lustribacter. The sequence goes on from OZ255707.1 coordinate 3,698,070, forward strand.
GTTCGAAGCGTGGACGCTCGCTCTCAAGGACAATCCGCCCTGGCTATTCTACGCGAAGACGTCGTTCGCCGATTATCCGCCGGGGTATTTCGTCGTTTTGTGGGGCCTCGGCGCGATCTACGGACTGCTCGACCACCTGCACCTGATATCGAACGCGGACAACTCGTATTTCGCGTTGCGCCTGCTGGTGAAAGTGCCGGCGCTCGTGATGGACCTCGTCGACGCGGTGCTGATCTTCGCGATCGTACGGCGCTTTGCGAGCGAACGCGTCGCGTACCTCGCGGCCGCGTTTTTCGCGTTCAATCCGGCATCGGTCTACGTGTCGGCGTATTGGGGCCAGGTCGACTCCGTCTCGTGGGGTTTGGTTTTGCTCGCGCTCTGGCTCGCCGTCCGTTCGGGTGACGAACCGCGCAAGACGGTCGCGCGACTCGGCTGGGCGTGGTTGGCGATCGCGTTCAGTATCTTGATCAAGCCGCAAGGTGCGCTCGTCGCGATCGTGTTGTTCGCGTTCGCGTTTGGCGCCGCAGACGCCGAGGTGCGGCGACGACGAATCGCGGGGACCGCGCTCGGCATCGGCGCGGCCGCGCTACTGACGGTCGCGGTCGCGATGCTTTTCCATGGGTCCTTCAACGTCTTCGCCGACATCGCGTGGCTGCTCGAACGCTACCGGTTCGGCAGTACGGTCTATCCGTACAATACCATCAACGCGTTCAATCTTTACGCGATCAAGCAACCGTTCTGGCAGCCGGATACGATTCCGTTACAGGTCTTCGGGCTTACCGCCGGACCGATGTGGCTGTGGGGCATCGTGCTCGTCCTGGCAGCGACCGCCCTCATCGTCGCGCGCTATCTGCAAAAGCGCGACGAACGCGCGTTCCTCGAAGCGGCGATGCTCGTGGCATTCGCGTTTTTCGCGCTCGCGACGCGCATGCACGAACGCTACATCTTCGGTGCATTCCTGTTGGCCTTCCCGTTGGTCGCGTTCGGGCGGCAATACGTGTGGGCGGCGGCGGCGCTCTCGTTCACGACGCTGCTCAACCTGATCTACTCCTTCGCGTATCAGAGCGTCATGGAAACGCATCCGCCGGGCGTCGACGCGACGAATTTGTGGGGTGCCGGCTCGCACCTGATCTCAGCCGCGAACGTCGCCATATTCTTCTTGCTCGGCTACGTGTATCTCGGCGGCTCGGTGAGCGTGCTCGAGTCGGTCGAACGCGATGCGGCTGCGGCCGGCGCCAAGGCTCGCGCGTGGTTCGATCCGCGCGAAGGCATCGCTGCGATGACCGCGCGCGACTGGCTCATCGCGGGCGGCTGGACGATCGCGTCGTTCGTGGTGTGCATCTTCTGGATCGCGTGGCCCGTCGAGAAAGTCTTCGATGAAATCTACTACGCCCGCGCGGGCGAAGAGTACCTCAAGCACATGGAGATCTTCGAGTTCACGCACCCGCCGCTGACGAAGCTCGTGGTGACGCTCTCGATGATGCTCTTCGGCGGCCTGCACGGCCTGGGCGACACCGCGGTCGGCTGGCGTTTTCTCAACGTCGTCGTCGGCGCTCTCACGGTCGTCGTTCTCTACGCGTTCGCCAAACGGCTGACGCGTTCGACGTTCTTTGCAACGGTCGCCTCCGGCATGCTCGTCCTCGACGGCTTCCACTTCGTGCAGTCGCGTATTGCGACGCCCGAAATTACGGTCGCCTTCTTTTCGCTTTGCACGATCTATGCGTTCTATCGCGTGTGGACCGCGAGTGCGTCGCGTCGCGCCGCCGCGATCGATCGTTCGCGGCCGTCGACGATCGTCTTCGCTGCGCTGCTCGTCGCCGGCGCCGTCGCCGGCGCGCTCATCGCGACGGCTGCGGTCACGTTCGGGCCACACACGCGCGACTTCACCTACCAGCACGCCGCCTGGGTCGCCGCATTTCTCTACGTCGAACTCGCGTTCTATGTCGCAGCGCGCTGGGCGACCTCGAGCGGGAAACCATTTCTCGAAGCGATGTTCGGCCGCGTGACACACCGCAGCGGTTCCGATGGGAACCCGGTCGTCGTCTCGTACGCCGATGGATCGCGCGTGACGTACGACGCCGAGGGTAACGGCGCCCTGTTGCTGCCGGAAGGCGACATGCTCGCGCTGACCGGCAGGCGCGATGCGATTCCCGCGCGAGATGGCGACGGCGTCCGCCGCAGCTACGCACGCAGCGGCGAACTCTCGTACGCGACGCCCGTCGGAACCGCCGACTTTCGTACCGACGGGTCGATGCACGTCAACGGCGGTGCGACGAGCGTACGCGAGATGTGGATGTGGATCGGTTTGCTCGCCGTCGCGAGCGGTTGCGTCGTTGCGTCGAAATGGAACGGGCTCTTCGATCTCGGCGTCGTGTGGGTGTGCGCGGCGCTCGTCGTCGCACAGCGCTATCTGCGGCGGCCGGCGCTTTACGGAAATCCGTTCGGGATGCCGTTCGATCTGGTCGTCGCGACGATGCTGCTCGTCACCGGTGCAATCTACATCGCGTGTTACGTGCCGTTCATGATGCTCGGGCATAATTTTCTCGACATCGTCGCCTTGCAGACCGAGATGTACAACTATCACGCGCACCTCGTCGCGACGCATCCGTACGCGTCGGTGTGGTGGCAGTGGCCGATCCTCGAGCGGCCGATCTCGTATTATTATCACGACTTTCGTGTAGCGGCGTCGGCGAACGACCCGAATGCGTGTTGCGTGGCGGAGATTCTTGCCTTACCGAACCCGTTCGTATGGTGGTTCGGGTTGATCACGGTTCCGGCCGTCGGCGTCTACGCGTGGTTCGAGCGCAACCGGGGCTACGCTTTGCTCGTCATCGCGTACTTCTTGCAGTGGTTGCCGTGGATCGGTTCGCCGCGCATTGCGTTCGAATATCATTTTTATCCGAATCTCGCGATGATCGTCCTGTGTAATGCCATTATCTTGCAGAAGTTGTGGAACTGGGTGCCGCAAGGCGCCCGCAACGCGTTCATGCCGCGCCTGAGTGTCGGAATCTATCTCGCCGTCGTCGCGTGGGCATTCGTGTTTTTCTATCCCGTCCTCGTCGGCCAACACGTCTCCTGGGACGCCTGGCACGCCCGGATGTGGATCGGGAGGTGGATCATCTAGTGTCAGGACATTCGAAGTGGCATAACATCAAACTCAAAAAGGGAAAGGTGGACGCGCAGCGCGGAGCGGTGTTCACCAAGATTTCGAAAGAGATCATCCTGGCGGCGAGAAACGGCTCGCCGGATCCGGAGGCGAACTACCGGCTGAAGATGGCCGTCGACAAAGCGCGTGCCGCCAATATGCCGCAGGACAACATTAAACGCGCGATTGCGCGCGGCAACGGCTCAGACAACGAGAAGCTAATCGAAGAGATTCGCTACGAGGGGTACGGCCCGGCGGGCGTTGCCGTGATCGTTGACGCCGCGACCGACAATCGCAATCGCACGGCGAGCGAGATTCGTTTTGTCTTCAGCCGCAACAATGGGCACTTGGGCGAAACGGGCAGTGTCAGCTGGATGTTCGAGCAGCGCGGGCTCATCGAAGTCGATGCCGCGGGCCTCTCGGAGGATGCGTTGACGGAGAAGGCGTTGCTTGACGGTGTGATCGATATTCGTTATGGCGAGATGACCGAAGTCATCACCGGGCCGGCGCTGGTCATGGCGGTCAAGGACGGCCTCGAAGCCGACGGATTACACGTGCGTTCCGCGCAACTGATCATGGAAGCGAAGCAGACGTCGCGGCCGGCTGCCGATGAGACGGACGGTGTGCTGACGTTTCTCGACGCGCTCGAAGAACACGAAGACGTGCAAGCCGTTTACAGTAACGCCGACTTCGACGAGGCGGCGCTCGAGGCGCTGGCGTAACGCCTCCCCCGGTGGACGAATCGATCGCCCCGCGCCGCGCGCGGACGCCCGTGCAGATGGTCCTCGACCGGGATTGGCTGCTCGCGCTGTCGTTTGCGTTTCTCGTGGCGGTGCTGGTCTGGTTCGGACGTTCCGTGAAAGAGTTTTTCGGTCCGAGCGCGAGCGATGTGCTCTTGCCGGCGTTTTCCGGTCAGACACTGGATGATGCGAACAGCGAATGCGCGCGTTTGCACTTGCAGTGTTCGGTCGTCGCGCGTCGTCCGAGCGAGCGGTTTCCACGCGATGTGGTAATGGGGCAGCAGCCCGCCGCCGCGGCGCGCGTGCGCGAGGGGCGAGCCGTATCGTTCGTCGTGAGCAACGGCGTGTCGATTTTCCCGATGCCGGACCTGCGTTACGAGTCGCTGCGCAACGTGAACCTAACGCTTTCGCGGCTCCACTTGCAGCTCACGAAGTCGACGGTCGTGGCGAACGACGACGTTCCGGCGTCGCACGTTGTCGCGCAAGTGCCGCCGCCGCTCGAGAGCGTGCGCGAAGGCGCGGGCGTGACGCTGACGCTGAGCAAAGGGCCGCCGGCGAACGTGAAGCTACCGAATTTCGTCGGCATGAACGTCAACGAGGCACGCGATGCCGCAACTGCCGCGGGCGTGCATCTCGGACAGATCGTCTGGACGCCGTTCGGCATTTACGGACCGCCGCGCGGAGCGGTCGTGCGACAGTCGCCCAACGCAGGCGCCGGCATCGATCCATTTTCGCTCGTCTCGCTCCAGGTCAGCGCGGGACCGCGCGAATCGGGGTACCTCGTTCGACAGGTGCACGTCAGCGCGACGATCCCGATCGTCGATTCGGCGGCCCACGTGCGCATGGTGGTACGCGATGACACCGGAACGTGGAACGTCTACGACGGCTATGCGCAAGGCGGTCAGAAGATCGACTTGAACGTCACGGCAGTCGGGACGGCCGAAGTCGACACGTACGTGAATAACGAGCTGCTCAACTCGTCGAAGATCGGCGTCGAGCCGCCGCTTCCGCCGATACCCCATCCCCCGAAACCGAAAACGACGTCGGTTCCGCAATCGTTCGAGAATACGACGCCTGCCCCCGGCCCGACGTTCTAAGAAGAAGAGAGACGTTCGATGCCGCCCCGCGTGAAGATTGCACCATCGCTCCTCTCCGCGGATTTTGCGGCGATCGCCGATCAGATTCGCCTTGTCGAAGATGCGGGTGCCGATGCGTTGCACCTCGACTCGATGGACGGGCGCTTCGTGCCGAACCTCACATGGGGGCCGAAGATCGTCGCCGATCTGCGCAAGCTCACTGCGCTGCCGTTCGACTGTCACCTCATGATCGTCGAACCGGAGAAGTACGTCGACGATTACCACAAAGCGGGCGCCGACGTCATCACGTTCCACTATGAGGCGACTCCGCACGCGCATCGGTTGCTGCAGCATCTGCGCCGCATCGGCGTTCGGGCCGGTATCGGAATCAATCCGCAAACGCCGACGTCGATGCTTGTCGACCTGATCGAAGAGTGCGATCAGATTCTCGTGATGAGCGTGAATCCGGGCTTCGGCGGACAGGCGTTCATCGAACGTGCGCTCGTGAAACTTCGAGAAGTGCGAGCGCTGTGTGCCGAACGTAACCCCGAGTGTGAGATCGAAGTCGACGGCGGGATCGGTGCGGCGAACATCGAGCGCGCGGTCGACGCGGGCGCAACGATGTTGATCGCCGGCTCCAGCGTGTACGCGGCGCCCGATCCGGCCGCCGCTTTGCGCGAATTGCGCCGGCGGGTCGACGCGACGCGCGCGTGACCGAAGACGAGCTGATCGCGCAGCTTCAGACGATAACGAAACGCGCAGCGCCGGAGAAGGTGCTGCTCGGGATCGGCGATGATGCGGCGGTGTGGCAGCCGTCGCGATCGCACCGAAGCGTGATCACGACCGACGCGTTGGTCGAAGGCGTGCATTTCACGCGTGCGGCAATGTCCGCGACCGACGTCGGCCATCGGGCACTCGCGTCGAATCTTTCCGACATCGCGGCGATGGGTGCGCGACCGGTGCTCGCAACCATCGCACTCTCACTCGGACCCGATACCGATCCCGACTGGGTGCTGGACTGTTATCGCGGTATGAGCACGCTCGCGGTAAAGGCGAAGTGCGCGATCGCCGGGGGCGATATCGTGCGCGCACCGTCCATCGCGCTCGCGATCACCGTCGTCGGCGAAGTGCGTCCGTCGAATCTCAAGACGCGCAGCGGAATGCAGCCGGGCGATACGATCGCGGTGACGGGCCCGCTCGGCGCAAGTCGAGCCGGGCTCGCGATTGCGGTCGACCGCCCGGAACTTGCGGCGCTGCCGGAAGCCGCGGATGCGCTGCGCGCATTCCGCAGGCCCGAGCCGCGGCTCGAGGAGGGCCGGTGGCTGGGCGCATCGCGTAACGTGCGCGCGATGATGGACTGCTCCGATGGGCCGTCGACCGACCTCGCGCGGCTGGCGATGGCATCCGGCATCGGCGCAGTGATCGACGCAATTCCGGTTGCACGGGCGGCGCAGGCGATAGCCGTCGCCTGCGGAGCCGACGCGGGGCGTTGGGCGCTCGACGGCGGAGAAGACTTCGAGTTGATCGTCGCGGTCGCGACGCGAGCATTCACCCACCTGGCCGGGCGTTTTCGCACGCGCTTCGGGCGCGAACTGTTACGCGTGGGTTTCGCAACGGAAGAAGCGGGGTTGCGTTTCGCAAGCGGCGAGCCGGTGGCACGCGCAGGATGGGACCATCTGCGCACGGCAGGGTGATTCCGTCATGCTTGCACGATCGACGTTTCTCTCGGGCGCGGCTGCCGCGGCCGCAACGACCACATTGCCGGCCCGCGCCTCGGCCGACCCGATCCCGCTCCGCATCATCTCGTTTACGAGTCCCGCGTTGCTGCCCGTCTTTGCCGGTATCGAAAAAGGCTTCTACGCGCGTGAAAATGTCGCGGTGACGATTACGACGACACCGGGATCGATCTACCAATTCCAGCATTGGAGCGCCGGCGAATTCGACCTCGCGACGACCGCGATGGACAACATCATCGCGTACGACGCGGGCCAAGGCGAAGCGCCGCTGCCAAGTGCGCCGGATTTCGTCGCAATCCTCGGCAGCGATAACGGCTTTTTACGTTTCTACGGTCGATCCGATTTGAAATCGGCCGCCGATCTCAAAGGCAAGGCGCTCGGTGTCGACGCGATATCGACCGGCTACGCGTTCGTGCTGCGCGCGATGCTCGCGGCGAATGGCTTACACGACGGTGATTACACGTTCGTGCCGCTCGGCAGCACGCCCGCGCGGCTCAAAGCGTTGCTTGACGGGACGATTGCTGCCACGATCGTCAGCGCCCCGGCCGATCAGCAAGCCGATGCGCGCGGATTGAAGCGGCTCGGCGACGTGTACGCAACGGTCGGCGCGTATCAAGGTGTCGTCACCGCCGTGCGCCGTTCGTGGTTGCAAAACAACATGCCGGCGGCGCGCGCGTACGTGCGCGGCACGCGTGCCGCTCTTGCCTGGACGTTCGATCCAAAAAACGCCGACGAAGCAACTGCGCTTCTCGTCTCGCGCGGCGCCATGGCCCCCGATGTCGCGGCGGTGATGTTCAAGTTGCTCATCGGCCCCGGCGGCATGAGTCCGACCGGCGCAATCGACGTCGCCGGCGTGCGCAAGGTGATCGACTTACGCAGCACATACGCGAAGCCGCCGAAAAAGCTCGCCGAACCGCGCGCGTATTACGATGGGTCGCTGCTCTCGTGACGGTGCCGCTCGCATGGTGACCGGCGTCGTGTCGGAGGTCGACTTTGAACCTGGCCGCGCATGAGCGCCGCAACCCGAGTCGGGTGTCCCAAATAGGTCTTTTTACCGGATATGCCGGCAATACGGTGTCGGCGGCTCCCGCGGAGGTACGTGTTGATGAAGGCGATCGAGGAATTTGCGCGAGCGATGGATCGCCTCTGGGTGGAGGAGGCGGACGAGGCAAAGCGCTGGTCGCGCGTTCGTGATTTAATGCCGATCCTACTCGAGGATGCGGCGCTCGCGTCCGAAGCGCTCACGTGGCCGATCACGCAAACGCCGGACGGCCGAGCTTCGAATCTGCTCTTGTACGAAGATCCTGCGCGCGGCTTCGTCATCAACGCGTTGGTGAAGGGCCCGAACGTCGGTACGCCGATTCACGATCACGCGCATACGTGGACGGCATACGGCGTCATCGCCGGTACCGAGCGCGTCGTTCGATATGACGTTATCGCCGGTCATCCGAGCGGCGATCACGTCGAGCTGCGGTCGACGTCGGAGTACCACGTCTCGCGAGGCTTCGTCGACGTCGTGCCCCCGAACGAGCCGCACGCGGAATTCTCGGGTGACGAGAAAACGGTGGCGATCATCGTCCGAAGCGAACGGGTGGGAAGCTTTCCCCAAAATATGTATGATCTGGAAAGCGGCGATGTCGTTCGCCGGCCCGGTCCGCAGCAAATCCCGTTCGCGCTCGCGAACGATCGCGGATGCTGAGCGAAGCGGAGAACGAACGGCTCACCCGGTTGAAACTCCTGACGGAATCGTCAAGAACGAAGGAACGAAGCCTGGCGACTTCTTCATCGAACTTCGGAAAGGTTGAGACGAAGCGCGTTTGAAGGCGGCCACGAGTCCTCGGACGTTGCGGGGGCGCATTCTGTCCGTCGCACACGACGCGTTTACGGATGCGGCGGCCCTCGATCAAACCGTAGCGCTCTCGCGCGAGCGCGATCGCGACATCGCCCACGACCGGAGCATGACCGTGCCTCGTACGCTAAGCGCGCGAAAAAACGCGCGTCTCAACGGACGAACAGCAGACCCGGCTGCAACTTCGACGCGCTATACGCCGCGGGTTCCGCGGTGATTCGTGAGGACTCCGCTTCCGGCGTGTCTCGATCGCGACCCGGCCTTCCCCGTGCGCTCGCGTATCTCGCAAACGGCGACACCCTCGTCGTCAGGCGGGCTCATTCCAACGCGCACGAGCCGGTCGTAATTACGACGGAATAGCGCAATCGCAGAGGCCGAGCCGATACGATCGATCTTCTCACACACCCATCCGCGCGCGTAACGAAACGGCCGGGCGAGGCCCGCAGCGACCAAATCCGCGCCGAGGCTCGGATCCGTGGCCAGATGCAGTTCACCGTCAAGATGGATGTGACCTAATTCCCGCTCACCAACGTAGAAGTCGATTCCATCGACTCGGGTCGGCTCGTAGAGGTCCCAGTGCACCGTCGCGATCACGCCGGCCCAACCGGTCACAGCATCGGCGACTATTCCACGTGCGCCGTCGAGCGTTGGCGGCGGCGCCACGGGGCCTTTGGCGGATCGTGCCATGGTCTCGAGCGCCCGGTCATTCGCCGACAGTTTCTTAGCGTTCATGGGTGTTCCAACACGGCCGGCTTCAACACGTCTTCACTTCACTGGCGAAAGCTGGTCGATAGGCTCTTGCGGTAGCTAACTCCCTCGACGAACGACGCCTAAGACTCTTGCTTCGACTCAGAGAACGCGGCGCTCACGGAATTGAGTGACCCGGATTTATCTGCGTGAGCTGGACGATGTCGTACTTCTCTCGCAAAGCGGTCATGTCGGACTCGCTCGGCTTTCCGTTCGACGCTTTGAGTAGCGTCGATAATTCCTTGAAGTAGTTGTCGTGACCACCCGGCGCTGATGACTGAAAAAACATTACGGTTTCTTCATCCGTCGGATTTCCAAAAGCGTGCGGCACGTTCGGAGGCACGTACAAAAAAGAGCCCGGGCCGCCACGTAAGTACGTCCTTCCATCGGCCGACCGCCATGAATGCCAATCCGGAAGACTGCGATCGACTGGCTCGAATGCCAGCACGTCGAGCGTACCGCTGATGACGTAGAAGACTTCTTCGCCTTCGGTATGCACGTGCGCTCCCACATCGTATCCCGGGGGAACGCGTACCTCGAAGGAGCATGTCGATGCGCCCTGGCTTGTCGCAACCTTCGTGGTGGCATTTACTCCCCCACCGACAATTTGTTCTCCCTGACCAGGGCCAAGCATGACTGCAACGGGTTCCGACATTTTCATTCCTCACTGGGTGCGGGGATATACACTACTGCGATCGCGACAGCTCCTCAGTTCGTCCTACTTATTCTGCTGTCGCCAATTTTCGGTATCAAACACTTGGTGTGCAATATCGGCGGCGTTTTGCCGTTTACGGCGATATATTCGATAGTGACCGAGAAGAAGCACGGCGTTCAACGCAGTGCTCGCCCTAGTGAGGATCCGCGCTTTCCTTGAGCAAACTCTATCGAGTGCCCGTCAGGATCGAACGCTGTCATAGAATATTCCCATGGTTCACGATGCGGCGGCTCGTGAAACACGACATCGTTCTCCCGCAATTCGTCATACAGCGCATCGAGATCGTCGGTCGTGAACTCGACGTGCACGCCGCGGCACTGTTCAAACGTCGCCGAGGCGACCCCAGCTCTCTTGGCCTCTTCGAGCGATAATAGGCCGATCGTACTTGCGCCGACGCGGCATTGCAAAAGCCGGCGTTGCCGAATAGACCACTTTGAGGTTGAGCTTGTCGCGATAGAAGCGCAGTGACTCTTCGAGATCTCTGACAGTGAGGGACAGCCCCTCGAAGCGGAACTCCGTTCGCATGCCTACTCCGGCGTAACTTCCAGACGATAGACTATCGCTGTAGTTAGAGCATATAACTAGATCTGAGGAAAAGTCAACTCGACATGGCCGAAGAGACAAGAGAGCGCTTGATCGAAGCGCTGGTCACAGCGATTAAGAAGTTTCAAGACGCGGTTGACCGATTCGACACCGCTGCCGCAACGCACCTAAGCGTCAACGCAACAGATTTGCGTTGTCTGACCGCTCTCTACGATCGTGGTCCGCTCCTTGCTAACGAGGTCGCCTCAGCACTCGGACTCACGCGAGGCGCTACAACAACAGCCCTTGATCGTATGGAAGAGGCCGGTTATGTCAAGCGCTGTCCGATTGCTAAAGACGGGCGCAGCTTTAGCATCGAACTCACGAACCACGGGCGCGCGAGCATCACGGCGATTTGGCGACCGATCCGCAAATACGGCCGCAAGCATCTAGAGCAGTATACGGATGCCGATCTCCAACTCATGACGCTGTTTTGCACTCGCTCGGTTGAGCTCCACGAAAACTGCCTCCGCAGAATGGTCCCTTCGAAGGGCAACCGTACGTGATTTCGCCGCGTCGAGAGATGCGGTAATGCGCTCATGACAAGGCCGGCTTGTTCGATTACGCTGTTTTGGCGACCCCTGGAGTAACGGTGATCGTTCTCGCTTCCCAGGTCGTTGTTGCGTCCAACGTATCGATTCTTCGAATTACCGCGGCGGCAAAGCACGAGATGTCAGGCGCACCGGCAAGACGAAAAATGCAACACGTGGGCGCGACTCGTTCTGCAGCACGGAGCCGAGCCCACCGCAACCGGGTCGATGCGAACGGCCCCCGAATCACGCGACATGCTGAGCGAAGCGGAGAACGAACGGCTCACCCGGGTGGGCCGCAATACGCCGGGAGGCCGGCTTTTGCGGCGGCATTGGTTTCCCGTCGTGCAGGCGCGCGCGTTGATCGCAGGCGGTGCACCGCAGCAGGTGCGCTTACTCGGTGAAAGGTTCGTCGCGTTTCGCGCGCCGGACGGACGCGTCGGCGTCATCGACGAAGGCTGTCCACACCGTGGTGCCTCGATGATGCTTGCCCGGAATGAGGCGTGCGGATTGCGCTGCATTTTTCACGGCTGGGCCGTCGACGTCGGCGGCTGCGTCGTCGATGTGCCGTCCGAACCGCTCGACCGCCGATCGCTCAAAGAAAAAGTTCCGGTGCGTTCGTACGCGACGCGTGAAGTCGCCGGACTCGTGTGGCTCTACATCGGCGGCGGCGAACCGCCGCGGTTTCCCGGCTTTCCGTTTGCCAACGTGCCGGTGGCCAACACGCTGCTCGCTGAGGTCCATGGGGCGTGCAACTGGGTGCAACTGCTCGAAGGGCAAATCGACTCCGCGCACCTCTCGCACTTGCACGCGTCGAGCGTGACGTCGACCCTCTCGTCGATGGCGCTCGCCGACCGCGGACCGCGCTTCGATGTCGAAACGACGCCGTGGGGAATGCACGTTGCTGCGACGCGCTCGCTCAATGATGACGAACGGTACACGCGCGTGACCCAATGCGTGCTGCCGAACTACGAGTTCATTCCGCGCGCAGCCGAGCCCGGCACCGACGAATACGAGCGCATCGCGCGGTTTGTCGTCGTGCAAGTGCCGCTCGATGACGTCAGTACGATCGTCTGGTACATCATGTGGCATCCGACGCGCGCGCTCGCACGCGGCGAAAACGGGACGATGTGGCCGGTCTGGAACGATGCGTACGAAGTGGTCCGCGACCGGCTGCGGGGCGGCCAGGATCGCGAGCTGTTGCAGCGCGGACACGCCTCGGGCTTGAACAATTTGCTCACCGAGGACATGATCGTCGCCGAGAGCATGGGGCCCATTGCGGACCGCTCGCGCGAGTATCTCGGCACGAGCGATACTGCCGTCGCCCGATTCCGCCGGCTCTTTCTCGATGCGACGCGCGACAACGACAACGGCGCGACGCCACGCGGATCACAGGATGGTATCGCCTACGAAACGATTCAAGGTCGCGGGCTCCGGCACGCGGCCGGTGTCGATTGGCGCGAAGCGGTCGACCTGGTCGGCGTCTGATCGCCACGCTGAAGGGTGATTGCGTTCCCAGCGAGATTAAACGCAAATATGTTTCAAGACCGCGCTTTTCGCACACTATTTCGACGGCTCGCCGGTATCCTTGCCGGCGGCACGCTGATATTCGTCGCCGCGCCGGCCGGCGCGCAGTCTCCGCCCGCGCTGACGGTGGTCCACGTCGGCGGCGTCTTTTCGGACGATATGACGCCGGTGTTCTATGCCGAAAAAGCTGGGTTCTTTCGACGCGAAGGGCTCGACGTCGAGCCCGTCCCGTCGAACAGCGGTACCGCGATGGCATCTGCGGTGCTCTCCGGCACGTACGAGTTCGGTAAATCGAGTCTCCTCGCGGCCGTCAACGCGCATCTGCGCGGGCTCCCGCTCGAAGTGATCGCAGCCGGCGGAAGCTACGATACCAAAGCGCCGTTTGCCGCGCTCTGCGTCGCCAACGATTCGTCGATGTCGACGGGGAAGGATTTCGACGGGAAGACCATCGGGACGCCGGCGCTCAACGACCTCAATCAGCTCGTCGTAAGCGCGTGGGTCGATGGGCACGGCGGAGACTACAAGACGTTGAAATTCGTGGAGTTGCCGCAGTCGACGACGGGGCCCGCGATCGCAGCGCATCGCGTCGACGCATCGGTGATGCTGCAGCCGCGGCTCGCCGAGTCGGTGACCACGAAAGAAGTGAAGTCACTCGCGAACGTATACGACGCGATCGCGCCGCGATTTGTCTTTGCGGCCTACTTTACGTCGAGTGATTACGCGAAGAACCATCCGGATATCGTAGCGAAGTTCACGCGTGCGCTCTACGCTGCGGCTGCGTACACGAACAAACATCACGACGAAACTGCGGCAATGATGGCCGACGTCGCGAAGATACCGGTTGCGACGGTGCAGCACATGCCGCGGGTCGACGGCGCGACGGCGCTCAACCCGGCCGAGTTTAAACCGGTGATCGACGCTGCCGCAAAGTTCCATCTCATCGCGCACGGGTTTCCTGCGAAAGAGATGCTGGCGAACGCGCCTGGTAGTTAGGTAGCGGCGCTCGGCTCGTAGACACGCAGTTCGGCGTCGGTCATCCACTCTTTGTGGGCGTCGACGTTGATCCGTTGCGCTTTGCCCTTCCCGCGATCGTATGCGACCATTTGCAAGATCTCGAGATCTTCCGTGCCGCTCGTTTCGAACCAATATCGCGCGCCGCCCGGGATGACGATGCCTTCGCGTGGCCCGAGTTCGGCGATCACTTCGTCGCCGGCACCGTAGAAGCGAACGTTTCCACGTAACACGAACCACGTCGTGTCGGAATTCATGTGGTAGTGCATGTTGTTCTCGCCGCCTTCGTGGACGACTTGAACCGCAACTTTCAAGAGCTCCGTGCGCACCAGCGGCACGATGTCTTTCGGCTTCCCGTTCGGCGCCGGTGCGTACGCGAACCGCTGCACGCGCGTCTCGACCTCGCGATGGTAGGCTTCTTTTTCTTCGGGGTTCAATCGTCCGAGCGTCGCAGCATCCATGTGAGTCTCCTCGCGCCGTGGGAACTGCAATTTTCGAACGGACGATTCGCACTCCCTGGCGAGTGGGCCGCCGTCACGTTCGCTCCGGGATTGCGATGACGGAAGCGTGCTCCGCCGATCGGTAAAGCTGCTCGACGAGCGGCGCGCGCTGCGCGCGAACGACCGCAGCATTCAATGATCCTTTATCCGTGATTTCACCGCACTCGAGCGACGGAGGGCGATCGAGAAAGACGGCTCGCGTCGCATGCTGAGAGCTGCCGGGATGCGCGCCGGCGAACGCTTCGAGCGCCTCGTGGACGAACTGTCGAACGATCGGATGCGCGAGGACGCCGGCGCTGCCGCCCTCGCCGGTTGCGCCGGCAAGTTCGCGCGCTGCCGCAATGTCGGGAATCAACAGCAGCGACGGCTGGGCCTGCCCTTCACCGCAGACCACCAGGTCGCGAACGACCGGCTGCAGTACCGAAAGTAACGCGTCGCGCAGCGGTGCGACGCTCACCCACGTGCCCGACGTCAACTTGAAATCTTCGCCGATGCGTCCGTCGAAGAGCAAACCCGCGTGGAAGTCGTTCGGATCCACGGGCTTGAGGGCGTCGCCCATTCGGAAAAAGCCCTCTTCATCGAACGCGTCGCGGGTGAGATCGTCACGCTTCAGGTAGCCCGGCGTGACGTTCGGGCCACGCAGACGCACCTCGAGCTTCGCCCCCGCCGGGACGAGTTTAAGCTCGATGCCCGGGAGCGGAAGCCCGATATTTCCAGCGGTGCTCGCGCGCCAGTTGGCCAGCGTCGCAGACGGCGCGGTTTCGGTCGAGCCGAATCCGCCGGTCAAAAGAATGTCACGCCCGCGTTCTCGAACGGCGAGCCGCCCAAGCCGCTCGCAAACGCTCGTCGAGAGCGCCGCGCCGCCGTACCACATCAGCTCCAGCTTGCGGAAGAACGTGCGGCGAAGGTGCGGGTCGTTCTCGAGGACGTCGGCGAGAAACTCGAAGCCGCGCGGAACGCTGAAGTAGATCGTCGGCGAGACCTCGCGCAGGTTGCGAATCGACGTAGCGAATTGCGTCGCGGTCGGCTTTCCGTCATCGATGTATAGCGTTCCGCCGTTGACGAGAACCATGTTGAAAATCAGATTCGAACCAGCGGTATGATTCCACGGTGACCAGTCGATCATCGTGAGTTCGCCGTCGGCGATGAACGGCAAGGCTTGGAGGTTCATCTGCTGGTTGCTGCAGATCATCCGCTGCGTGTTGATCACGCCTTTCGGCAAGCCGGTCGATCCGGACGTGAACAAGATCTTTGCGACGCTCGCGCCGCTCACCACGTCGTTGGCGGCGTCGGCCGCCTCGGTCGGCGTTCGTGTCCGCAGCGCCTCGAGCGATTCACAGGGACGGATTTCGTTGCGGGGACGCGACGCGACGATCGGCACCGTCGGCCCGATCAGGTCGCTTGCCAGAACGTTCGTGAACGCGTTCGCGTCGTCAAGAGAGACGACGGCCGGTTCGAAGGTGGAGAGCACGTGGCGAAGCTTGACCAGATCGCTCGCGCGTAGCGAATAGGCCGGTGAAATCGGCGCGTACGGAATTCCGGCATACTGCGCGGCGAGCGCCAACGTCGCATGATCGATGCTGTTTCCAAAGAGAATCGCAAGACCGCGATCGCTCGAACAACCCCGCTCGAGCAGACCCTGCGCCATCGATCGCACATCACGCAAGGCGTTGTGATAGGTCAGCGTGCGCCAGTCGTCGCCCTCGCGTTCGGCAAGGAAGACCGCGGCCGGCCGATGCACGGCCCAGTGCACGAGCCGGTCCGTCATGCAGCGTGCGTACGCGCCCAGCGGATGCGGCGAGCACAGCACATATGAGCCGTCGGCGCGGACGTCGACCGAAACGTCTCGCGGCCCGAGGCGCATCACGACACGACGGTACGGAACGTTGCGTTGATTCGTTTGCCGGCGCTCGGCTCGTCCAACACGGCGTGTTGCCACACGCGTTGACTCTCGACCGTCATGACCAACACGGAGCCGTGCTCGAGCGGAACCGCGATCGGCGTTCCCCTTTCTCCATAGCGTAACCAAAACGTGCGCGTCGCGCCGAGCGATACCGAGACAATGCGATCGCGCAATTCGGGTTCGTCGTCGGCATGCCAGCCGACGCTGTTCGTTCCGTTCTCGTAAACGCCGACGAGACATGCGTTGAGCGCGGTCCCGAGTTCAGCGTCGATGTGCGCGCGCAGCGCCGCAAGCGTGGGGGTCCAGGGCAACGGATATCGCGTGAGGTTCGCGTAGCTGTACACCGCGCGATGATCGCCGTACCACGCCGTTTTGCGCGGCGCGATCGTCGGCCCGCTGCCGACGTCGGCGACGTTCTCGTCGTCGACGGCGACTTCGCTTGCGATCTTTGCGAACCAGCGATCCGCATCATCGAGCGGCGCGGCGAACGCGATGCCCGTGACGACCCCGCGCATTTACGCCGCGTAGGGGACGTGCGTTACGCCGACCCGCTGGTGTCCGTGCAGCGTTCCGCAGCGCGGTCCCGTGAAGACTCCGGACGTGGGAGGGACGTCATCGTAATCCCGACCGATCGCGATGACGATGTAGCGAAAATCTGTTTCGCTGCAATACGTCGGATCGAGTGAAAGGACCGTGATGTCATCGTCGACGTCGATGACGAACTCGACCCAAGCGTGCGTCGCGCCTTCACCGAGCAAATGCCCCGATGCGTAGCGCGCGCCGATCCCGCACGCGCGCGCGATCGCGATCGCGATGTGAGCAAAATCCTGGCAGACGCCGCGCCGCATTTGGAACGCGGTCGACGCGGTCGTGAAAACGTCCGTCACACTCTTCGTGTACGTCATGCGGCGGTGCACAAAACGCATGATCGCGTAGGCGCGCGCGCGCGGATCGGGATAGCGCGCGTGCAGCTCTGCGGCCGCGTCGAGCAAGGCTTCATCGGGCCGCGTGAGGCGACCGCCGGAAAGCCAGCGTGCGTCATGCGGATCGGCAAACGACGGCGGTCGGGGAAAACGGCGGTCGCGAACGATCGTCGACTCGAGACCGAACGTGATCTCGCGTTCGACGCGCGCCACCCATACCGACGCGACGTCGTTCCCGAATTCATCGGCCGCGACGGAGAGTGGTCCGTGCGTCGACGACCACAGATGATGGCCGACCCGTTGCTGATCGAGGTGCCGCCGGCGCGGCGCGACGATGAGCCGATGGCGCAAATCCGAGATCGGCTGCTCGTATTCGTACCGTAACGTCTGCTCGATGCGATACCGCGCCGCAACGACGTTGCTCCAGTTTACCGACGCGTGATCGATTGCGACCTCCGTTTCGCACGCGCTCATGCGTGTGTTTCCTCCGCGACGACCGTCATGCCCTTGAGCGCGGCGCTTCCGAACGTCGTCACCATCGCGACGTCGAGCGCGTCGCGTCCGCGGCCGATCAGGACCCGGCCGCGCCGGCGCTGATTGTTGCGCGGATCGAACGTCCACCAGCGACCGCCTAAGAACGCCTCGAACCAGGCGCAAAAGTCCATCGGCGCATACGGAGGTGGTACGTCGATATCCGGGATGTACCCGAAGGCATAGCGCGCCGGAATGTTCATCGCACGGACGAACGCGATCGCGAGGTGCGCGAAGTCGCGGCAAACGCCCGCGCGGGCGGCATAGACATCGCTCGACGTGGTCGTCGGCAAGCTCGACCCGTAGCCGAATGTGATTTCCCGATGGACGAAATCCACGATCGTCTGCACGCGCGCCCAGCCCGGTGTCGTGTAGCCGAAAAGCCGCCACGCTTCGTCGCTAAGCTCGTCCGAGAGGCAGAAGCGGCTCGGCAAGGTATACATGAGCACCTCGTCCGGTAAATCCTCGACCAGCGCCTGAACGACGTGGAAATCGACTGGATCGGGCTCGCCCGGGACGAGAACGTCGGCTCCGTAACTGAGCGTCGAAGCACCGGGCGGGAAGGTGAGCCGGCGGCAGACGTTCCCGTAGAGATCGGTATAGTCGTGGTACGGCGCCGCCGGTGCGAGTGTCCAATTCTCGTCGATGATGCGGGCTTCGGGCGATGCCGCGGCGCGGACGAGGAAGATCGCCGGCACGGCGGTCGGCAATTCATGCTGAAATTCGCAGCCGACGCGAATGGTTAGCGGGTCGTACAGGGACATTCGGTCACTACGCACGGTTCCGTTCCCCGCCTGCTCAGCATTTCTCCATTTGGCCGTCTCAAACGAACGATGCCCCACCGTTCGGTGAGGCATCGCGGTTCAGCGTCGCCCGGAACTATGCCCCGACGCCGATGCGCTTCACGCGCTTGGAGCGCAGACAATTCGCGCAGACCCGTGCGGTGCGGTGCGTCCCGCGGTCGTCGATGCGGACGGACTGCAAATTCGGTAACCAGCGTCGCTTGGTTTTGTTCATCGCGTGGCTAACGTTGTTGCCCGACATCGGACCCTTGCCGCACACATCGCATCTTTTGGCCATAACAGGCGAAGCATATCATGCGGCCGGGATACCGTGCAACTGGGAAGAAGGCGGGTTACCGTGGGCAGGGCACGGATCGCGATCGACGCGATGGGCGGAGATCAGGCACCCGGCGAGATCGTCGCCGGCGCGCTCCTTGCGCACGAAGAAGGTCTCGGGCAAATCGTGCTCGTGGGCGATGAAGAGCGGATTCGGCCGCTGCTCGGGAGGCATGCCGGCGATATTCGGGTCGTGCACGTCGCGGGCGAAGTGGCGATGGACGCACCCGCAACGCAGGCGATGCGGAACGCTCGCGGGACAAGCCTCGGCGAGGCGGTCGATTTGGTGCGCAACGGCGAGGCGGATGCGGTTCTCTCGGCGGGCAATAGCGGCGCGTTTCTCGCGATCGCGCTCGTCCGGCTGCGGACGATTCCGGGGATTGCGCGCCCGGCGATCGCGGCCGTGCTCCCGAGCTGCGGCGGCCCGGTCGTCTTGTGCGATGCCGGCGCGAACGTCGATTGCCGTCCGGAATGGATCGCGCAGTTCGCGTTGATGGGCGACGCTTACGCGAAGATCGCGCTCGGTATCGCGCAGCCGCGCGTCGGTATCATCTCGATCGGCGAGGAGCGCAGCAAGGGCAACTCGCAAACGCTAGAAACTGCGGCGCTGCTCGACGATGCGCCGCTGCACTTTGTCGGACACGTCGAAGGCAAGGACATCTACGAACATCATGCCGACGTCGTCGTCTGCGACGGATTCGTCGGCAACGTGATTCTCAAGACATCCGAAGGTGCCGCTGCTTTCATCAACACGATGTTACGTGAAATGATCAATGATGCATCGCCTCTGGGGAAAGCCGGCGCACTTTTGCTCAAGCCGTCGTTCGAGAAGCTGCGTACGCGGTTGCGCTACGACACCTATGGCGGCGCGCCGCTGCTCGGCGTGCGCGGCGCGTGCATCGTGACGCACGGTCGCTCGAACCGGATCGCAATCCGCAACGCGATTCGCAACGCGGCATCACTCGCCGATCGCAATTTCATCGGCACGATCGAGTCGGCGCTGACCGGCATCGTCCTCTCCGCGTAGCGCACGAGCAGTATGGACGGCGCGATCTACGTGCATTGGGCGTTTTGCCCGTATGTATGTCCGTACTGCGATTTCGCGAAGTGGGCGTGGGATCCGAGCGCAGCGGACCGCTACGTTGCGGCGATCGAAGCGGAGATCGAGCGAGCGCCGGAGCTTCGTGCAACGACGGTCTTCTACGGCGGCGGCACGCCCAACGCTTACGGGGGAGACGTTCTCGCGCGCGTCATGCGCCGTGTGCGCGAACGCTTTCACGTGCCCGACGGCTCCGAGGCGACGACCGAAATCAATCCGGATGCCGGGATGGCTGAGGACCTTGCCGTCTTGTACGCCGCAGGCATGAATCGTCTCTCGATCGGCGTGCAATCGTTCGTTCCGTCCGAATTGCACGCGCTGGGGCGCCGGCATACGCGGGACGACGTCACGGCGACCGTACGAGCAGCGCGGGCGGCCGGTTTCACAAACGTCAACGTCGACTTGATGTTCGGCGTGCCGCATCAGACCGTCGCGAGTTGGGGACAGTCGCTCGATGCGGCCATCGACCTCGGTGTCGAGCACATTTCAACCTACGGTCTGACGATCGAAGCGGGTACGCCGTACGAGCGCTGGCAGGCGCGCGAACCGGCGGCATTCCCCGATGACGATCGCGCTGCGGACTGCTACGAGCTCGCGATTCGGCGGCTCACTGAAGCGGGCTACGAGCACTACGAGATCAGCAATTTTGCGCGGCCGGGTTTTCGTTGCACGCACAACGAGAATTATTGGCGCAATGGGGCGTACCTCGGAATCGGCGTTGGTGCCGCGTCGTATCGGGACGGAATTCGTTCGACGCATACGCGCGACCGCGCGGCGTACGAACGCGCCGCGCTCGCCGGTGACCCGATTCCCGGAAATTATGAGGAGCTCGCTACCGATCAACGCGTAGGCGAGGCCCTTATGCTCGCCTTGCGAACGAGCGAGGGAGTCGATGCAACGAGGTTTCGCGAACGGTACGGCGTTGATGTGTTCTCTCAGTACGATCGCGTTATCGCCGAGTTTGTCGACGCCGGTCTGCTCGTCGCCGGGGCGGGCAGCGTTCGCCTCACCATTCGCGGACGGTTGGTAGCTAACAATGTTTGCGCTGCGTTCCTCGCCTGAGCGTGATCCCAGCGGTCACCTCGCCGGCGTCGTCCTCCGGCTGGTCTTTGCGGCAGTCTTCGGCACGACCGGCTTTTTGCTCGGCCGCGAAGCGTACGATCGCGCGATCTCGATTCACGTCGCGAGCGAAGGATGGCAGATAACGCTCCTCATCATCGCTCCCGTCGTCGGAGCCGTGATCGGCGTGCTCGCCGTGCCGCTCGCGCAGACGATTTTCGAGAGCGAACTCGTCGCCGTCGAGCGCGCGGTGGACCGGCTTGCTCCGGGCGAGTTGATCGGCGGTGCGATCGGGCTCACGAGCGGCTTGGTCATCGCGTTTCTCGTGAAGAGCGTGCTCTTCGAATTCATCACGGTCGCGGGACGCACCGGCGGCTACATCGCGATCGTGCTCTACATCGTTATGAGCATTTTCGCGGCGTATCTCGGTGCGCGGGTCGGCGCGAAACAGCGCGTGAGTTTGGGGCGCCTTGCGCCGGCGTCGAGCACCATTGCCACCGGCGGAACGCCGAAAGTGCTCGATACGTCGGTGATCATCGACGGCCGCATCCTCGATATCGTGCGCAGCGGCTTTCTTGACGGGCCGCTGTTGCTGCCGCGGTTCGTCTTGCGCGAACTGCAGAACATCGCAGACTCGAGCGACGCGATGCGTCGCACGCGCGGACGTCGCGGTCTGGAAGTCCTCACGAAACTGCAAACGATCTCGCCCCTCGAGATCGTCGAGCGCGACTTCGACGGCGTTGCCGACGTCGACGCGAAGCTGGTCTTGCTGGCGCGCGAACGGGCGGGTAAGCTTGTAACGAACGACTTCAATCTGAATCGCGTCGCGAACGTCGAAGGCGTTGCGGTTCTCAATATGAACGAGCTCGCCAATGCCGTAAAGCCGGTCCTATTGCCGGGCGAAGAATTACGGGTCGCCTTGATCAAGGAAGGGAAAGAAGCTCACCAGGGGGTCGGTTATCTTGATGATGGCACGATGATCGTCGTTGAAAACGGACGGCGCCTGGTCGGCGAAACAGTCGACGTTAGCGTCACGAGCGCACTACAAACCGCCGCCGGCCGCATGATCTTCGCCCGAGTAAAACGCGCATGACGGCAGGCGCCGCATCCTTCGACAAGCTCAGGATGACAGCCGACAAGCTCAGGATGACAGCCGGAATAGCGTTCTGCTCGGGTCGTGCCGGCGAACGTGCACGTTCGGTCGCCCATCATACGGACATGTTCTCTGTCATGCTGAGCTTGTCGACGCATGCCGTCGCGTGCCGGGGAGTCGGCGCGTGATTTGGGGGGCGGTGATCGTGGCGGCCGGGCGCGGGACGCGGTTTGGGCGGCCGAAGCAACTCGCGGAATTGGGCGGCGAGCCGATGTTGGCCTGGTCGGTGGATATAATTGCGGCGATGCCGGAGATTTCCGATATCGTCATCGTCACCGAACCGGAGTTGATCGAGCGAATCGAAGCGCTCGCGATGCCGCGCGTCCGCTCGGCGACGCTGTCGGTCGTGCGCGGCGGTGACGACCGTCAGGCAAGCGCTGCGAACGGCATCGAGCAGTTGCCCGACCATTGCGCCGGAATCTTCGTGCACGACGGTGCGCGACCGCTCGTACGCGGCTTCGAAATACGCGCGGGGATGCGCGAAGTACGGCCGGGCGTTGCGTCGTTGCTCGCCTCGCCGGTGGTCGACACGATCAAGGTCGTCGACGATCGTGGGCAGGTTACGCGTACGCTCGAACGCACGTCGCTGTGGGCGGCACAGACGCCGCAGTTTGCGACCGCACGCGAATATCGGCGCGCCCACGCCGACGCCGTGCGATACAGTTGGCCGCGCGCAACGGACGACGCGGCGTTGTTGGAGCGCGCCGGGCTCGACGTCGTCGTTGTCGAGGCGAACGCGGAGAACATCAAGATCACGCATCCGGCCGATCTCGCGCGCGCCGAACATATCTTGCGCGAACGCGTCCCGGTTCCGCGGGACGACGAAGATGTATTCCTTATCGAGTGCTTCGTGCCACCCGGCGCGGTCGATGCGGTGATGGCCGATTTGGAAGCACGCGACGCGCGAATCGACGGCGTCGACCGCGAGCTGCCGACGGCGGTCGCAATCCGCGCGTATGCAAATGCGGAAGCGCTGCGCGGCTTCGGCCGCCGTCTGCACGCGCTCGCCGGTGAGGACGCGCTCTTCACGACGCATCTCTCGCACGTGGCGCCGCGTTCGACGCCGATCGAGCGCGCGCATTGATTCGTGCCGGCCACGGGTTCGATGCGCATCGGCTCGTCGAAGGGCGGCCGTTCGTCCTCGGCGGCGTCACGATTCCGTTCGAGCGAGGTCCGCTCGGTCACTCCGACGGTGACGCGCTCACGCACGCGATCTGCGACGCGTTACTCGGCGCGGCGGCGCTCGGCGATCTCGGTGCGCATTTCCCCGATACCGATCCGCAATGGAAGGGCGCAAATTCCCTCACGCTGCTCGCCGCCGTGCACGAACAGCTCGTGCGGCGCGGTTGGACGATCGGCAACATCGACGCGACCGTCGTCGTTCAGCTCCCGAGGCTCGCTCCGTATATCGCGCCGATGCGTGACGCGCTCGCCGAAACGCTGACGCTCGATATCGACACGATCAGCGTCAAGGCGAAGACGAGCGAAGGCATGGGCTACACGGGCGACGGCAGCGGAATCGCTGCGTATGCGGTCGCCCTCATTACGACGCTTCCATGACGCGCGACGAACTGGTCATCGCGATGCAACGTACGGGCCTGCTCGAGACACCCGTGCCGGCACCGGCCGAACGCTGGATCGACACGTTTCTCGAAGCCTTCGCGAGGCGCGTTCCGTCGCTCGAGGAGGCCCTGCGCGAAGTGGCTGCATTGCGCAACGAATCGGCGATCGTCCCGGCGCTCGAACTCGAGCGCTTGCGTAACCGGCAAGTCGTGTTCTTTCTCGACGCCGTTTCGCAATACGTCGACGCGCAGCCCGAACTGCGCGGCTTGCCGCTCGAACACGACATTTCGGCGATCGGCGATGAATTCGGGATCGCAGCCGTCGACGCGTCGGCGGCCGTCCGGATGGCGCTCACCGGCGAGCACGATGGGCCACCGCTCACGCTGCTTTTTCCGCTGCTCGGTCACGATCGCATACTGATCCGCATCGGCGCGATCAGTTCGCGGCTCTTGCACGGACGCGGACTCGAACCGATCGCGCTGGGCCCGGACGGCAAACCGTTCCGCACGATCGAGGCGAGGAAACCGTCGGGGACCGACCCGGGTTCGTAAGGGGCGACTCATGCCTACCGCGCTCGAGACGTTTCTCGCCGACCTGCGGGCGCCGGTCGAGCGGGACCCCGCCGCCGACGGATGGCTCGACGTCGTCCTCTCCTATCCCGGCTTTCATGCCATCACCGCGCATCGCGCGATTCACGCATTGTGGCTGCGGCGGGTGCCGATCGTGCCGCGCTTTCTTGCCGAAATCGTCCATCGCATCACCGGCATCGACATTCACCCTGGCGCCACGCTCGGCCCGGGATTCTTCATCGATCACGGCACGGGTGTCGTGATCGGGGGGACGGCGATCGTCGGCCGCAACGTGACAATCTATCAGGGCGTGACGCTCGGCGGCACGTCACTGCAACGCAAAAAGCGGCACCCGACGATCGGTGACAACGTCGTCGTCGGCTCCGGTGCGGCGGTGCTCGGCGACATCACGATCGGCGAAAATGTGAAGATCGGCGCCAACTCGGTCGTCGTGAAAGACGTCCCGCCGAACTCGACGGTCGTCGGTATTCCCGGGCGTGTCGTCTTGCAAGATGGGCGGCCCGTCGCACCGCCCTCGCCGCGACCTCAGGTCGATCTGCCCGATCCCGAGGCGACCGAAATTGCCGAGTTGCGCGCGCGGCTTGCAGCGCTCGAAGCGCGCGTTGCCGAACTCGCGGGTCGCAACGTCATGGGCGCCGCCCAAACGTAAGCAGCGAGCAAAGCGAGCATTAGTGACACTCCGGCTGTATAACACGCTCTCGCGGACGGTCGAGCCGTTTGCGCCGAACGCCGCCGGCGACGTTCGCATGTACGTCTGCGGGCTGACGCCGTCGGCGGAAGCTCATCTCGGGCACGCGCGCTCGTTTTTGTTTTTCGACGTACTGCGACGCTATCTCGCGCATCCGCATAACGCGTACCACGTGACCTACGTGCAGAATGTCACCGATATCGACGACCGTTCGATCAACGCGGCGCAACGTGAAGGCTCGAATGTTGAAGACATCGTCGCGAAGTATTATCGCTCGTTCAAGGAATCGATGCGGACGCTGGGCGTGCGCGAGCCGGACCTCGAGCCGTACGCGACCCAGCACATCGACGCAATCGTCGACATGATCGCGGCGCTCGTCGCCAACGGATTTGCGTATGCGACGGAAGATGGCGTTTACTTTGCGGTGAAGTCGTTTCCGCGTTACGGCGAGCTCTCGCACCGTAACGTCGACGAATTGTTGGTCGGGGCGCGCATCGCGGAAAACGAACACAAACACGATCCGTTGGATTTCGCGCTGTGGAAAATGGCGAAAGACGGTGAACCGGCGTGGCCGTCCCCCTGGGGGCTCGGCCGCCCGGGCTGGCACATCGAATGCAGCGCGATGTCGCACGAACTGCTCGGCGAACCGTTCGACATCCACGGCGGTGGCTACGATTTGATTTTTCCGCACCATGAGAACGAGATCGCGCAGACCGAAGCGCTGCTGCCCCCGGGCACGCCGATGGCAAACGTCTGGATGCACGGCGGTTTGTTGAACTTCGACGGGAGGAAGATGTCGAAGTCGCTGGGGAATTTCGAGCCGCTCTCGTCGATCTTGCAGCGTCACGATCCGCTGGCGATTCGCTTGTTGTTTTTGCAGACGGGTTATCGCAAGCCGATGAACTTCACCGAAGATGCGATCGCCGCGGCGACGCTCGGCCTCGAACGGATTCGGAAGGCGTATGATGCGCTCGCGCCGATCGCCGTCGACGGTACCGGAAGCGATTCACGCATCGACGACCTGCGCGAGCGATTCTTCGCGTCGCTCGACGATGATATGAACACCGCAGGTGCCGTCGGCGTGCTCTTCGATGCCGCCGCACTCGTGGCGAAACTCGACGGCGCGGGCGCAGCGGCGGCACGGGCGTTTTTGCACGAGGCGTTCGACGTGCTCGGCATCGCGAACGCGCTCGACCGCGAGCGTCCGACGGTGCTCGAGTCGTCCGTCGACCCGGCGATCGCGGAGCGTTTGCGCTCGGAGCTCGGTGACGTCATCACGATCAACGGCGAAGGTCCCGAAGGGGCGATCGCGCTGGCGATCGACGCGCGAAACGCGGCGCGCAAAGCGCGTGATTTCGTGTTGGCGGACCGCGTGCGTAAAGCGCTTGCGGCCGCCGGTATCGTGCTCACCGACGGCAAGGACGGCACGACATGGACCGTCGCCGACGGATAGCGCCGCAACGCGGCGAGCGCGCCACACGTAGCGATCTCGAAGACGTCATCTACGGTATCCACGCCGTCAACGAAGCGTTGGTCGCCGGCGAGCCGTTGCGCCGCATCCACGTCGGCGACGAGCGCAAGAACGATCCCGCATTACGGAATTTGCTCGAGCGAGCGCGCACGGCAGACGTACCGATTCGCTTCGAGAGTCGTGTATTTTTCGCGAACTTTCCGTATAAAGCGCACCAAAGCGTCGTAGCGTACGGCGCGCCGTTCGATTATGTCTCGCTCGATGAGGCGATCCACGCGCCGCGCATCGACCGGGCGCTCTTCGTCGTGCTCGACCACGTGACCGATCCGCATAACGTCGGCGCGATCATTCGGACCACGGAAGCCGCCGGCGGAACGGCCCTTGTCCTGCCGGAGCGCCGTGCGGCCGGGGTCAACGCAACGGTGCGCAAATCCGCCGCCGGAGCGGCGGCCCACCTACCGATCGCTCGCGTCGCAAACATTGCACAATCGATTCGCGCGCTTAAAAAAGCCGGCATCTGGGTGTTCGGCGCGGCGATCGGTGACGGCGCGGTACTGTATGCGAGCATGGACTTTGCGCGCGACATCGCCCTGGTTATCGGGGCAGAAGGCGAGGGCATTTCTGCGCTGGTACGGCGTGAGTGTGACGAACTCGTCTCGATCCCGATGCCCGGCCGGACGCAATCGCTCAACGCGTCGGTCGCCGCTGGGATTTTGCTCTATGAAGCCGTCCGGCAACGCAAGAATGCGTGACTTCGCGAACGTACGTTCGGAATCAAAAAGCGCTTGGCGGTTCTTGACCTTATAGCAGGACCCTCCTATACTTATTCGGATGCGCGTGGCCAGATGGGCTACGGCCCGCGTTTTCTCGCGCATCCAGTTCAGGCAAGGTAGGGTTTGATGGCGCTTACGCAACCTGCGCCGGCGACGCTCGACTACAGTGAGCGTCCCGACGAGGATCTCGTCGCTGCTGCGAAAGCCGGCGAAAGTCTCGCGATGGAGTTCTTGTTAAACAAGTACAAGAATTTCGTTCGTATCAAAGCGAAGAGCTATTTTTTGATCGGCGCCGATCGCGAGGATATCATCCAAGAAGGGATGATCGGCTTGTACAAGGCTGTCCGCGACTTCAAGGCGGATAAGCTCTCAAGCTTCCGCGCGTTCGCGGAATTGTGCATCACCCGCCAGATCATCACGGCGATCAAGACGGCGACGCGCCAGAAGCACATCCCGCTCAACCAGTACATTTCGCTCAACAAGCCGATTTACGATGAGGACAGCGAGCGGACGTTGCTCGATGTCATGCCGTCCAACAAGACCTCCGATCCCGAAGACCTCGTGATCAATCAAGAGGTCTCCGAAGACATCAAGGCGCGCATCCAAGAGAATCTCTCGGACCTCGAATCGCAGGTTCTGCTCTCGTATCTCGAAGGCAAGAGCTATCAGGAAATGGCGCGCGATCTCAATCGCCACGTGAAGTCGATCGACAACGCGCTGCAACGCGTCAAGCGGAAGATCGAGAAAAATCTCGCCGAGATCGAATTGCCTTGAAGGGGCAAAGGGGCGCGTAGCTGATCCGGCGGGCCGCAGCCCTCGGGAGATTGAGTCCGATGAACGACGAGGCCTCTGCGAGGAGGCCTCATTCGCGAACTGGTGCCCTGTCTCGCAAATGTCGATGCGGTCGCTCTGCGCTTTTCGCTCTCGCTTTGTGTATCGTCACTTGCGACACAGGGCACTACCGGCCGGTCAGCGCGAGCGGATCGATCAGCTCTGCCGCCGGAAATGATTTCTTGAGATCGCCGTATTTTACCGATGCCTCGATCACCGGTTGGATCAGGGCAACGTTGAGCGTCGTTCCGTTGCGTACGCGCGTCATGTGCGCGATCTCGGCCGCGGGAACGCTCGTGAAGTCCGCGAGCAGCTCGACCGTCTCGGCATGGTGCGCGTTGGTGTAGTTCGCGGCGTCGGCCACGACGCGCACGAACGTCTTGACCACATCCGGATGACGCCGGCTGAAATCGGCGGTCGTGAACCAGGCCGAAAGGACGAACGTCGGCGCGATCGCCGTCAAGGTCGGCGTGAGATGCAACCCGCCGCCCGCGAGCGCGCGAGCGAGCGGCGGATACACCATTTCACCACCATCGATGCGGTGTTGCTCGATCGCCGCGGGAACGGCGGAAATTGGAACCTCGACGTGCCGGACCGTCGTCGAATCGCCGCCGTTCTTGTCCATCCACGCCTTGATGCCAAGCGTACCGATGTCGTTTTCCGTGCCGGTCCCGATCAGCTTCCCGTTGAGGTCGCGCCCGTCGTGCAAGGGAATCGCCGTGACAATGCCGCCGTACGGCGCCGTCGATTCGTAGATGGCCGCGGCTGCGATCAAGACGAACGGCAGACCGTGCGCGTGCGCGTCGAAGAGCGGCGTCGTGCTGGATTTCCCGATGTCGTAGGCTCCCGATGCGACGGCGGCGGCGATGGCCGCGCCGTTCTGGGCCTTTTCGATCGTCACGTCCAAACCGGCGCGTTCGAACATGCCGCTCTGCTTCGCATAGACGACCGAAATCATGTCGTCGTTCGGCGTCACGCCGAGATGCACGGGAACCAAGGCGCGCTGCTGCGCGGCCGCCGGGCTGACGAGAACGCTCGTCCCGACGAGTGCGAGCGCGAAAACGCGAGCGACGAATTGCACGAGCATACAGTTCCTCCGAGTGGGCGGACGCGGGTGAGAGGCTATTCGCTCCGATCGGCGGAGACGCCGGTCTGACCACCGCTATCAGCCGGCGGCACCACGTGCGCGTCGATGACGCAGACCTCTCCGTTGCGCACGTGGTCGATGCCCTCGCGTAACGCGGCCGCGAACGAAGCAGCGTCGGCGATCGGGCCGATACCGACCGCGTGTTGCGCGCGCGCGAACGCCGCGATGTCCGGCGAGGGCGCGTCGATGCGCATGCCGATCCACTTCCGTTCGACCGGCCGTCCGCGCCGTTTTGCGACGCGCTCTTGGTGCACTTCGTCGTTGTAGTACGAGCGGTTATTGGCGACGACGATCAGCAGCGGGATATCGTTTGCGACCGCTGTCCACAGCGCGTTGACGCCCATCAGGACGTCGCCGTCGCCGGTGATCATCACCGGCAGCCGCGCGGTTCCACGCAGCGCGAGCGCCGCTCCGATCGCGATGCCGGGGCCTGACCCGACGCCGCCACCTCCGTCGGCACCAAGGAAATCCAACGGATGCCGCAGCGGAAAATCAGCGTGTTTGATGCCGCGCGAGAGTTTGACGAAGCACGTTTCGATGTTCGCAAACGCCGCGCCGGCAACGGCGGAGAACACGTCCATCGTAAGGGCGCCTGCCGCTGGAATCGCGCGCGGCTGCGTTCGCGCCGGCGCCGTGCGCGGCGCTGCGGCGGCATCGGCCAGCATGCCGGCCAGCGCATGGACCAGTTCGTCGGGGCCGGCAGCAAGGCTGACGTCGAGCGGCGGCAGTGCTTGATAGTCGGTGATCGCGCCGCGGTGCAGATAGCGATCTTGCGAACACCCGATCACCGTCGCGTTCACTCGTCCGCGCTCGAACGCGACGCGCAGCGTGCCGGCGAGATCGATACTGTCGAGATCGAGGATCACGTCCGCGTCGCGCAGCGCGGCGAGACCGCCCGGTTGCGCACTATGTCCGGCAAAGCGTGCATTTTCGGTCGGGAAGACCGCGCCGGCTCGCAGATTCGTCACGACGCGTGCGCCGACCGATTCGGCAATCGCGACGCGTTCAGCCCAGCCGTCCTCGGAACGCGACACGCGCCCGATCAACAGCACCGGATGCTGCGCGGCACGCAAGAAGTTCGCGACGCGTTCGACGTCGGCGGCCGACGGCACCGGCGGATCGGGTGGCGCGAAACGCGCCAGCTCCGGCAGCGTGACCGGCGCATCGAGGGGCGCTTCTTGCCACGCGGCATCACAGACGACGAACGTCGGGCCGTGCGGCGGCGTCGACGCGATTTGATATGCGCGCAACACCGACTCGATTGCCGCGCCGGCGGACCCCGGCGAGTCGTCCCATTTCGTGTAGTCGCGAACGATCGAACCGAGATCTTGCGTCGTGTGAATCCAGTCCGTCCACGGCCGGCGCTTCATCGCGTCGATCGGGCCGTTTGCGCCGAGAATGAGAATCGGCACGCGATCGCACCAGGCGTTGAAGATCGCCATCGACGCGTGCAAGAGCCCAACGTTCGCGTGCACGATCGCGAGCATCGGCGTGCCGCTGACCTTGGCGTAGCCGTGCGCGATCGCGACCGCGTGCTCTTCGTGCAAACACAGCAGCATCTGCGGTTCTTCGTTGCCGAGAAAATTCACGAGGCTATCGTGGAGCCCGCGATAACTCGCGCCGGGGACCAGTGCGGCATACGGAATGCGCAATGCGCGCAGCAGCGCCGCGACTGCGTCGCTCCCCCATTGCATCGTTGACGATTCGCTCAGCGGACGGGCTCCCGGATGCCGAATCGCTCGAGACGCGGCAACACCTCGTCGCGAAAATACGGCAGTTCTGCGGCATAGTTCACGAACGACACGGCGATTCCGCGAAAGCCGGCTTCGCTGACGCGGCGCAAGCCCTCGGCCACGTCGTCGGGGCTGCCGATCAACGGTAGGCCGCTCGCGCCGTTGACGCGCTGACGCCGCAAGCGTTCGAGTTCCTCCGGCGGCCGCGACAAGAGGCCTTTCATGGCGAGCATGTTGTTCACAGCATCCCAATCCGCGTGCGTGTCCGTGCAGTAGTGATGGTAGGCTTCGGCTTCCGCACGCGTCGGACGGCAGACGGCGACGCCAACCGTATAGACCTCAATCTCGCGGCCGTAGGATCGTGCTTCGTCTTTCGCCGATGTCACGGCGGCGGCGGCCTCTTCGATCCCCGCTTGTACGCGCGACGGCAGCCGAACCGTCGTGAAGAATGCGTCGCAATTCCGCAGCGCGAACGCGCGCCCGTCGCCGGACGAACCAGCGTTCATGATGAGGGGACGCGATTCGCCATACGGTTTCGGCTTCTCACGAACGCCCTTCAGATCGAAGAACTTCCCGTTGACGTCGAAGTCTTCGTCGACCCACGTGCGCTTCACGATGTCGAGCCACTCCTGACCCTGGTCGTAGCGGTCGCCGTGGTCGCCGACGGGTACGCCGAACATGTCGAACTCGCCCTCGTTCCAACCGCAGACGACGTTGAGCCCGAAGCGTCCGTGCCCGATGTGGTCGGCGGTGACCATCTGTTTCGACGCGATGATCGGGTTGAACAGCGGCGCGTGCACCGTGCCGAATACCGTGATGCGCTGCGTCGATGCGAGCAATCCCGCGGCCCAGGTCAAGGTTTCGTAGGTGGCGCCTTGATAATCGGTCGACCCGCCGTAGCCTTTCCAGCGGCCGATCGGCAACAAAAAATCGATGCCGGCGTCGTCCGCCATTCGCGCGAGTGTCAGATTGTCGTCCCATGAGCCGGACCAACGTTCCGGCACGGCCGTCACATAGCGTCCCGACGAGCAGTTCGCGCCGAAGAGGCCGATCTTGAACGCGTTGTCGTTATGCATCGCGGTACGCGCGGCGGTCGTAGAATCGTGCTGAATCATCGGTTTATATTTCGCGTTCTGAGAGAGCGAAAGCCGACGATCGGAATCGAACCGATGACATCCTAATTACAAGTTAGGTGCTCTACCAACTGAGCTACGTCGGCGCCACGGTTCCCATTCAATTCGGCGGAGGGAAGCCCTCGATGCGAAGCCGCACCGACCCGCGCCGGCGGCGACGGTAGGACCTTGCGGCTCGCGGCGCGTATCGACGAAGGTCGACGGCGAGGGTAGGTGGTCGAGTGGTTAAAGGCATCAGGCTGTAAACCTGACCCGCTTAACGCGGTACGCTGGTTCGAATCCAGCCCTGCCCACCATCGTCGTTGCGAGTGCGGGCGTTGCATAATGGTAATGCCCTTGCCTTCCAAGCAAGAGTCGCGGGTTCGATTCCCGCCGCCCGCTCCATTTTCAAAAGGGAATTGCGCCCCTTTTGTGTCCGCGGCGCTCAATATGCTATGTCGGAGGCCCTGGTGGAAATGTCGGACGGAGAAACGTCTCGCGCTTGCAACGCCATGCGCCCGTTGCCGATCGCGGTAGCTCGGCACAAATGCACCTTGGAAACGTTATAAGCGTTGCGAGGCAGCGATCCGTTCCGGAACCGATCAAGGGTGCAATCGCCGATCTATCTTGCAACCGAGCTTAGGAGCGAGCGGTTAAAGCCTTCATGCAGTCCGGACGAGCTTTTACGCGCTCGGATTTCGTTGCGACGCTTTGCAAACGTGACGCGCCCCTGTTGGCGCGCATGGGTCACCTCGTAGGCCCGTTTACGCATTACCAAGGGACAGGGAATGGCTATACCGTTCTCGATGCGACGCCCGGGAAACTACGCATCGCACAAGGGCGCCAGGTCAAGTTCACGGATGGTCCGGGCGGTTCGCAGAGAGTGTCCTTCCTCGATCGAGGTTCCGTCGTGACCGAAGCCACGCTGACGCCCGCAGAAGTTGATGTCTTGCCGTTCGCGACTTGGGCCGTCGAGTTTCTTTATGCGGCTACGGTGCCAAATTTAAGCGCATACCGTAAAGCAGAAAACTCCGACTAGGCCCAGCGTTCAATGTCCCACGATGACTGCGAGAACATTGGCGGCTTAATCGTCGAATCGCGCGGAAGCCGTGTGACGCGAGATAGCCAACAGCGCGTCGTGCGCCTGACAATATGTGGCCTCGAGGGCGGTCATATTGTTGCCCGTCGCGGTGCACCCGCACGGCCATTGATATTCGTAAACACGACGATGGAAGACGTAACCGTGCCGTGCGCGGTATTTTCCTGGAATACAAAGTTTGAGCTCATGTAAAGCTCGTTCGTTTGGCACGCTAATCTGTTGTAGGTTCACTCGCTTGGTATCCTGCGCAGGACCGTAGCCAGGAATGAAACTTTACCGAGCCGTTTGAGACCATCGTCACGTCTACGCGAGTTGCTCGTACGAGACGAAGCTCGGATCTCCAAGGCGATCGAAAAAAATGGAACGTGCGAGGCCACCAGAAGACCTCGGAACGCTGATCGCGTTCGAGTCAATCCGGCGACGGAGGCGGTTGCCGTCAGCGGCGACCGTTGGCGACCTTCAGCGTCCAAATACAAGGCTAATAAGGCCGCTTTACGAGGGATTCTAACTCTCAGTGGCCCTCGGCAACCCTCGCCTGCTCCATTTCGTGTTTTGCCGCGCGTTTCATACGCCGAGCGAGAGACGATCGGCCATTGCCGTGCCCGTCTCTGCAGGGTCACGATCTTCCGCGAAATATTGCTCGGCTCCGCGCGCATAACGCACAACAATCCGAATGCCGTCGTCGTCCCGCATGGCGACACATCGATTCGCGGGGCCGGTCCACTCCGCACGTGACATCGCGATGTCGGATTCCACGTGCACACCTAACTGTTGCTCGATGACGGCGTCGACAGCCGTCGCCCAGGCCTCAAAGTCCAAATTATCCGCTCCCGGGAGTTGCGCTGCTGTCGATGATGTGCAAGTCGAAGAAATATCGCCGGTAGAACCCACGATCGCGCGTGATCAGCCGGCCGCCACGACACCGCGCGTGCGCACCGACGAAGAAGTCCGCGATCAATTGCGTCTGCGATCCGCCTTGCCGAATCAAATGGATCGAATGTGATGCTTTCGTCGGCAAAAGCTTGCGCCATCCGCGTCGGATCTTCGAACGAGCCGCGCAATTCGGCCCACGCAATGGGGCAAATGATGAGTCGCCCGAGTGCCGCGGCCGCGCGCAGCGCGCTGGGCGACGACAAGCCATGAACGGGGCCGTTCGCTAAGACATCGAGGAGAACGGAGCTATCAACCACGGTGACTATCGTGCTCGTCTCCGTCGGATGTCCAGCCCGGCCCGCGCATCTCGGTCATAACGGCATCAACGTCGAGCCGCGGCAGGAGACCGACAAGGGCTTGTACCAGTTCGCTCACGATAATACGCCGCGCGACCAAGGCCCCGTTCTCTTCGATGAAGTCCAGTTCGGTTCCGGGCCCGATTGCGAGGCTGTCCCGCAGGGCTTTCGGAATCGTCACCTGCCCCTTCTCACTCACAATGCTTTTCATACAAACAGTGTATGGTTCATACCGTCGCGGTCAAGACCTTGCAAACGATGTGTCACCTCGGTGGTTCACTTCGTCGGTCGTACGTCTTTGCATGAGCGATAAGCCGGCGCAATGCGCCTCGTTTGCGAGGACTTCAATGCCTGCCAGACGATTGCCGGCGTCCTGATCGAGAATCCGTTTGCGCGGGCTTGACGCGCGGATCGACGGCCGGCGACGCGGAATGGTCGCTCATGGAATCGAGCAGCGATACATCAATGACTCCGGCACAGGGACTCGAAGTCGCGGACCAAGTCCGTGAGGGCTCGCGGTTTTTCAACGCCGGACTTCCCAACGCAACATTTTCGGATGTCAATCTCGCCGGATCATCGTTTAGCAACGTCAGCCTTCGCGGCTCGACGTTCCGGAATGCCGGTTTGCAGGGCGCGTCCTTCGCCGACGTGGATTTGCGCGACGTTCGTATTTCCGATGCGAACGTCGACGGCATGCGAATCGACGACATTCTGGTTGTCGACTTACTTCACGCCTATCGGACGGTTCGGAAAAGCACCAGCTAGTGCCCGTGGACGTCAGGTTCACCGGTTCGCGATACGAGCGCGAAAGCCGGCCAGCACCGCGGCCGGATCGAGTGCCAGCAACGGACGCTCGAATGCGAACGTCACGACGGCTGCTTGAAGGAACGAAACGATGATAGCAACGACGGTGAACGCGGCTTGCCAACGCGGATCGTCGACGGCATGCATCGTCGAAAACGGCGGTATATGCGCGGCGAGGAGCGCACGAGCGACGACTTGATGGTACAGATACCAGTTGAACGAAACCGCCCCGCACACGAGCAGCAGTGGGTTGCTGACGATGCGTTGCCACCACCCGGCGCCGTGCAGCGTACCGATCGCGATGCAATAGAACGCGACGCCCCAGCCGCTTCGATACACGAACTCCCACGTTGCCGGCCACATGTCGACGAGCCGGTTGTCATAGAGGTTCTGTGAAAGCAGCCAGAACATCGCGACGCCGGCGAACGCGAGCGTCGTTGCCGGGACGGACCAACGCGGACCGTCCGCGCGCGCCTGCAACCGAACGTACGTGAACGCCGCGATCATCCCGGCCGCGAAAATGTCGAGGTAACCGGGCAGATTATCGATCAGCTGCGGCGATGTCGTGCGCAAGCAACAGTGCGAAGCGAAGATGCGATACGCAAGCGCGATTGTCGTCATGACGATAGTGGTCAGGATCGCGCTGCGCCGGAAAGACCACCACACGAGCGGGAAGAGCACGTAGAACTGCACTTCGACCGCGAGACTCCACAGCACGCCGTTGATGGCACCGAACGTGGACGACCACCAGGTGTGAACGAAGAGCAGATGCGCCGCAAGCTGTTCGACGGCGTCCGCCGGTGACGCGAAGTGCGCATATGCCGTCGTGACGAGCACCGCGATCGAGAGCGCGTACGATGGCACGATCTTGATAAAACGGCGGTACGCGAAGTGGCGCCATCCGGGCTGCGGCGTGCCGAGGAGACGCGCTTTGACGAACGGATAACTGATAACGAAGCCGCTTATAAAGAAGAAGAGATCGACACCGGCAAAGCCGGTCTCGGGCAGAAACTCCAGTTGCCGCAACGGCGCCGGCAGCCACGTGATCTGCCAGACGTGATACCAGACGACCAGCAGAATCGCGATGCCGCGCAGGCCGTCGAGCGGCGCCAAACGATGCGTCCGGTGTGCTGATAAAGCGCCGCCCACATTTCACGCTTGTTCGCTGCCGGCAACGGTCCCTGTACGCAGCCGGCCGAAAAGTGAAGGCTCCCACACGATGGGAGCCTTCTGTCATGGAGCTGGCGGTCGGGATTGAACCGACGCTCTCGTCGTTACCAACGACGTGCTTTACCACTAAGCTACGCCAGCTCGTCGACGCGCAAGGAAACCGTCAATTCTGAATCCGACTCTGGCAACAGATACACCTTTCCGTTGTCGGGGCAGAAAATCGCAAACGCATCGGCTGCGGCCGGCACAGAAACGAAAGATTTCTCATCGTGAGCGATCGTAGCGGGCCACCGTGGAATTGGAACGCGACGGCGGACGAGCGCGCCGCTGCGTATCCGTGCGATGCGTTGCTGTCGTCGCGCGAGCACGAATTTTTTCGCGCGATCGACGTCACGGCGACGCCGGCCGGCGTGTATCGCTGGCTGCAGCAGTTACGGATCGCGCCGTACAGTTACGATTGGGCCGACAACTTTGCGCTGCCGAGTCCTTCGCGGTTGACACGCCGTGCCGATGTGATCGCCGTCGGAGAGCGCATGATGCACGTCTTGCGGATCGCATCGTTCGAATCGGGACGCTCGTTGACCCTGGTTTCAAGCAACGGCATCGGCAGGGCGCTTTTCGGTACGCTGGCGGGAACGTATACGGTCTCGGCGACCGCGGACGGAGCGCGGCTCTTCGTCAAGGTGAACGCGATTTATCCGCGCGGCCTCTACGGACGCATGGTCGCACCGTTGATGCCGTGGATCGATTACGCAATGATGCGGAAGCAG
Organism: Candidatus Lustribacter sp.; assembly: GCA_965277075.1. Classification (GTDB taxonomy): domain Bacteria; phylum Vulcanimicrobiota; class Vulcanimicrobiia; order Vulcanimicrobiales; family Vulcanimicrobiaceae; genus Lustribacter. The sequence goes on from OZ255707.1 coordinate 3,734,994, forward strand.
CTCGAGCGCCTGCGGAATCTTGCGGAGCGCAACGCACCTCAGACCGGGTCGTGATACCCCTGGCGAATCATCTCCTCGCTCTGCCGCCGCGCATCGCGGAAGCGCGCGGCGTCTTTGCTGTTGCTCGAATCCACGAGCAGTCGTGCCAGTTCTTCATCGAAGAAGCGCGTGATCTCGGCCGCCGTGTGCATCCCGTGCAGCGTGCGCTGCGCGATCATCAAGCGATAGATGCGATCCGTTGCAAGATCTTCCATGTAGCCGTCGAGCAACGAGGCTCCGCGACCCGCCAGATAGCCGTCGCGATAGCGGATCACCGTGCGAATCGCGGCGCGCGTGCCTTCCACCGTTCTCTCGCCGACGCCGGCGATCGAAGGCCGCAGATCCGGCGTGCGATCTGCACCTGGTTTGCGCGCGAAGTCTTGATTCGGCCGTGGAAATTGCGCGACGGCGATCGCGTTTTGGTCGGGGTGACCGGTCCACGCACCGTCGAAAAGGCAATTCGCCTCGTTCTTTTTGTCGCGCTCGAGTGCCGTGAGTGCGCGTTCGTTGAGTTCGGAATTCGTGCGATCCGGAAAGAGCGCCGTCATTCCGCCGATGGCGAGCAAACCGTGCCGATGGCACACCTCCGGTATGCGTTCGCGCAGCGCTTGAAAGAACGGAACGTCGGTCGGAATCGTGTTGCGGTCAGGGAGCACCCACGCCGGATCGTCGAGATTGAAGTGGATCAAACTCGCCATGTAATCCCAGCGGCCGAGGTTGAGCCCGACGAGATGCTCGCGCAGTGCGTGGGCAAATTCTTCGATCTGATACGCGAACGAATGGGCCTCAACGAGCGCCATGCACTTGATGGCGTCCTTCGGTTGGCCCTTTGCGAACGCGACGGCCTGCAGCACGTCGCGCCACCAGTGCGCTTCGTCGGCTGCTTCCGATTTCGGAATGTACACCGCCAGCGGATGTTTGAGCTTTGCGAAATCGATCTTGAAGGCCAGGAGCGCGAGGTCGAACAGCGACGCCGACGTCGGATCGCTGTAGATGCCCGCCTGCGAGAGATGAAGCCCGCGCACGCGCGTCCACAGGACGACCGGACTCTCGACGATGCCGAGCGTTGCATTGCCGCGCTTCTTATCGACGTAACTCAGCTCGCCGTAATACGCAGCGACGGCATTGTCGACGCCCCGCAACGTGTGAGCGAACGTATTCGCCATCGAGTCTTCGAGGTCGATCATGACACCGGGCGCGCCGGAATTGAGCATTTTGACAACCAGCTCGCCGTCGTCGGCCGGACCGGTCATCTGGTTACGCTGATCGGCACACCACGCCGGCAACTCGATCCTCCATTCACCGTTGGCCTCGGAGGCGGGTAAGTAGTCGGGGCGCGCGCCCGCGAACGATGCTTTGAGCACAACCGTCCGCTTGTGAGCGAGCTCCGCCTGCCGCTTCGTGAACGCTTTGTGCAGGGGCGCATAAAACGCGGCGAAGCCCGGCGGCAGGTCGCGTTCCGGCGAGAAGCCTGCGGGCGCCGTGCTCATCGGCGGAATGTGCTCCACGAGTTGCTTCATGTGCGGGACCGCGTTCGGTCCGGGAAGCATCGTTCCCGTTCGCGAAGTGGCCGGCGCGAAGGTGCGCGGCCGTAGCTCAATTTGGATAGAGCAGGGCACTCCTAAGGCCAAGGTTGCTGGTTCAATTCCAGTCGGCCGCACCAGTTCTAACTCGGCTAAATCGATCGATTTCGCGCGGCAATTTCCATCGCGTTGAGCCGCCCGAGGGGCGGACCTGCCGCGTGTACCAGTGTCCGGTCTAGAAAGCACTACTTCGCGGAACACGCTGGACGATAACAATGCAAACAGCCATTCTCGTCCTCAACCTTGTCGTTTCCATTGCCTCGGCAGGCTGGGCTGTGGCTGCACTCCTCCGCCCTGCCATTCTCTCTGGTTCGACGAACGTCGACCGCGGTGAGGTGTTCTATTCGCGGATGTACGCCGCGCGCGCTATTCCGTTTGGAATGGCAACGGGAGTGCTACCGTTCCGTGCAGGGGGAACGGCGATCGCGTGGGTTCTCTTCACTGCCGCCGCAATTCAGATCGTAGATGTCGTAATTGCTGCGAGTAAGAAAGAGCGGGGAATGGCATTCGGGGCATCCGTTGGGGCGGTCGTGCATATCCTCTGCGGCTTGACGACCTTCTAAGAGCTTTCGTCGGAGCTGCCGATTTCAGCGGTTTGCGACCGCTGAAAGTCGATGTTGGTTGTCGCTGATCACTTTGAATTCTTGGAGCTGTCGCCTTCTCGGGTTTCAGCTGCTACCGCGGCTCCAAGCCATTCATTCGCAGCGGCTTTATCGGCCAGATCTAATCAAGACTGGTGCGGCGTACAAGCGTCTGGAGCACCTATTAACACGACGAACGGGGACTTCATCAGTCAGCAGTACAATGAAATGATGAAGTATACGACGACGGCTTGGTGGTTGCCAGCCGTACAAAGCGCCATCTTAAACTGCGCCTTGCAGCACTCTAAGCAAACGACCGCGACACTTCATAATCATCGCCGGGCGGGAGTGCCCGAGCCGCGTGATTGCTGATGCCCTCAAGAACGCTCTTAGCGAAACGAACTATGCTGCGGCAATTCCCTCGCAAAAAGAAACGATCTCGACGGCCGGGCGACATACTTCTAAGCGGATGACGACAGTGCATGTAGTTCGTCAAAGGCGTGAGCCAGATGTTTTCCAAGTGCCTTTAACGGATCGTCGAGCCATGATGTCATGGCATAACTGAATGCTGCCATGCCGGTCTGGGCCGCGAGGCTCGCCAGACGATCAGCAACGCCGCGTTGTCGCAGTGCTGCGGCCACGGCGGCAGTCAAGGATGCGGTCTTGGCTAGTTCACGCTCCCGAAGCGCGGGAGTATCGGCGATGACCTTCTGGCGAGGTTCGAGCAAGGATCGGTTACGTTCAATCATCGGCGCGACCGACTGGAACGCTTGCAATAAAACGTCCCAAACCACCACCGTATTGGGCGCATCTACCACTGCGCTCATCAGGGTGGCACGAAATGAGCTCTCCTCATCAAAAAAGACCTCGCGCTTGTCCGGGAAATGGCGGAAAAACGTGCGCTCCGTGACGCCGGCCCGCGCGGCAATTTCAGCCGTCGTCGTTTGATCGAAGCCGCGCTCAACGTATAGTTCCAACGCCGCTAGCTGCAGCCGCAGCTTAACTCCGCTACCGCTCCGAGGCACTTGAACGCGCGTTCTTGACAGTCTTCGACTCATCCTATAGTGTCAGTCACTGACACCACAGGCCAGCTATCGTCCGCAACGGGCCGAATCTCCGTTCGATCTACGATGTGCAGTGGCCGCTCGGGAGAACCGCCATGACCAGCCCGGAGCCTGCCAGCATGCGAACCCTTCGCTTTCATCGCCACGGTGATTGGACGGACGTGCTGCTCTTGGAAAACGCACCCGTTCCAAGTCCGGGACCGGCCCAAATTCGCGTGCGGGTCCACGCCTGTGCACTCAATCCGATGGATTGGGCCTTGTGCTTGGGCTTGATGCCTGGTCCCCTGCCGGGCGGGATCGGGCTGGACGTGTCCGGCACCGTCGATGCCGTTGGGAGAGATGGTACGAACATCCGAGCGGGTGATCGCGTCTTCGGCGTTCCCGATTACATGGGCTACCCGACCGCCGGGGCGTCGGATTATGCGGTTTTGGCAGCCTGGGCGCGGGTTCCCGATGGTCTGGACCTCCTCGAAGCGGCTGCGTTACCGATGTCTGTTGAGACAGCGGTCCGCAGTCTAGATCTCCTCGGCCTATCCGCGGGTCAGACGATCCTGATAAACGGTGGCGGGACGATGGTGGGGTTTGCCGCCGTTCAGATCGCGCTGATGCGCGTCGCGCACGTGATCGCAACCGCAGGCGAGACTTTTGCAGACCGCTTGCGCGATCTTGGAGCCAAGGTCACATCATATGGCGACGGGATGGTCGAACGAGTTCGGGATATCGCGGGTGGGGCGCCCGATCTCGTTCTGCACACCGCGCTAGCGCCGGGCCTGCTGCCGGACTTGGTCAAGATCGTTGATGGCGATCCCAAGCGCGTTATGAGCATCACCGACTTCGACGAGGAAGGGCTTGGCGTTCGCACCACGGGCCGTGAGCCGGGTCTCGTTCCACGGTACGATGTGCTCGGCCACTTCGCGCAACTTGCCTCCGAAGGGCGTTTTACGGTGCCCGTGGCCCGCTCGTTCGGCATGGCGGAGTGGCGCTCGGCGATGGAGCTGAGCCACAGCGGACATGCGCACGGCAAGCTCCTGATCCTGCCCGATCGCGCCGCCTCGGCGAGTTAAGGTGAGGAGCAAAACAACAACAAGCGGGTCTTCGTCGTGGGCGCGTTGGGGGCATGGGCGCCTCAATCGCGCGAGCTTTCGCTGCGGCCGGCGCCCGCGTATCCGCCGCAGGTCGCCCGCTCGGGACCTCGATGAGATCGCCGATGAAATCGGCGGAACTTCGAACTCGCTCGATTTTCTCGACAACGATGCAGTTGAAACTTTTTCAAAGATGAGGACGCTTTCGATCATGTCGTGATCGCGGCGGCGGCGACCAAGAATGGCCCTGTTGCGAAATGCCGTTGGGCGAAGCGCAAGCGTCGATGAACAGCAAGTTCTGGGGTATCTATCGCATCGCACGTGTCGCTAAGGTTGTTGATGGCGGTTCGATTACTTTCATATCCGGTTCTCTGTCCCAGCGGCCAAACGTCGGCGCCGTGCTGTAAGGTGCGATCAATGCCGCCCTATTCGCGTGAACACCGTTTCTCCGGCTCTGATCGACACGCCGCTGTGGCGCAGCATGGACGACGCCGAACGCAAGAAGATGTTTTGATCAGGTGGCCCGCGATTGCCAACGCGACGCGTCGGTCAGCCCGATGATATCGCTCAGGCAGTCATGTACGTTGCTACAAACCCCTTCGTCTCAGGCACCACAACCGTTGTAGATGGCGGCGGGCTCGTGGCGTGAGAAAACGAGCGATTCAAGGTCGAAATCGGTCGGTTTAATGCCAGCAACTCGCCCCGGCTTTTCGGCACGTGCCATGGTCGGCTTTACCGCCGTGCAGATAGCGCTGATACGAGAAGCGCATGTGATCGCAACCGCCGGCGAAACCTTCGTAGCCCGCTCGCGTGATGTCTGAGCGAAGGTCACATCGTAAGGCGAAGGGATGGTCGAACGAATTCCGAGATATCGTGGGTGGGCGTACGCGCGGCGAGGTCATCGAAATGTACGTCGTTCAACCCCGGATATCGCCGAGAGTTCTTCGCTCCGGTCCCAAGCTCTGTCGTGTAAAGGACGAGCGCGAAGCGATTGCGTTGGGGAACGATTCGCCGTTCGGGTTCGGTTCATCAACGACAACAAGAAACTGGTTACGGTGACGCCGGCGTCGACGACGTAGCTAAGTCGTGCGTTACATTGTGGTCCGCAAACTTCTCAATTTTTAGCGATGCTGCCCGGAGAAGAGTTAACATGGCCGTAAAAAAAGACGAAAGCCCGGTAGCTGGAGCGAATGGGGGCAACCGTACTGTGGTCAGCCATAACACGGTTGAAGTAAACGGTATTCGGATGCACTACGTGTCGGCAGGCGCCGGCGAGCCGGTGCTGCTGGTTCATGGCTTTCCTGAAACGTCGTACGCGTGGCGCAAGATCATCCCCGACCTCTCCGCGCATTATCACGTCATCGCGCCGGATCTACGCGGATGCGGCGAGTCCGACCGACCGAGGGGGAGCTATGACAAGCGCATGGTCGCCGAAGATCTCCACCAGCTCGTCGGGCTCCTGAATCTCGGCGCGGTAAATCTCGTTGGTCATGATGTCGGGACGATGGTGTCCTACGCCTATGCCACGGCCTACCCGGCGGAAATTCGGCGGCTCGTTCTCATGGAAGCGGCGCTGCCTGGCCTTGGGCTCGAGGAACTCTACGACGCGAGTAAATTTCCGCGCATGTGGCACCTGGGTCTCTTTGAGGCGCCAAATGGACTTGCCGAAGCCCTAATCACGGGTCGCGAGAAGCTTTTCGTCGACCATTTTATGCTACAGCAAACGTATGACCCGAGCGGCCCCGATGATGAGGCGCTCGAGGAATACGCGCGCGGGCTCGCTGCACCGGGCGCCCTACGTGGCGGCATCGAGTATTTCCGTAGCCACGCGGCCGACGCCGAGCGCAACATCGAGTGCGCTAAGACGAAGTTACCTATGCCCGTGCTGACGATCAGCGCGAAAGGGAGCTTCAAAGACGTACTCGGACCACCGTTGCAAGCTGCCGCAGAACGCGTGCAGAGTCTAGAAGTCGAGCGGTGCGGACACTACGTGGCAGAGGAGCGGCCGGACTGGCTCATCGATCAACTCCTGCGATTTTTCAGTGAGGCGGTGTAGTCACGTGCAGTCTTCAACGGCGAACCATCCATCTTCCGGTCCTGACGGTTCGCGGACAGCCACAGCAATCGTAGCCACCGGGTTTGGCGATCCGGAAGTTCTTGCAGCTGTGCCCGCGCAACTGCACGCGCCGAGGCGGAACGAAGTCACTATCGCGGTGCGCGCCGTCGGCGTAAACAATCGCGACTACAAATCATACGCCGATCGATCCTATGCAACGGCCGGCGGCCGAAAGCCAACATTTCCGATGCCGCTCGGAGTGGAGGCATCCGGCATCGTTATCGGTATCGGTGATGAAGCGGTCGGTCCGGCCGGCCCCGTCGTTGTAGGCGATGAAGTGATCGCCTATCGCATCAACGGGGCTTATTCCGAGGTAATCGTTGTCTCTGCTGACGATGTCGTGCCAAAGCCGGTGGAACTCTCTTGGGAAAAGGCTGCAACGATGATGCTTACCGGCACGACCGCGGCGCACGTCCTCGCAGCTGTCCGCGCGCGACGCAGCCAAACGGTACTCGTTCACGGTGCCGGCGGCGGCGTTGGTTTAGCAGCCGTTCAGCTTGGAAGGCTCGACGACATCAAGGTCATCGGCACGGTAGGGCACGCGGATTTCGACACGCTGCGACGGTATGGCGCTACTCCAGTCGCGTATGGCGATGGCCTCCTCGAACGCGTTCAGAAGCTTACTCCAAATGGCGTTGACGCGGCAATCGACCTCGTGGGAACTGACGAAGCTCTTGACGTCTCGTTGGTCCTCGTGGCCGATCGCTCGCGCATCGCGACCATCGTGGCGTTTGAGCGCGCGAAGCAGGTCGGGATTCAAGCTTTAGGTGGTTCTTCCGGTGAAGACCAAAGTGGCATTGACATCAGAAACAACGCCCGCCTTCGTTTAACGGCGCTCGCGCAGGCCGGCCGGTACGAGATCACCGTGGCGCACTGTTTCCCACTTACCGCCGCGGCCGACGCGCACTGGCTTCTCGCAAGAGGTGGTGGCGGCGGTCGCATGGCGCTCGTAACGGACGGCGTGCGCACGTGAACGCAATCGATGATCGGGAAGTCACGGCGAGCGCGGTCATTAGCGGCGAGACGTTGACGAATGCCGATATTCGCGACCTCGAGTTCGCGCATGCCCGGCACGCCTTGACATACCGCAAGCAGAAATTGGGAAACGCAGCGATGCTCGACTTGCTAAAGGAAGAGCTTGCGCGATCGCTCGAGCAGGCGCGGCGGTGGCTGACGGCCTCCGGTGGAGCATGCCGGGACTGCGCTCGTCGAGCTGACCGTCCCTGCCCGAGCACAGCGGTCTTTCACCGCAGCTACGTTCGCATGGATACGCGAAAATGCATGTGAGCCGGACGTGCGAGCCAGACATCCCGAACATTTCTCAGCCATCCACGCATACCCCGTGCACCCCGCGATGGAGCTTCGGGTACAGGCGGTAGTTCTACGATTTCGCCGCCATGGACCTGATGAAAGGATCGAATGGACTCGGGGATTCGAATCTGTGCTGATGCTGCTCACTACGGCTGCGAATTTTATTTAAATGAGACCGTAGCCCGTCCGCACTGATCTGCGCCCGCCGGCCCCGCGCCGATTACGTTGCGAATGCTGACTCGATCTTATAGGTAGCCTACTGCGTGCCACTCCCTGTGCGGATCGATCGTTCGCCTTGCAAAATAACTTGGGCGACCTTATATGCTATACGATGCAGCGGCGTGGCCGCGCGGCTGAAATATACTCCACGCTTCGGTGCGCGGAAACCAGGAGGGTTCCTGATTGACGCCATTTGGGAGCCCTAGCTGGTTAATGGCCAATTTATCGATGCAATCTATGTGCGTGTGCCTTCGAGCAGTCGAAGAATGCGAGTACGTCGAATTTCGCACCATCGAGCATTGTTGCCGGCTTTGAGCATTTCTCGCAAAGCTGATCCGAAACGATGTTCTTGTAGTCGCGCTGCTGCGGAGTTCGCTGGGGCAAAGAACGTTTTGATCAGCGCGAGAACCATCTGCCGTTGGCCTTTGCGGCGAACGAGTGCGTTGCGCATCGCTCGTGCCAACTGTAGCAAGCTATTGATGGGAGACCCTCGTAGCGCATCCGATTGTAAGCGCCATGGAACTATCAGACGAGGTTTGGCGTCTGATAGGTCCGCTGGCCGATGTTCACTCGATGAAAAGATGGGAACATGCGGGGCCGCAGGGCCGCTAATCGGCAGAGCCCACTCCACCCTTCCAGCTTTGCCTCGTGGATTTTCATGCAGAACACCGTCTCGTCGATTCGGACATTTCTGGAACGGCGTATGTGGCCGGACTTTCGCGCTCCAAACCTGGCTGACGCGCTAAGCAACGTGGTCGCAAGCGAGGGCTTCAAGGCCCTCGTCATTGCGTTGATCGAAGCTGACACATTTTCCGATGAATTCGGCAAAGACTTCTCCGACATCGGCGCCGTCGCGGCAATCGCTCCGTGCCGAATGTTGCGCGGCGCACTCAACCTTCCGTTACGACGGTTCTTCGCGCTGCTCGCCCAGCTGTTCGAAGCGCTCGAAGACGGCGCACGTCATCGGAGCTGGGGCTCCGACTGGGGGCGGTTCGCCGATCGAGTGAACGGCTCCACGCAATTCGGCGACCTGAAACTCGTCGACTACCTTACCAAATTGCTTCCGGTTGCGAAGCAACGGGACTTCTACACATCGTACGCCGCCCGGTTGGAGCACGATTTCCCGCACGCAATCTACCCAACATCCGATTATCGTGAGTCCGGCGGGTCCGTTGCAAGTACGGCTGACGATCAGACGATCGAAGCGGTTATGCGCACGAGCACCTTTTCGACGATCAAGATCGTCGATCGGTCGATCGATGTCGACCAAACCACGCTGCGAGATATCTATAAGTCCATCGGCCGCTGCGTCTGTCTCGTCGACGAGAACGTCGAATCGCTGTATTGCGAGCAAATCGAGTTCTATTTCGCGTATCATAACATTCCGCTGCACAAGCGAGTTTATCGCGCGAATGAGGTCGATAAGTCGATTCAGACGGTCGAGAGAATGCTCGGCGATTTCAAGGCACTCGGCGTGTCGAGAAACGAGCCGGTTCTCATCGTCGGCGGCGGCGTCCTCGCCGACACGGGCGGCCTCGCGTGCGCGCTGTACGGCCGAAACACGCCGTACGTCATGCTTGCGACGTCGATCGTGACGGGCATCGATGCCGGTCCATCGCCGAGAACTTGTTGCGACGGCTTCGGCTACAAAAATCTCGTCGGCGCGTACCATCCGCCGGTCGTTTCGATCACGGATCGCTTCTTCTTCAAGACCTTGCCGGAGGGATGGTTGCGGCACGGCATCGCCGAGATCGTCAAAATGAGTGTGGTGAGAGACGCGGAGCTCTTCGAGCATCTCGAAGCCGCTCGAGGCCGACTCATCGAAACGCGGTTCGGGACGATCGGCTGCGATGCGAGCGACCCGATCCAGCAGCTCTCACAGCGAATCTTGGGTGGCGCTCTGCGATCGTATGTCGCCGTGGAATACGACAATCTGTATGAGACGCATCAATGTCGGCCCCATGCCTACGGGCATACCTGGTCGCCGGGCTTCGAAATCGAGGCCGGTCTCCTGCACGGACACGCCGTCTCGATCTGTATGGGTTTCGGCGCGTATCTGAGCAAACGACTCGGGTGGATCAGCGACGAGTCGTTCCACCGGATTCTCAACCTGATGGACGGCTACGGGTTGAGCCTTTGGCACGACATACTCGATCGCAAAGAAACGATCTGGAAAAGTCAGCAGGCCGTCGTGCAAAAGCGCGGCCACAACCTTGTCGCGCCGCTGCCGAGGGGCGCGATCGGGAACTGCGGCTATCTGAACGAGCTTTCGCGCCGAGAACTTTCTAGCGCGCTCGACGAGTACAAGGCGATTTGCGTTGGATATCCTCGCAAGGGGTACGGTATCGACGCGCATTGGCACGATGTCGGACTCGAACATCCGGCGATGATGTCGCCCGCACTCACGGCGTAGCCTCACTTCATCTCGACAAAGGATGGGCACCATGCCGAAGACGGCGTTACTCTTTGGTTCGATCGGATCCGTCGCTGAGACGTCCGATATTCAGCGTCGCGCGTACAACCAGGCGCTACGAGAAGCCGGTTTGAACTGGGTTTGGGACAAAGACACCTACGCGGAGTTGCTAACGCTCTCGGGTGGAAAAGAACGGCTCGCAATGCTCGCATCGGCCACCGGCCACGAGCTTTCGGCCAAGCAAATCGAGCAGATTCACGCTCGCAAGACCGAAATCGCCTGTGAAGAGATCGTGCGTACCCAGGTGAGCCTTCGGCCGGGCGTCGCCGATCTCGCCAAACTCGGCAAGGACCGCGGCATGAAACTCGCGTTCGTGACGACGACGTACGAACCCAACGTCGATGCGATTTTCGAGGCGGCCGGCTCGACGTTATCGCGTGACGATTTCGATTACATCGTCGAGCGCACCGATGTGGCGCATGGCAAGCCCGCGCCGGACGCCTATATGCTGGCTTTGAAGCAACTCGACATCGCGCCGGCGGACGCACTTGCAATCGAAGATACCGCCAATAGCGTGATGGCCGCAAAACGCGCCGGAATTACCGTCGTCGCGACGCCCGGCGAACTGTCGGCCAGCCAGGATTTTTGGCAGGCCGACGTGGTGGTTGACGCGCTGTCGACGTCCGGCGCGATCGACCGGCACGTCCTTGCGCTTCTCAACTGAGGATGCAAACGGCTCGACTCCAGCCGTTCGGAATGGAAATCATGGGGTTGGACCTCATGACTTCACGATCGTCGCCTGCAGAAGAGCTCATTCGGTTGATTGCCGCCGCGCGCGTCGTCGTGTTTCGCCGTCAAACGATCGATGACGCGGGCCTCGTGCGATTCCTGAGAAGCCTCGGTGAGCTGATGTTCACCGAGGGCGAAACGCCCGTCGAGCATGTGCCGGATCTCAACGTGGTCTCGAACATTGGTCGGACGACACCGCCGCGCAGCGTCTTTCATAGCGACACGAGCTACATCTCGCAGCCGCCCTCGTTTACCGCGCTGCGGCCCGTGCTGTTGCCCACGCGGGGCGGCGCAACGCTCTTTAGCGATCAAGTCGGTATCGCGAATCGACTGCCTGCAAAGGCTCGTACCTGGTTACGCGGCAGAAGTGTCCTGCACAAGGTCGGTGCGGTCAACGGCGAGAGTGTTGCGAATCGTCATCCGCTCTTTCGACGTCATCCGGTAACGAGCGAGATCGCACTGTATCTTTCGACGCCGGAGCGCTGTTCGCAACTCAGCGATGCCGACGACCGGACGAGCGCGCGCGTGATCAATGCACTCTATGCGCGCAGCACGCGCCCGTCGGCACTCTATCGTCATGAATGGCGTGCGGGGGACGTCTTGGTATGGGATAATCGCGTAACGATGCATCGTGGCGACCACGCCGACGTCGCCGGCGATCGCGTCCTCCATCGCGGCATGGTGAGCGGGGAGCTCCCCATCAGTGAATAGCCTGAACATGCGCCCGGTCGCCCCGATGAGTATCCTCGTCGAGAAACTCGGCAAGCTTTGTCGGCTCGCCGAGGGGATGACGCTCGATCCTGTGCTCAAGCAGATGATCGACGATGCGGAGCGACTTGCGCACGGGTTGGAGCCGTATATCGAAGCCTGCAGTACGCCCGAGTCGGCGGAGCTTCGGAAGCTCGCGACCGACACGCTGCGAGAAGACTGGGCACGCCGGTTCTCAACGGGGCAGACGGTCACCGAACTCGAGGGCGAGATGCTTTCGGGACACATCGAAGGACAATTCCTGAAAACGCTCATTCACGCGATGAAGGCGACGCGTGTGCTCGAGATCGGTCTCTTTACCGGATATTCCGCGCTCGCAATGGCCGAAGCATTGCCGGACAACGGCATGCTTCTCGCCTGCGAACTCGATCCGTACGCGGCCGCTTTCGCGCAGCGCGCATTTGACACATCACCGCACGGTCGCAAGATTCGCATCGAGATTGGCGACGCGGAAGCGTCGATGCGCCGGCTTGCGAACGGCGGCGAAGCGTTCGATCTCATCTTCATCGACGCGGATAAGGGCAACTATCCCGCCTATCTCGACCGTTCGCTTGAAGGCGCACTCTTGGCGCCCAATGGCCTGATTTGCGTCGATAACACGTTGATGCAAGGGCAGCCGTATCTCGCGGCTGAGCCGACGGCCAACGGCCGGGCCATCACGGCATTCAATCGTCACGTCAGGGATGATCCGCGGGTCGAACAGGTGATGCTTCCGGTCCGTGACGGCTTGACGCTCATTCGCCGACGATAAGTGCGTTTGGCGAAGCGCACGAGTTCCTCGGCGACCGTTGCCAAAGACATTTTGGCGTTATGGGCTCTCTTCAGCGTGTTGCCGTTAAATCTCGTCCTGGTCTCGACCGCACTTGCCTATGGTGCCGTTGCGGACCGTTTCGATCGGTCCGCGAGACGCTCGAAAACGGCAGACCGGAAAACGATCCTCGTCAGCGGTGGGAAGATGACGAAAGCGTTGCAGCTCGCGCGCTCGTTTCACCAAGCGGGGCACCGCGTGATCCTCATCGAGTCGAACACGTATTGGTTTACCGGGCATCGGTTCTCCCGCGCCGTCGATCGATTTTACGCGGTGCCGAAGCCGGACTCACCCGCCTACGCTAACGCTCTTTTGGAAATCGTGGAGCGCGAGCGTGTGGATGTCTACGTTCCCGTGTGCAGTCCCCTCGCGAGTCTGTACGATTCTCTCGCGGTCCCGCTCTTGTCGCCGCATTGTGACGTCATGCACGTCGGCCCGGCGCAGGTCGCGCTGTTGGATGACAAGTTCCAGTTTGCGCAGATCGCGGCGCAGCTCAACTTGGCGGTGCCGAAATCGTTCTTGATCACGAATCCCGAAGACGTCGTCCGGTTCGACTTCTCGCGCGAACGGCGAAGCTACATACTCAAGAGTATCGCGTACGATTCGGTTCGGCGGTTGGACATGACACGGTTGCCGGCAAGGACAGCAGAAGAAACGGCTGCGTTCGTGCGCTCGCTGCCGATCTCGACATCGAACCCCTGGATCATGCAAGAGTTCATCCCGGGTCAAGAATATTGCACGCACGGTACGTTTCGCGACGGTGAGCTTCGCGTCCATTGCTGTTGTGAATCGTCCGCCGTTCAGCTGAATTATCAAAACGTCGAGAAACCGCAAATCGAAGCATGGATCAAAACGTTTGCCGCGGAGCTCGGCATGACGGGGCAGGCATCGTTTGATTTCATCGAATCGGATGACGATGGGACGGTATATGCCATCGAATGCAATCCGCGGACCCATTCGGCGATAACGATGTTTTACCACGATCCGCGGATCGCGGCAGCCTATGTCGAGAGAACGCCACTTGCGGAGCCTGTCCGTCCGTTGCCGTCCAGCCGCCCGACGTATTGGATCTATCACGAACTCTGGCGACTACTGACGCAGGGCCGTTTGCCTCGCACGATCATCAATCGCTTGCGAACGATCGCTCACGGGCGGGACGCCGTATTCGATTGGCGAGACCCGCTGCCGTTTCTCATGTTGCATCACTTCCACATCCCACTGCTGTTGATCCGCGATCTTCGCGAGCGGCGCGGCTGGGTCCGGATCGACGTCAACATCGGGAAGCTCGTTCAACTGGGCGGCGATTAGCGCGATGCCTTGTCGCATTCTCCACCTCGTCGGTTCGCCGACCAGCACGTTTTTTCTCGACCTTTCACTCGTCTACGCGCGTGGTTGCATCGATTCGCTTTCCGGCGACCAGCGCTACACGTTCATCAACGCGCTCGTCACGCCGGATGGTTTGTGGCGCTTCCCACGTGCACTCGATCTCGCGTCGATCGACGCAGCCGAGCCGATGTACCTTCCGGCGGCGATGGCAAGAATCGTCGACGAACGAGTCGATGTCGGTTTGCCGCAGATGTTTTGCTTGCCCGGGATGACACACTATCGCTCGATCTTCGATCTCCTCGGGATACGGTATCTCGGAAATCGGCCGGCGCAGATGGCGCTCGCCGCGGATAAAGTGCAGACGCGCGCAATCGTGGCCGCCGCCGGCGTCAACGTTCCGACCGGAGAGCTCGTACGCCGGGGTGACGTGCCGACGCTGACGCCGCCAGTCGTTGTGAAACCAGCGGCGGCGGATAACTCTGAGGGCGTTTCGCTCGTGACGTCCGTGGCGCAGTACGAGCGTGCACTCGAGGACGCTTTCGGTTATTCGGAGGCGGTGTTAGTCGAGCGATATGTGCAGCTCGGACGAGAGGTCCGTTGCGGCATCATCGTCAGCGACGGCGAACTCGTCTGTTTGCCACTGGAAGAGTATTACGTCGATCCGGTTGACCGACCGATTCGGAGGCGAACCGATAAGCTTAAACGCAATGCCAAGACCGGCCTCGCACTCGCGGCGAAGGAACCGGCGCTCTCGTGGATCGTCGCGGTCGACGACCCGATCGTCGCATCCGTGTGGGCAGCGGCCAGGCGATGTCATCTGGCTCTCGGCTGCGAGCAGTATAGTCTCTTCGATTTTCGAATCGACCCAATCGGGCGCCCCTGGTTTCTCGAAGCGGGCCTCTATTGCTCGTTCTCGCCGCAAAGTGTCGTCGTCACGATGGTGAAGGCGGCCGGAATTCCGCTCGACACCTTCTTCGCCGGCGCGATCGACACGTTGATTGGCAAAGGTACGCGTCCTGACATTTAAGCGCGACGAGCGTCAGGCATCGCGCGCTCGCGACCTTAAGGCCGCCGCGACGGCCTCGCGATAGATTGCAGCTAAGCCTCGCGCGATCTTGCTTGGACGCAGTTCGTAGGCGACTGCGAGGTTCGCTTCGAGGATCGTACGGCGCTCCTCTGGCGATAGCCCGAATACATCGTCGATGATTCGGCGGAACGCTTCCGCATCGCCCTGCGAATAGAGGTAGCGATGGCTCGTCGATGGCCAGAGTTCGCGAAGCTGCGGACGGTCGACGGCGACGATCATCGCACCGACACTCATGGCGAGCATCGCTACGCCCGACGTTAAAACGCGTTCGTAAGGCAAGACGACGCATGACGCCGATCTCAGCAAGCTCGGGATTTCTGCGTCGGGAACGTGCCGAAGATCCCAGTGCACGTCAGTTCGCTCGGCCTGCTGCGCGATGACCGCCGCGGCTTCGACGCCTTGTCCGCTGATGCGCACATGCGCGCCGCGTGATTGCAAAAAATCGGCAGGCAGCATGCCGATCATCTGGCCGAAGCCCTTCTGGAGCCGAATCCAGCCGAAACCCTGAATGCGCCGATCGGGCGGTTCGCTCAATGCCGCTCGGAGCGTCGCCTCGTCCTCAAGCCGCCCAAGATATGACGGATGGCGTAGCTGGCGTACCCGGGACGGGTCGAGCGTTACTTGCGCGGCGAGCACGTCGTACGATGCGTCGTTGTGCAGCAGGATCGCATCAGCGTGGCGCGCCAGCTCGCGGCGCATCGCGAGGAATTGGCGGTGGTAAAGGATTTCGTGCGGAAGTTCGTTGTGGACAGTCCACACGATCGCCCCCTCGTATTCGTGGATGGCAGCAAGGTCACGTATAAACGCCGCCGCTGCTGCATCAGCGTCGGCTTCGGAGCAGCACTCCCGCAAGACGAACTCTTCCCAATGAATGTGGACGATGACGTTTCGGCCCGCTTCGAGGTCGTCGATAGCGTCCCGAAGCGAACCGTCCTGACGGTAGACGCGTTCGTAGGTGTCTTCGATTCCCTCGAACAGCAGTGGAACGTACGTGCTGTTCCGGTCTGCGGGATAGCAATAGACCTTCATCGGTTGACCTATCGCCTCACGCCGATATCGGCACTTCCACGAGAATCATGCAACGGTGGACGACACGATCCCCGACCCCGCCGTCGTGATCCGCGGTTCATCGTAAGACGGTCGTTCCGGAGCACGATGTCGCGGGCGCCACGCGCGTCGGCAGAGTCCGGACGGACGAATACTGAAATGATAAAGCGCGGCTGTCGCGCTGGCGCTCGTCACGTCATCGGTGCCGCTCAGCGCGGTTGCGACGTTCCATAGTCGAGAGAAGCAGGGCCATCTGATTCGTTACCAGTGTCGCCATGAGAGGATCGCCCCGACATTGCGAGTTTACGTCGACGTGATCCGACGCGTGCTCAAGCGCGTGAATAAGGCCTCGGCGTTCAAGCGATTGATCGACGCATGTCCGGCCGGATCAAGGTCGTCGTACGCGTCGAGCCCTGCGGTGAAATAGCCGACGGTCTCGGTGGGACAATATGGCCAATCCGATCCGAATAGCACGTGTCCCGGCCGCGCGAAGGCGAGCAGGCTCGGAAGGGCGGTCGGGCTGCTCGAGAGCGCGGTATCGAAATAGAACGTCGAAAGGTCATCGAGGACGTTCGCGGCATCGACCTTCTCATTCACGACATGCGCCAAGTTCGCGATTCGGTGCGCCGCGTACGGCACGAAGCCTCCAGCGTGTGAGAGGATGAAGCGGATGCTCGGGCAGCGGCGCGGCACTCCGTTAAGAACGAGGTCGGTCGCAGCGCGCGTGGTGTCGAGTAAAAAGTCGGCGATCGACGGATGAACGCCCGGGACCGCTGGGCCGGCCAACGGACCGGGATGGATAAAGGCAATCGCGGCTCGGCGTTCGAGCTCGGCCATTACCGGCTCGTATGACGAATCGCCCAGGTACGTGCCTTGATTGCTCGCGAGCAGAATGACGCCGTCGGCCTTGAGATCGTCGTACGCGTGCTGGATCGCCTCAAGCGTGCCGTCGATATCGGGTAACGGAACCGACGCGAACATCGCAAAACGATCCGGGCGATCTTTTACGAGCTCGGCCAGTCGCTCGTTCACATTCTTCGCGAGATCGCGCGCTTCAGCGTCGTCGCCCAGATGCGGTCCTGGCGTGGACAGCGACAGCACGCCCGTCGTGATCTCTTGCTCGTCCATCATCGCGATTGCGCCCGCAGCGCTCCATGACTGCGGCGCCCAGTCGCTCATCCCGTGGCGTTCGAGCGCTGCGAGGAATTCCGCCGGTAAGATATGCTGATGTACGTCGATTCGCGCGGCAGTCGCCATCAGAACTCAGTTCTCCATTCTTACCCGCTGTGACGACGCTTCGACGACTCTGGTCAATCCGTGCTGCACTGTTTTATCGTCGTCGCTGTCCGAATCAAACATCGCGTGCATCGAAGTATGTATCGGCCACAGGTGAAGAAATGACGCAGGCGCGCTTCCACGGATCATCGCCGATGACACGCCATGCGTGGCCTGATCCCGTGCAATCCGCCACGAGCAATACATCGCCGGCATGAGTCGTAAACGTTTCACCGCTTTGCGTACTGAATTCGACGATGCCGGTCAGCATCACCACATATTGCGGAACGGGAGCGGTGTGCAAACCCTTCGAAGAATGCGCCGGCGTTTCTCTGAACTGAATGGTTTCGGCGTTTAGGACAACGTCGGCGCTTATGCTTCCACGTTCCATGTGCGAGTCGCCGTCCGGCCCGGTAAACAAACGGTAGGCGTTAATCATCCGGTAGTTCCTCGTCCAGGTTCGGTGCGTTGTCGACGCGCTCGATCCGAGGTGACCATACACGTCGCCGCGCAGCACTTCGTCTGAGTCAGCTAAGAAAGCGTGCGGTTCCCGACACCGCAGACATGTACTCGGATTTCACTACGCTTGACACCACCGGACGCACATTTCATAATCTATAGGATTGCTGCCGTCAAGCTATTGGAGAATGATTGGACGCTGCCAACGGCGCGCAGTGGCGAGCCGGAATGCACTCCCTCCACCACTTCATGCTGCAAGTCCCCGACTTGGCTGAGGCGCATCGTGCTCCGAGCGCTTCAGACTTGGAGTGGCGACCTGCGGGGATGAGTTCGGCGTTCGTGCCGCCGACATTCCGCACCGGTGGGGCGTTTTGTCGCGGGTTCAAAGAAGGCGCTCCGTTATCTCTCATTTGGCGCATACGTCGAAGATATGCCGATTTCCCAGAGCGATTGCGGCGTCGTGGAATCCAGGTACTGCCGCCGCCGGCGAAGGCCGTGGACGATGATGGCATCTGGTTTCACGACGACGATGGACGTTGATCGAAATTCGCGAAGCAACAAACTCTCACCGGATGCCAAATCGAGCGCGCGCTGCGGATCGCTTTGGCTCATGCGTTTGACGAACACGCTGGCCGATCAATCGACACGGATGCAATTCGCCGCGAGCTGTTTGAGGCCGGATTCATGGGCAACGCGAAGTTCGTGGATCGCTTCCTGCGGGCCGCCTTCAGCGAACACGTGCGGCATTGCAGTTGCAAGATGGCGACGTCGCCGCTTCGGCGTAACGCTGATGCCAATACGTGAAACGTCTCGGTGACCGGCTTCCATGGTTCCGTCCCGGTGCTCGTCATTGGAGCCGGGCCCTCGGGTTTATCGACAGCAATCGAACTCGGTCGGCGTGGCATTCGCTGCCTTGTCATCGAGCAAAACGATCGCGTCGGCTACAATCCGCGGGCCAAACTCACGAACGTCCGCTCGATGGAGCATCTGCATCGCTGGGGTATCGCCGACCGCTTGCGCGCGGCAAATCCCATGCCGTCGGGACATGGTTCCGATATCGTCTTCGCCACCCGGTTGACCGGCTATTCGTTAGCCGGCTTTACGGACGCATTCAATACGGCGCCGGAGAAGAACGATTTTTATTCCGAGCGTGCTACGTGGGTCCCGCAATATACGCTCGAGGCGGTGCTGCGGGATTACGCGGCGGAGCTCCCGTCCGTTGATTTCCTTTTTTCGACACGTTTTGTATCGGCATCCGAATCTTCTGATGGTGTCGAGGTGCTCCTTGAAGGCGCGGACGGTCAATTTACCACTCAGGCCTTATTCTTGATAGGCGCTGACGGCGCGCGCAGCAGCGTCCGCAAACAGCTCGGCATTGAAATGACCGGGACTTACGCGTTTTCACGCAACTTCAACGTCCTGTTCCGGGCGCCCCAGCTTCGAGAACTTCACCAGAAGCCGTTTGCGATTCAATATTGGCTCGTCAATAAAGACGTCCCGGCGCTCATGGGACCGATGGACGACGACGATCTCTGGTACATCATCGCTACGCGGTTGGGCAGCCAGACCGATTTTGAACGGATCGACCCGCACGAACTAATCGCTCAGGCCGTTGGCGCGCCGGTCGACATCGCGGTGGTAAGCGTCGATCCTTGGGTTGCGCACTTACTCATTGCGAATACCTACGGAACTGACCGAATAAAATTGGCCGGCGATGCGTGTCATCTGCATCCGCCGTTCGGCGGGTTCGGTATGAATCTCGGCATTGGCGACGGCGTCGACCTTGGTTGGAAACTGGCAGCGATGCTCCAGGGTTGGGGCGGACCGCATCTGCTCGAGAGCTACGAAGCGGAGCGCAAGCCCGTTCACCGGCAAACAATGGATGAGGCGATGGAAAATTATTCGACCGTTGGCAACGAGTTGTTCCAGCAGCAGATCGAGTATCCGGGTAGCCAAGGCGATCGCGTGCGTGCCGAAGTCGGGGAGCGTATTCTCAAGACGAAGGAACGCGAGTTTCGTAGTCTTGGAATCGTGCTCGGCTACCGATATGCTAACGCTTCGACAATTATTCCTGACGGCACGGAGCCGCCGCCATACGATGTAAAAGTCTACTCACCGTCTGCGGCTCCAGGATGCCTTGCCCCTCACCATTGGTATGCCGACGGCTCATCGCTCTACGATCATTTTGGCGCCGGCTTTACCTTAGTGCTCCAGGAAAATGCAGACGTCCCAGGGGGGCTGCTCGAGGCCGCGCGCAAGCGTGACATCCCGCTCTCCAGCGTTGTCCTCAGCGGCGAAAATCTGGCCGCGCGATACGGAGCGCGCTACGTGCTCGTTCGTCCCGACCAACACGTTGCGTGGCGTTCAAATGATGACGTTTCGACGCCGGAGGACCTTTGGGATCACGTATGTGGTTATGTTTCCTCCGCCGTCACGTTAAGCGTAACGGACTTCTGAGACGAGGCACTATGTTTCTTTCGGTCCAGCGCATCATCGGCGTTACCGTGCTCATCTTAGGACTGGTGAGTGGCACGGCACGCGGCGCCGACAAACAGATCGTGAACGTCGCCGCCATCCCGATCGACCCGTCGGCCAATGTCTATTACGCGATCGAGCAGGGGTACTTCGATACGGTCGGCTTAGATGTTCGGGTGATGCCGATGACGAGCGGACCGGCGATCGTCGCGGCGGTCGCCTCGGGCGCCGTCGATATCGGAGTGTCGAACGTGAGCTCACTCGCAGCCGCACGGCTTCACGGAATACCGATACGTTTTATCGCCGCCGCAGCTGTCGCTACGCCCGAGACGCGCACCGATCTGATCATGGTCCCGAAAGATTCCGCGGTTCGCATCGGAAGCGATCTTAACGGAAAGACCGTTGCCATTAGTGGGCTGAAAAGTTTTCAGCAAGTATCGGCGAGTGCGTGGATCGATAAGCACGGGGGAGACGCGCGCACGGTCAAATTCGTCGAGGTTCCGTTCCCGGAAATGGGCGCGGCTATGGAAGCGCATCGCGTTGATGCGGCAATGACGACGGAACCGTTCAGCTCTGCGAACCTCGCGACGGCCCATAGTCTCGGGCCGGTTCTACAAGCGGTCGCGCCGAATTTCATGCTGCTCGGCTGGGTTGCATCCGACACTTGGCTGAAGGCTCACTCGGATATCGCGCAACGCTACGCGACCGCCATTCGGCAGGCGTCACAGTGGGCAAACACTCATCGTAAAGAATCGGCCACGATTCTTGCGAAATATACGAAGATGCCTCCGGCGGTCGCCGATGCGATGGCAAGGACGACGTATGGGACCGAGCTCACGCCGGCGATGGTGTCACCGGCGCTCGAGGCTTCGGTGCGCTACGGCATTATTGACAAGGCCATGCCGAGCGATGACCTTATCTGGCGTCCATAAGCCCGGCGGTTCTTAAAGATCTTTCTCACGCCCGGTTTTCTTCTGCTCCGATGCACGTCGATCGTGACTATCTTTCAAGCGTGAGAGCACAAGTCCCAGAAATCCAATCTCTCCTTCGCTGAGACAATCGAGGGCACTGCTGTTCATTTTTGCGGCGTGTGGGAGCAAGGACTTCAGTCGGCGTCCCTCGTCTGCGAGAAAGACATGTATACGACGCTTGTCGTTTGCATCGGGGCGACGCTCGATGAATCCGCGCTTTTCCATGTTGCGCAATTGCTCGACGGCGGCTGCAGACGATACGCCGACTCGTTCGCTCAGGACACGCTGCGAAAGGCCGTCCTCTTCCCAAAGCGCGCGGAAGAAGTACCACATTCCGACAGACACGTCGTATGGTTCTAAAAACCGCTCGAGATCCTGCACGAAGATCCGGTGCACCTTGCGAATCTGCGTTGCGATGCTGCTACTGAGCGGATATCGATAATTCTCAACGTCGATGTCGTCCACCGGATCAAGCCGAGAAAACATCGTTAAGCGTTGAACTATTTTGGGAACGGCGCGCTCCTGTACGTACATTCGCAATCGGTGCGTATGCCTGAATTTTCACCATTACAAAGCTTTCGGTAACCTCTTGACAGATTTTAACTCCGAGCTATATCATTAAGTACCTAGCAATTTCCTATTTCCGCCTAGACCGCCGTTTTTTTTTAGCGAACTTTCACGATTGGGCTGCCGAAACCCCAGCATTTTCCAAATGGGCGCGAGAGCAACGTGGACCGTATGGAGAGCCTCGTAACGTTTCTCGACAGCGTATTCGCATGCGGTTCTAGCACCGTCGGGCGTGCTGATCGCGTGAGCGTTGAACCGCGGACGGGGTCACTCATCGAATCATACCGACCGGAGACAATGATGCTGACGAAAGAAGACAACGAGCTAATCACCAAGTGCGGGCCTGGGACGCCCATGGGAAACCTTATGCGGCAATACTGGATTCCGGCGATGCTCTCCAAAGAGCTGCCGTCTCCTGATTGCGCGCCATTACGCGTGCGCATCCTCAACGAGAACCTCATCGCGTTTCGCGTCACATCCGGTAAAGTCGGCCTCATCGACGATTACTGTCCGCACCGTGGCGCTTCGATGTTTTTTGGGCGCAACGCCGAGGACGGACTGCGTTGCATTTATCATGGTTGGAAATTTGATGTAACGGGCCGGTGCACAGACATGATGACGGAGCCGCCCGAGAGCAAGCTCAAAGACAAAGTGCGAGCAACGGCATATGCGACAGAAGAGCGTAACGGCATCATCTGGGCCTACATGGGGCCGCTCGCAGAGCCTCCGCCATTGCCGGAGTTCGAGGCGAATATGGTCCCGCAGCAACAGGCAAAATTGTTCGTTACGCTCGGGAACTACAACTGGCTACAGGCCATTGAAAACAACATGGACACCGCGCATAACGCCATTCTCCACCATGGCACCGTAAAGCCGGAAGACGCGGCAGTGTTGGGCGCGACCTATTTTGAGGGCCCAGAAGTTCTGCGATGGATGGTGTCGGATCGTGCGCCTCGTTTCGACATCCGAGATACCGACTACGGCGCCGTCTCCGCAGCATATCGAGCCACGGACGACGGCCAAACGTACTGGCGTACGATGAACTGGCTGTGGCCATTCTATACACAGTCGCCGACATCTGAATTAGGATCGACGGCACTCATGTTTGCAACGGTCCCGGTGGATGACAGTCACTGCATGATCTTTGGACTGATTGCGCGAGTCGGTCCGGGCCGTTCGATGTACGATTCGATTGAAACAGACGCCTACACCGGAACAGGACGTCCGAGTTTACCTAATACGTCGGATTGGCTCGGGCGCTTCCGTGATCCGCTCACGCTGGAGATCGACAAGGATTTCAGCATCGACCGGGAGGTTCAGCGTTTGGGGCCGCCCACCGTCCAGGGCATGAGCGGAATAGCAAATATCAACGCACAGGACGAAGCAATTCGATGGAGTCAGGGTAGGGCCGATAATAACGGGATTGTCGATCGCAGTAGAGAGCACTTAGGTCATACTGACGCGATGATCACACGGGTGCGTAAGAAGCTCCTCACGGCGGCAAAGGCGTTGCGAGACTATGGAACGACGCCGCCGGCTGTGATTACGCCGGAGGTTTACCGAGTTCGCCCAGGCTGGACGACATTGCCGAAGGATGTCGACTGGTGGGAAGCGACGCGCGACCGGCGCGAGGGATTCAAAGAAAAAGCCAACGTGTAATCGACGTGGACTGAGTCGTTCGCATCGGAGAAGACGAGTGTATCTGCGAGATTGTTGGTATCCGGCGGCGTGGCCGGAAGAAATAACGTCCGCGCCGTTTCGAAGGACGGTTTTGGAACAGCCCGTCGTTCTCTATCGTCTGGAAAACGGCGATCCAATCGGCCTACGTGATCGATGCCCTCATCGGTTCGTCCCGCTCTCTCGCGGCTCGTTGATCGGCGATGAGCTGCAGTGCGCTTATCATGGTTTGCGCTTCGATCGTAACGGTATGTGCACGGCAAACCCTGATGGGAATCAGGCAATACCTCGGGGCGCGCGAGTTCAAGCCTTTCCGCTACGTCTCCACTGCGGCATCCTCTGGATTTGGATGGGGGATGCGGAGCGTGCAGATGCTACTGAAATTCCTAATTTTGAGACGTTCGGCGACATCGAGCACTATCGCTTTGCCTCTGGTTATGCGCACGTTGCGGCCAACTACCAACTGATCACGGATAATCTTCTTGATCTGAGTCACGTCCAATTTTTGCATCCGCAGTTGAAACCCGGCGGCGACTTCACCAACCGGCGTGAAGTTCGACAAGAAGGGGACACGATCTGGTCAATGTCCTGGCGATACGGCGGCCTGCCGAATCCGTTTTGGCAACGCGTCTGGCCCGCTGACAAGCCGGCAGATCGTCACACGCATATGCGTTGGGATCTCCCGTCTCTGATGCTCCTTGATTCAGGAATCGTGGAGTGCGGGGCACCGGAGACCGAAGCAATTACCCGTCCGACATTGCATCTGCTGACACCTGAAACGGCAACAACGACGCACTACTTCTGGTCCTTTCGATGCGCGGCGGGTTCCGATGAGGAGGTTGAGGCAGCCCGAGCCATCGGGATTCAGGCGTTTCAGAATGAAGATCGACCAATCATCGAGGCGCAGCAAGCCAATATCGGAGATGTCGAGTCCCTAACGCTGGGCCGTGGAATGCTGAACGCCGATGCAGCAGCGATCCGTGCACGCAAGATTTTACGAGAGCGTTTAGCGTGCCAAACACGACGGACGCTCGAAGAGAAAATAGAAAGTTGAGCACCGCGCCCCACAGTCTGAAGGGACACACGACACAGGTTACACGTATGAAGAAAACGCTAAAGATATTTCTTGCAGTAGCCGCGATTGTCTCATTTTCGTCGGTACTGGAAACGCCCGCAGCCGCTGCGGAGCCCTACGAAGTCAACGTCTCTCTCGGGCAGACCGGTCAAGGGGCATTGCTGGGTTCGCAAATTCGCGTTTCGCTGCGCTTAATCGAAGCCATGACGAACAGGCAAGGCGGCATCAAAGGTAGACCACTCAAGTTTGTCATCAGTGACGATCAGACGAATCCGCAAATCGCCGTGCAGCTTTTTAACGGATTTATCACGAGTAAAGCGCCCATCGTGATCGGTCCGTCCTTGACGGCGCCCTGTTTGGCGATCACTCCGCTTGTTTCAGCGAACGGGCCGCTCACATGGTGTCAAACACCTAGCGTCGAGCCGGCTCGCGGCTCGTATATCTTTACCGTAAGCGCGAGCCTGTTCGATGATATCGACGTGATCGTCCGATATTTTCGTTTGAAAGGCTTCAATAGGATCGGAATTATTACCGGGAATGATGCGACCGGGCAGAACGTCGAACGAGGCGTCGCCACCGCCTTATCGAGGGCTGAGAATAAGGGCTTGCACGTTGTCGCGTCCGAACGATTCGGTCTAGCGGACATCAACGTCGCGGCGCAGATGAGCCGGCTGAAGGCAGCTAACCCCGATGCGATCATTGCATGGAGCACCGGCTCGCCGTGGGGAACGCTGCTGCACGGCATCAGCGACTCGGGGATCAGCGTTCCGATTGCGGGCTCGCCCGGAAATATGCTCTACACGCAAATGGCGCAATTCGTGGACATCTTGCCAGCAAAGTTAATTTTTCCCGGCCCGAGCGCATTGAAACGCGGAGGCGCGAAACTTGGCCCCGTGCGTGACGCGCAAGACGCCTTCTATCGCGAATTCGATTCAATCGGCGTGCGTCCTGATTTTGGTAATCTCATTTGTTGGGATGCTGTCAATATCGCCGTTAACGCCCTTAAACACATCGGGCCGAATGCGACCGCAAACCAGCTGCGAGACTACATTGAAAATGTGCACGGTTGGGCCGGAACGCAGGGAGTCTACGACTTTGCCGACGGCCGCCAGCGCGGCGTCGGCGAAAACGCGGTTTCAATGATGAGTTGGAATGCGGCCAAGAAAGACTGGAACCTCGAGAGCCGGCCAAGCGGATATCTCAAATAGTTCGAGGCGCGCGGGAAGCGAGTCACGCGACGGACGCGCAAAACCACGTCTGATGACCAACGACTGGAGTTTTCGAATGATCACATACGTTGCTAACTACCCATGAGTGCCATTCGACGGCCGCAATTTCTTGCGGGCGCGCTTGGCCTCGGCCTCAGCGCTTCGGGGGCAAGGGCGATGGCGCAGTCTGGGCCTGCGAAGCTACGTGTTGGGACGGTCGCGAGCGATGCGTTCGCCGGGGTCTACTTCGCTCAGGATATGGGTTTCTTCCAGAAGGCAGGCCTGGCCGCAGAAGTGCAAACGCTTCACAACGGCTCGGCAGTTTCCGCTGCCATCGCGGGAGGCGCGCTCGATGTCGGTTCGGCAACGCCGATTACGGTGGCGAATGCGGTCGCGCGGGACGTGCCCTTCGTCATTATCGCAGCCGGCGGCTTGAGTACGGCCAAAGCCCCGAATGCGTTGCTGGTTGTTGCGCAGAATAGTCTCGTCAGAGTCGCCAAGGATCTCGAGGGCAAGACGGTCGCCGTAACCGGAATTCGTGCCCTTGCCGACGGTCTCGTCGACGTCTGGCTCACCAAGAGCGGCGTTGATCCAGCCAAGGTTCCCCGAATCGAAATGATCGGCGGCGCCATGGCAGCTGCAATTGAACGCGGCACGGTGGCCGCTGCACTCATGAACGAACCCGCGAGGTCAGTTGCTTTGAAGACCGGGAACTTTCGTGTGATCGGCGACCCCTTCTTGGCGATCGGGCCTCAAGTTCTCTCGGCGAGTTGGTACACGACGGCGACGTTCCTCCAGCAGAGCCCTGACGTGGTTAAGCGATTCCAAAGCGCAATCGCTGCCGCACAACTCTGGGCAAACGCGCATCATAATGAGTCGGCGCCGATCCTCGCGAAATATGCGAACAGCGACGTCGAGATCATCCGCGGAATGGTGCGTTGCGCTTTCGCGGATCAACTCCGCGTCTCCGATATTCAGCCAGAACTCGATATGGCGTTCAAGTTCGGGATCATTCCAAAGCCTATGAAAGCCTCAGATCTTTTCGCTCGGTCGGTGACAACATACAACGAGCAGTCCACTGCAATGCCGAACCGACTCGTCGGCGAAGAGCCCGCATGATCGCTGCTCGCCCGTGGCGGCGTATCGCTACCGAAGAGTCGTTTTACATCCCGGAAGTCGCGCAGGCGCAGCACGCTCTTTCCAAGAGCCTTTGGAACAATCTG
Source organism: Candidatus Lustribacter sp. (assembly GCA_965277075.1). Lineage (GTDB taxonomy): Bacteria > Vulcanimicrobiota > Vulcanimicrobiia > Vulcanimicrobiales > Vulcanimicrobiaceae > Lustribacter. The sequence goes on from OZ255707.1 coordinate 3,762,157, forward strand.
GACATGCGACGTATCGAGCGTCGCACAAGCCTTCAAAGCCCGCTCTACCAAAAGCTCATCGATCTCGAGGGCGAGCGTTTGCGGAGCATGGATCAGGAGGGTGTCGCGATGCAGCTGCTCTCTCTGACGACACCAGGTGTGCAACTATTCGATCCGGACACCGCAACGACTCTTGCTGCGCTCGTAAACGATCGACTCGCGGAGATCGTGTCGCGGCATCCGACGCGCTTCGCGGGTTTGGCCGCGCTCGCGCCGCAAGATCCGCAACGTGCCGTCAAGGAGATGGAGCGGGCGATTCGCGACCTGAAATTGCACGGCTTCATCATCAACTCGCATACCAACAACGAATATCTCGATCTACCGAAATATTGGCCGATTCTTGAAGCCGCGGAGGCTCTGGATTCGGCAATCTATCTTCATCCACGCGGGCCGGCGGATACGATGGCAGCTCCGCTGGCCGACTACGGCATGGAGGGCGCAGCCTGGGGCTACCACATCGATGCCGGCACGCATGCCGTGCGAATGATGCTAAGCGGCCTTTTCAATCGGTTTCCCAAATTGAAAATTGTGCTTGGCCACATGGGTGAGACGATTCCGTTCAATTTGTGGCGCCTCGATTATTTTTCGCCGGAAGGCACTGCCCGACGCGGAGGTAGAGCATCGTCCACGCTCATGCCGAGCGAGATCTTCAAACGAAATTTCTGGATCACCACCAGCGGGCTCGAGTTTGGACCGGCACTGAAATATTCGGTTGAGGTACTCGGTGCGCAGCATGTCATGTGGGCGGTCGACTATCCATTTCAACCTTCCGGTCCGGCGGTGAAGTTCATGAACGATGTTGACATCGCGGACGCCGATAAGGAACTCGTCTTTCATGGGAACGCAGAGCGGATCTTCCGATTACCGTCTGCTTAAAGGGGCAAGAAGCTGCAATACGCGTTACGCTGCCCAATGAACAAAACGAACGCCGTCTCCGTCGTCGGCTTATCAGACCAATAAGCCGCCGCCGTCGACCGGCAGCGTCTGTCCGGTCACGTAGTCGTTGAGCATAAAGTAAGTATAGGCTTGTGCCGTCTCGACCGGCGCCGCGCCGCGGGGTATCGGTAGCTTTGCTACGATCGATTGCAGCATGGCTTCTCCCATCTTCTTCGTCTGGTCCGTGAGGGTGAAGCCCGGAGAGACCGCGTTGACGCGTACGGGTGCGAGATCCAGCGCGAGGCCACGGACCAGGTGCTCAATTGCTCCCGCGACAGCGGTCGGCATCGGGGCGCCTTTGCTCGGGCGCTGCGAGAGAATTCCGCTTGTCAGCGTGATCGAACCGTCTTCGGCGATCGTACGACAGCCGTACTTCACCGCCGCGAGCGCGCCCCAGAAACGTACGTCCAGGAGTCCGCGCGCTTCGGTCAAGTCGAGGTCCCGAGCGGAGACGAACATCGGCCCACCCCAGTCACCTGCGGTTATGGCGAGATGGTCGAACGCACCAAGTTCTTCGAAGAAGCCGGCAACGTTGGCCTCATCGCGCAGATCGACGGTGTGACCCGTTGCGCCGTGCAGGCGATCAACGGCCGTCGTTACGCTCGCCTCGGTGGTCGAACCGATGACAACGTCAGCGCCTTGCGCACGGGCAAGTTCGGCGACGGCGAATCCGATTCCAGTCGCGCCGCCGATCACAATCACACGCTTCCCAGCGAGGGAGATTCCATTACCGGCGAAGTCAGGCATCATACCGTCTCCGTTATTTTTGCGGCGAAATACTGGGCTGAATGCTGGAGGTCGAGAAGAAGTCCGGGCTGCTTTGGCTGCCACCCCAGCCGTTCTTGCGTCCACCGGCTTGAGGCCGGCGCGTCCAATCCAACGAACATTGCAAGCGCGCCGAAATGATCAGCTGCTTCATCGGGTGATTTGGTGGCGACCGGAACATTTAAGCGTTGGCCGATCACGCCGGCAATATCTCGGAATGCGATCCCCTCATCGGCGACGCCATGATATCTGGCTGGCACACCCTTTTCGAGCGCTAAACGGTAGAGATGAGCTACATCGAGTCGGTGCACCGCAGGCCACCGGTTCTGCCCGTCGCCCACGTACGCCGAGACGCCCTTTGCGCGCGCAATGTCGATGAGCATTGCAACGAAGCCGTGATCGCCGTCTCCATGGACGGAGGGTGCAGGGCGTACCACTGCCACGCTTACGCCTTGCTCTGCAACGAAGCGCGCTGCTTCCTCACTCGCGACACGGGGGGAATCGGCGGAGGTCAATGAGCCCGCATCATCTTCGGTCGCAATGCGGCCTGGCGCAACGAGCGCAGTACCGGAGGTAATGACCAAGGTGCGGTCGGAGCCCGCGAGCGCGGAGCCAAGAGCCTCAATAGCGCGTCGGTCGATCTCGCAGACTTTCTTGAAGTCACTGAAGTCGTGGACGAAGCCGGTGTGAATCACGCCGTCCGTGGCAGCGGCTCCACTGCGCAGGCTCTCCCCATCCTCGAGACCGCCACGATGCACTTGAGCACCAGCGGCCGTGAGCGACGCGGCGGAGGCATCCGAACGGGCAAGGCCGAGCACTTGATGCCCCCCTTGCAGCAGCTCTTGGACGATGGCGGAACCAATGAATCCGGTGGCGCCGGTGACAAAGACTCGCATGAAATTCTTCTCTCGATCGGATTAGCGTTACGCCCCCTATTGAACGGGATCAAGGCCCCGGCGCGGTAGGTCGAAAATGCCGAGTTCTTGGACGATCCTGCCAATCGGAGTCGATTCTGCCGGTGAACTCTTGTACGCCGGAATGCGTTGGTGCGAGCATAGCAGCGTGGAAATCTTGACTGAATTGCGGACACTGATTGCTCGGCATGCGCACGACGTCGAAGGTCAAGGACGCTTTGGCGGGGTCAGGCTCGACGCCGCGCACGACGCGACGCTGCCGGTCTACAGTTTGTACCGACCGGTCTTTGGGATCGTCGCTCAAGGCGCCAAACGCATTATGTTGGCCGACCGCGTTTTCGACTGCCAAGAAGGCGAGTATATTGTTGGGTCCCTTGACCTCCCAGTCAGCAGTCACGTGCTTGAGGCAAGTGCGGAAGCACCGTATCTCGCCTTCGCGCTGGCGCTGAATCCTGAGCTTATTGCCTCCATCTTGCTCGAGGCCGGCTCGCGTGATCGTCGTTCCGATGATGTGCTCGGCATCGGTGTAAGTCGAGCGCCGGCTGAGCTTCTGGAGGCGGTAGTCCGGCTGCTGGATTTGCTCGATCGGCCCGCGGACATTGCGTTTCTACGGCCGATGATTGAGCGCGAAATTATTTGGCGGCTGCTGAGCGGTAATCGGGGTAATGAAGTTCGCCAAATTGGTTTAGCCGATAGTCGTTTGTCTAAGATCAATCTGGCTATACGATGGATTCGGGAACACTTCACGGATACGATTCACATCGAAGATGTCGCGCAGCGCGTCGCGATGAGTCCGACCTCGTTCCACCGTCACTTCCGCGCAGCCACCGCCATGAGTCCGCTGCAGTATCAGAAGCAGATTCGGTTACAGGAAGCGCGGTCGCGCCTCGCGGCAAAGGCGGACGACGTCGCTAGCATCGGCTATAGTGTGGGTTACGATGACCCATCGCAATTCAGGCGCGAATATGCTCGTCTATTCGGCGCGCCTCCCGGCCGCGACGCGGCACGATTACGCATGGCCCTCTCTAGCGGTTGAACTGCGAGAACAACGATAACGCGTCGAGGCCCGCGCTTGACACCATAGTGCGGGTATTTCATAATCTATAGACTTGTTACCGTCAAAGCCTTCAGAAAATTTGTTTTCGCGAATGTCATGGCACCGTCGGTCACGGCGGCACAATAGCTCATGACGGTGTCGACCGCTGTCGAGCACGGTAATAGCGCAGCGATCTTCGCTAACGATGAAATCCGCGTCGAGGGCTACGAAAAAGTTTCGGGTCGAGCCCGGTACGCCGCGGATGAAACGCGGCCGAAGGTGTTGTGGGCAGCTTTCGTCCGGAGCACGGTGCCGCATGCACGGATTGTGCGGATTGACTCAACAGCGGCGGTGCAGCTTCCCGGTGTCTGTACCGTGCTTACGGGGGCGGACATCGGGGAGCACTTTCTCGGCCGCGCTCTGCTTGACTGGCCGGTACTTGCCACTGACCGCGTGCGATTTATCGGTGACACCGTCGCCGCGGTCGCGGCAGAAACGCGCGCCATCGCAGAAGAAGCGGCGCGGCTGATCGACGTGACCTACGACGAGTTACCAGCGTCGTTCACGCCCAGCGCATCGCTGGCGCGCGAAAGCCCGGTACTTCACGAACATCCCGAACATTATCCGTTTATCGGTTCGAAACGCAGGGCCGTGCCCCACCCCAACATGCAGGGGTACGATCTGGTCGTCCGCGGTAACCTTGAAGATGCCTTTGAAAGGGCTGATCGCATCTTCGAAGACGACTATTCGATCCCGGCGTTTCATGGCGGCTACATCGAACCGCGCGCGACGTTGGTCTGGCTCGACGACGACGACGTCGCGCATTTACATTCAACCAATAAGGCGCCGTTCGCGTTACGTGCGCAGCTCGCCGCATGTACGGGCCGGCCCAAAGAATCGTTTGTCATTGAGACAACCTACATCGGCGGTGATTTCGGCGCGAAGGGCTTATCCATCGACGAGTTCCAATGCTATTATCTGGCACAGGCGACGCAACGACCGGTTAAGTTCGTGCGGACGTACATGGATGATATGCAGGCGACGAATCTACGCCACCCGGCTGAGATATCTATTCGCAGTGGCGTAATGCAGGACGGAACGTTGGTTGCACTCGACATTCGCGTGCGATACAACGGCGGCGCGTATGCTGCAGGCAAACCGATGCCGACGCTCCTTCCAGGCGGTACAATTAAGACGCCGTACAAGATGGACGCGGTGCGTTTCGAGCGCACATCTGTCTATACGAACACCGTTCCGTCCGGACACGTCCGCGCGCCCGGCGACGTCCAAATCAACTTCGCACTGGAATCGCACCTCGACACCGTCGCTACACGACTCGGGATGGACCCACTGGCTTTCCGGCGCCATAACGTGATTGAGGACGAGCACACGCCCGACATCGATGGAACGACCTATCGCGAACCGCGGGCGGTAGAGGTACTGGACGCATTGCGGACTGCGACGCAGTGGGATGCGCACCTGCCGCCGGGCCATGCGCGTGGCTTCGCCTTGACCGTGCGACACATTGGTGGGGGAAACGGCGTCATTGTGTTGCGGCTGGGACCGCGCGGGATGATTGAGGTGAAGACCGGCTGGGCTGATCAAGGCGCGGGGTTGCTTACGGCGCTGCAGCGCATTCTGAGCGCCGAATTCGGGATCGACCGTGATAGAATCTCGCTCATTCGCGCAACGACGGCAGCGGCGCCGGAAGATCCGGGCGCCGGTGGGAGCCACGGGACGCACATCATGGGTCAAGCTGCACTTGCTGCTGCGTCTCAGTTGCGCCGCGCGCTCGAGGAAATGGGCTGGGATGGCAAGGGCGGCTCATGGGACGAAGCCGTTGACCGACTCCGAGAAGCCGACCGCTCAAAATTTATTGGTACCTACACCGCGGCCCACGGCGATCACGTACCGCAATGGAGTAACTTCTCGGGCTATGCCGTCGAACTTTCAGTCGATCGCGACACAGGCGAAATCGTGCTGCACGATGTCGTCCTTGTTGTCGATGTTGGGACGGTGATCAATCCGCTCGGACATCGCGGGCAACTCGACGGCGGTTTCTCCTTTGGGATCGGCTACGCGTTGACCGAAAAAATTTCGATAGAAGACGGCCGGGTCGTCAACGCCTCGTTTGCTGATTATAAAATTCCCTGTCAACGAGATATGCCGCCATTTCGAGTAATTGAATTACCGGCGACCGGTGGCCAGGGGCCGTACGGGGCGAAGGCGGTTGGCGAGAGTGCGCAGTCCGGGGTCGCTCCGGCAATTGCGAATGCCGTAGCGGCAGCCTGCGGCGTGCGCATAAGGACGCTTCCGATCACGTCGGAGCGTATCTTCGACTCGCTAACACGCTGAGAGACATCCGGCTTTATTGCCCAAGCAGAGAATGCCGGCACCGATCAGTTGCTACGATTCTCCCTACGAGTTTCGACCCGTCGACTTCAGCGGAAGGCCGCCGGCCGCGCTGACCGGTATCCACTGAGCCGTCCCGGTGTCGTACCGTACGATCAGCGCTGCCAACGGTGTCAGCCCGCGCTGGTTGCCATCACGGAAATCAAGTAGCCCATTGATCCCGGCAAAGCCATGCAGTTGCTCGAGGTAATCGTGAACCTGCGGCGCCGTGGCATTTGTTCCGACGTGCCGGAAGGCATCGATGATGACGAGCGCCGCGTCCCAGGCGAGCGTGTACGTTGAGTCGGGATTCGTGATCCCTGCTGCATGCATTGCGTTGAGCCAGGCCGTCTGCGCATCGCGCACCGGGCCCGGCCCGATCGTGCTGTGTCCTAAAAAGCGAAAGCCGGTGAAGTATAACTGCTTCGGCAAGAAGGACGTATATTGCGCAATTTGCGTATTGCTAAGATTACCCGCGTCGGTGATGATCGGAATATCCATCCCGCCGTCCGCGGCGCTGCGCAGCACGGTACCGAGTGACGGACCGATGACCCAGGTGATGATCGCCTGAGCTCCAGCGGCCTTGATACGGCTCATCTGAGCGGTAACGGTCAAGTCGCTGGGACTGAAATGCTCAGTGTCCACGACTTTCATGTCTCGCATTTCGGGGAGGGCGAGGTCCTCGCGAATCACATTTTCCCCGTCTTGCCCCGTCGCATCAATCGTATGCAGCTGCGCGATGCGTGTGATGCCCCGGTCTCGCAAAAAGCGGAGCCCGGCCAAGGCTTGGTCCTTCGTCGAGACGCCGACGGAAAACGTGTAACTTCCCGGTCCGGGATGGACCGACGGGGCTAAGCAGTACTGCACCGGGCCGTTGATGACGATGGGAAGTACGACTGAGCACGACGCTGCGTAGTTCGGCCCTAAGACGACCTGGACGTGCTGCGCGATCAACGCCTGCATTAACTGAATCGTCGTCTGCGGATTCGACTCATCGTCATGGATCGTGAAGTGCACTGGCCGTCCATGAATTCCACCGTGCGCATTGGTGTACTTTTCAATAACCGCCAAGGTCCTGTTCTCAGCCGTTCCGACAAACGCGCCACCGCCCGAGAGCGAGAGAATCGCATTGATCTCGAAGGGTTGATCCGGCATCACCGGCGCCGGTCCGATAAGAACGACCGAAGCTACAAGGAACGCGCTTGCAAAACGTCGGATCATGGTAAAATCTTCCTGCGCAGTCCGGCTTCTCCTATGTCGGACGCGGCTTACTTCTTACGGTTACATCCGTTCGCATCGCTGCAAAGTGCGGAGGCTGTTGCAGAGGGTACTGCATGCTAAATAGCGCTCCGGCTCAGAAAAACCGCATTGCTATGTACAATGGCAATAAGCTAAAGCTGGGGCTCTTCGCATCGAATTGTTCGTCAGGGCGTGCGGCAACCAAGGTCCCCGAGCGCTGGGACGCATCATGGTCGAACAATCTTAAACTCGCGCGCGAGGCCGATGCTGCCGGCATTGATTTTTTCTTACCGATTGGGCGCTGGAAGGGCTATCCGGGCGAGACGAACTTCGAAGGCTCGACGTTCGAGACGATCACGTGGGCCTGCGGACTCCTGGCAGCGACCAAAAATTTGACGGTTTTCGGCACGGTGCACGCGCCGCTCGTCCATCCGGTCTACGCAGCGAAGCAGATGGTGACCGCTGATCATATCGGCGAAGGCCGCTTCGGCCTTAACATCGTTTGCGGCTGGAACGAGGACGAGTTCGCAATGTTTGGCGTCGATCAGCTCTTACACGATGCGCGATACGATCAGGGCGATGAGTGGATCGCGGCGATCTCGATGATGTGGGAGCGAGACGAGCCATTCGATTTCGAGGGTAAGTATTTTCATCTCAAAGGCTTGCGCGCCGATCCGAAACCATACGGCGACACGCGCCCGCTAATCATGAACGCCGGCTCATCACCGGCCGGCCAGGCATTCGGTCTGCGCCGGTGCGATTTTTTGTTCAGGCCGTTGCGTTCGATTGAACAAGGCACTCAAGATGTCGCCGACGCTCACGCTGCCGCACGGGCGGCGGACCGCGACATCGGATGTTTCACTGCGGGTTACGTCGTCTGTCGGCCGACGGCGCGCGAAGCCGAAGACTACGTTCGTTACTACGCTGACGAGCAAGGCGATTGGGCCGCTGTCGACTATCTCGTCGCGATGGGCGCTCGCAATTCAGTCTCGATGGATCCGGAGGCGTACCGGCAGTTGCGAATTCGCTTTGCGGCCGGCCATGGCGGCTTCCCGTTAGTCGGCACACCCGACGACGTTGCCGGGGAATTGGCAAAGGTGTCGGCAGCCGGCTTTACCGGGATCGCGTTCTCGTTCGTCAACTATCTCGCCGAATTTCCCTATTTTCGCCAAGAAGTGTTGCCGCGTCTGGAGCGCCTCGGCATTCGGGAACCAGTCGCCGGTTAAACCACTGGCCATGCGTGATGCGGTGAAGCGGCTAATTATAGCGCAACGAAGAGGGCGAGAACGTCTGAACCCGAAGCGGAAACGGCGAGGGTTCTTTCATGTTTGCGAAGCTCAACCACGTCGCGATCATATCTGATAATTACGCCGCACAGGGCGTTTTCTATCGAGCCCTATTCGATCTAAAATCCGGGTCTACCGCGCGAAGCGAAGCGCGTGCACTCGCGATCGGCGACGGCTACGTGGGTATGAACATAAACCCGCGCTCACCGGGGCGCCAAGCCGGTCTCGATCACTTCGGAATTCAAGTCGACGATGTCGATATTGTTCGCGAACGTGTTAATAAAAAATGGCCAAAAATAGAGATCGTGCAGCGCCCCGGGAATCGCCCGTATGCTGCTCTCGGAATCCATGATCCGAGCGGCAATTATTTCGATCTCTCGTGGAAGGGGCTCAAGACTCGCGGTGAAGTGTACGAAAAGCCGTCGTGGGAACAAGATCGCGTTATCTCACATTTTGCTTTGCGTGCGATCGAGCCGGAATTGCTCGTCGAGTTCTACTCTGAAGTGTTTGAACTTCCGATCAGGGAGAAAGACGGCGCGTACCATCTCTCAGACGGCCGGATCGAGTTTGTGATTTTACCTTGGCGTATCTCGGACTACAACGGTAGCGGAATTGAACGCCCGGCGCTCGATCATCTCGGATTCGAGGTCGAAAGCCTTGAACAATTCCAGAAAGAACTCAAGGGCCTTCAACGCAATCCTGACATGCGCCCAAAGATATTTGACTTGAGCGAGGAGAGCATGTTACGCAAGAAGCTGTTCGAGCGTAGCAGTCTTGGCGACTTTTACATGTCTGATCTCGACGGTGTCCTAATTGCTGTTCGGCAGAGGTCGGCTGCGTAGAGTCGAACGATCAGTCGTTCAGGCATAGAGGCTGAAGAGGTTAAGAGTAGCTACTTCGGCGTGGTTTTAACGCCGGCAAGGATAGGGATCGCATCAACCGATTAAAAAGCGCTTCATGATTGATTTCCTCACCGGGGTTGCGACACGACGTCGACGAGAGCGGGCATACCGGACTTCACGACTTTTAGCGCGCGTGCGAGTGCCGGAGCGAGCTAGCTCGGCCGCGTGACTGCGGCCTCGGCATACACGCCGAATGATTGAGCAAGCTTGGAGAAGTCGATCGCGGGGTTATCAATCAAGGTGCCGATCTTCGCATGTTCGGGTTGCCGTCCGCGGCGATCCGGAGCGGTGCGCCCGGGCCATGAACGTCAGTGCCATTCCAAATACCCGTCGATATTCGCTCGGCGCAAAATCGCACGCAAAATGCTGCGGCAAGATGACTAGAAATCATTCTCATTCGACGAAGTCACGAAGTCCACGAAGTGGCGCAGCGCCGATGACATATGCCGCTGCCTCGGATAAAAACCGAAAAATCCGGGAAACGTTGGACACCAATCCTGCAGAAATGCTATGAGTTCCCCGCTTTTGATAAACGGCGCAAGCCGGTGCTCGACCCAGAACGCGATGCCGATGCCTTGAACCGCCAGCGGTAACGCAAGGCTGCGATCGTTGATGGTGACGGGTCCGTTCACGGCAACGGCGAGTCGATGTTCGTCTTTTTCAAATTCCCATTGATAGAGTCCGACGCTTCCCTGCTGGCGCCAATTGATGCAACGGTGGTTATGTAAATCGCTTGGATGCAAGGGGGTGCCATAAGCGGCAAGATAGCTGGGTGATGCGACGGGAATCTGCCGCAGACGCCGACCGATCGGAAACGCCGTCACCCCGTCTTGAAGAAACTCTCCTAAACGAACGCCCATATCGAAGTTGTTCGCGACGACATCGGTGATCGAATCGTCGACAGTAACGTCGAGCGTTATTTGCGGATACGCTTCGCTAAAGCGGAGCACGATCGGCTCGAGGAAATCGACGAAGGCGAGGCGGGGTGTCAACAAACGGACCGTGCCAACTGCGATGTCGCGAAGGTCGTTGAGATCTGACACCATTGCGTCGAGCTCGTCGAGGACGGGAAGCAGCCGCGTCAAGAGACGATTACCGGCTTCGGTCACGGAAACGACCCGCGTCGTCCGGCTCAGGAGTTGTAAGCCCAGACGATTTTCTAACTCACGCACGGTCGCGCTGACCGACGATGAGGACATGCCAAGCCGTTGCGCTGCACGTAAAAAGCTGCGCTCGCGGGCGACCGCCGCGAACGCTCGTAGATCTGCAAAGTCGCTGCCGCGCATCGAGTTGCGAGTCTCCTAATTATGACTGAGAACCGAACAAAGTGTTCGGCTTCTACGCCTTTATCGAGCAATCCTAAGTCGTTATACTAGGGGCCCGTCGAGGCGGGTAGGCTCGAGGAGACGATCATGGCGAATGAGAGGAAGGTCTGGTTTACTACAGGCGTGTCACGCAAACTTGGTAGGAATGTCGCATACGCCGCAATCGCAAAGGGCGACATTGCAAGGCTTGCGACGGACTCGCGATGCATGGCGAGGCATACGCGCCGGTAGCGATTCCGTGCAATTGCATGATGCGCCGGAGGGCTGGCTCCTTAGCGGTAAGATCGCGGTTGTCACGGGTGCCGCCTACCTATGCGGCATCGAAGGCGCGGTCGCCGAACTAACCCGAGTCATCGCAGTCGAGTACGGTGACCGTGGTATCCGTGCCAATGCGGTCGCGCCGGGAATCGTCGAAACCGACGTCGTGGAGGGGGGTCGCCGACAACGGCCGAGAGATGCTTAAGAACTTCAGCGCTGAGCACCCACTGGGTCGGATGGCCAACCGCAGGAAATAGCAGAAGTGATTGCGTTCCTCGCATCGCCTGCCTCAAGCTTCATGACGGGCGTGATTGTTATGGTCGATCGTGTATGGACCGCTCAATGAACGTGAGTGCGGACGCTGGCGAGTTGTTTGCGCGAGGCACAATAACGGTCTAGCGACCATCAGTCGGGCAATGGAATCCTTGCGCGGGCAACAATTCGCTTTGTACCTCAACATACTCAGCGCTGATAACGAACGAACGAAATACCGGCAATATGCCATAACGAACCATAGGAGTTTTCGAACGTGAATGATCGCAACGATCGTCCCCTCGCCGTAGTAACTGGTGCCTCTTCGGGAATCGGTTTAGAACTCGCGATCGTATTAGCGAAGGAAGGTTACGATCTGGTACTTGCAGCGGACCGTCCTCTCGACAAAGCCGGCTCGGCAGTACAGATTGCGGGCGGTGCCGTCGTTATCTCCCTAGAGGTAGATTTATCGAAGGCAGAGGGCGTTGATCGGTTCTTTGCCGACGTTCAACGTCTTAGCCGTCCAGTCGAAATTCTGTGTGCGAATGCTGGCCACGGTCTAGGCGAAGCCTTCTTTGACGAAGACTTAGATGAAGCGATGGCCGTGCTGGAGACGAATGTGCTCGGCACAATGCGTCTCATCTGGCACATTGGGCGGGCGATGCGCGAACGCGGCAACGGGAAAATCTTGATCACCTCTTCAACAGCCTCGCTTACGCCCGGACCTTGGGCTGCCGTCTACTTCGCGTCAAAGGCCGCGTTGGAAAGTTTTGGCCAATCGCTACGTGTAGAAAATAAGGAGACTGGCGTCACGGTCACGCTATTGCTACCAGGCGCCACGGCCACCGAATTCTTCAAGAGGGCTCGCTCAACAAATACGAAGGGTGCAGCCGGTCCAATGGACGATGCGGCCGAAGTCGCGCGCACCGGTTACGACGCATTAATGGCGGGACAAAGCGACGTGATTTACGGCGAGCACAACCGAAAAGCTGCAGAAGAAGCCCGGTCCAAGTTTGAGGCCGAGAATGCGGAGTTACTTGGTCAGCTTCTGCGGCCAGGCTCGGCATAACAGCAAGTAATCGTGACGAACCTACCGCTACAATGTTATTCAGTACACCGAGCGGCCGGAAGAGCGCCTCGTCGTCTATCGAGCTGCTTGGCAGCTTTTCGGGAGAACAAACGAGATTCAAGAGGCGAAACAGCACGGCGATTAGTCGCCGCTAGAGATCCGGTCGAGCAACTCCTCAAGCAAGTGCATCTCGCCGCTAGTGAGAACGGAGGTCTGGTTTAGCGAGGCACGGAGCGTGGCGGCGACTCCGCTCGGTCCCGAATTTGCAAACATGATCGCCTTGCCGGTGATAGCGGCTACGACCGCCTCGCGTGCCGTCTCGGACAATCCTAGATCGCGCCGCTCCTCCCGTTCGCTCAGCAGCGTGAGGACCGTGCCGACACACGCGGACTGCAGCAGAGCGATGGCACGCCTCTCGCTTATCCGCAGACGTCCCGCCAGCGCAATGGCCCTTATCCGTTGCCGCAGAACGTCCATCCCCGCCGCGACCGCGGGCGAGAGTGGGCGCGAATGCGGATCGCCACTCATAATCGCGAACAAACCCGGATGGGCCAGGCCGAACTCGATGTGGATGTCCCAGCCGTCGCGCAGGTCCTGTACCGGGTCTGGATGGGGCTCGCGCGCGGTTTTCTCAGCGATGTACGCGGCGAGACCGTGCTCTGCGACCGCGTCGAGAAGCCCCCGCTTATCACCAAAGAGGCGGTAGATCGTGGGGGCCTGCACGTCGGCAGCGGCAGCGACCGCTCGTGTGGTCGCAGCATCACGGCCGCCGGATGCAATCAACCCGGAGGCGGCCATGACGATACGCGTACGGACGTCGGCCGCATGTGTGGCATCGTCGGTTATCGCCTCCGCCTCATTTCTCGTCACGAATTTCGCGGGGTCCTTTCCAGGGATATCAAGTAGATGTTAGCAATGATAAACCGGTTTGAAATAGCGCTAATGCGCCGCCGAAATCGTTTCGCAGGGAGTCGCCCATGATCATCGTCACCGGAGCGACGGGCCAACTCGGACGGGAAATCGTCGAGAAGCTTGTCGATCGTGTTCCCGTGAACCAAGTGGGCGTTAGCGTCCGCGATCCGGAGAAGGCCGCAGATCTGAAGGCGCTCGGCGTCCGCGTCCGTCAAGGAGACTTCGACCATCCAGAAGGCTTGCAGCACGCATTCGAGGGTGCGACGCAGGTGCTGATCGTCTCGTCCAATGCGCGCTCAAGTGGAGGCGACCCCCTTGCTCAACACCGCTCGGCGATCGAGGCGGCGCGCACTGCCGGCGCAAAGCGAATCGTCTACACCAGCCACATGGCCGCAAGTGACTCCTCGGCATTCCCGCCGATGCTTGACCATTACGCGACCGAAGAAATGCTTCGTCAATCCGGGTTAACGTGGACCGCGTTGCGCAACGGCTTTTACGCGTCAACCGCGATCTCTCTGATGGGCGACGCACGCAAAACAGGAGTGATCGAGGCGCCGCCGGATGGTAAAGTCGCTTGGACGGCGCACGCCGACCTCGCTGATGCCGCCGCAATCATCCTCGCGAATGAGGGCCGGTACGACGGGCCCACACCGCCGCTCACGGCATCGCTGACACTCGACCTCGCCGACCTCGCCGGGATCGCGTCGGTGCTGCTGGGCCGTCCAGTTCGTCGACAGACGATAACGGATGAGGAGCTACGGGCGCAACTGACCGCGCGTGGAATGGCCGGACGCGCCGCGGACACGATGGTCGGCCTTTATATTGCGAGCCGAAACGGCGAATTTGCACCCGCCGATCCAACGCTCGAGCAGCTGTTAGGTCATCCTCCGATTAGCATGCAAGACCTGATCGCGGATACTGCCGGCCCCTGACGAGGTCAGAAGCTTACGGACAGCGTTTGCTGAAACTGGAACAGTCGTATATCTTCCTCACGACAGCACGGCTGTGCTGCGAACCCTCGGTATATGCGAAACCTGATCGCAGAGAAGGTTCGCAGTTGACGACGCTCAGAGAAATAGTACCAGCTGTGTGGATGCTCTTAAAATCGTGCCGAAGGTCCGGCAGCGCTGTCTGCTTCGGTGCTACTGTCAGAAAACACGGTTGAGCAATTGAAGACGTCATCAACACCTCGACGATCTGCCGTAAAAAAACGCGAGGGACGCGCGCATGTCGCCGGCGCGTCGGGCGTGACGAAGAGTGATCTCGATTCATTCCTTCGGCTAAGCAGCTTCCCTCAAGAGTATTTCGATGATCTGTCTGAAGAAGCGCCGGGTGGCGATCTCAATGCGGTCAAGGTTTTTCTTGCGTTGCGAGGCGCCGCACGTCGGATCGAAAACGCCGTTGGACTGTGGCTGGATCGACGCGAGCTTACGATGTCCAAGCTCGACGTGCTTCATTTACTCCGCTCGTTTCCCGGCATGACGGTCACGCAGATGAGCGAGTTTTTGCGTATGACACAGCCCAACATGACATATGTCGTGAACGGGCTTGAGCGCGACGGATTCGTGCTTCGCGCCGCGTCGCCCTCTAATCGACGCACCACGATTGTCCGATTAACGAAGGCCGGGGAAGCCCTTGTTTCCGACATCACGCCGCGGCATATTCGCGCCGTCACGAAAGCGGTCGCGCGCCTCAGCGCCGCCGATCGGAACCAACTCATGCGGCTCCTGGCTATCCTTGCCGACGACTTCGAGGCGGTAAAATTCGAAGAGAACTCCTCGATCGCTTGACAGAAGGTCCGCCCTACGGTATTTTCATAAAGCTTTATGTAATAGAGCTTATGGGTGGCTGATGGAGTTCGATACGGTCAAGTACGGCTGACGCCGTTGGGTCATTGCCGTCGGGATTGCCATAGCGCCAATGCTCGAAACCATTGATCGCACGATCGTGAACGTTGCCCTTCGTTGTCTTCGCTCGCCGCGCGCAGGCGCTGGAACGAATCGATGCGTTCCTCGTCGAGAACGCTGATCGCGTCCCGCGGCCCGTCTATGTGCTGCAGAGTGCATCGGCGCTGATTTCCTGACGAATTCGATGTGTCAACTCGTGCCGCGTCACGATAAGGGATCGTCGAGCGTCTTGCTTGTTGCGCCGTAACCACAACCAGCTTCTTTATTACCACGAGCTTATGAGGAAATTTCATGTCGGAACGAATGCAAACCACGATCAATCACTTCAAGACCGGGGTCATCTCCATGGGGCGAGCTGCCGCTCAACACAGTATTGATTCGTGGCAGTCCGAACTCAAGGACTATGAAGGCGCCGTCTTCGCCACGATCGTGTCCGATCTCGGGCGACTCCGTTCGGAGTTGGAGAAAGACGATATCGATGGCAACAAGATTGCGAAATTGCTAACGAAGCTTGGAAAAGAGACGACGCGTGCTGCGTCCTTAGCAAGCGATAAGCATAGCCTCGTCGCGCAGCTAGGCGCAGAGCTCGAAAAGGCGGCCTCGAAGCTTGAGAAAGAAGCCGCGAAGCCGTCGTGAGGGCGGCAAGCAGGCGCGGTTTACCGGCTAGAACGCTGTCGAGCCGCGCCGTGTCGGCACCATTCGTCGGAGCAGATCATGGTCGAGAGTGAAGACATCGTGTTGAGGGCTGCCAGGGACTTTTCGCTCACGGCAAGTGCCTCCGTAGCTGCTGCAGCATCGTTCGTCACTGGCTTCGTGAGCGACGGAACGAGGGACGTCCTCGATCTTGCATTCCCGCTCGAAGGCAGGTGGAATACCGTAGGTGCCCGTGTGTGTCAGAGTGGGGGCGGGATACATGTGCGGATCATCGCCAATCCAGATCATGAAAGCGCCGAACATATCCGTACGGAAATTGAACGGATTCTCTCGCTCGATATCGACGGTGCTGGGTTCCTCGATGTCGCCGCCCGCGACAACGTTATCGCTAGGCTCCAGCGACACCATCCGGGGGTGCGTCCGGTATTGCTTAGCAGTCCCTACGAGGTTGCTGCGCGGGCGATTATTGGTCATCGGCTTTTCGCGAAACAAGCCGCCGCAGTTACCGCTCGCATAGCCGAAGAGTACGGGATACATGTCGATTTCGGTAGTCACGTTGTTCATGCGTTTCCGGCCCCGGACCGGCTAGCGGAATTACCGCTTGTGAAGGGTCTAGCCGCACATAAGGTTGATCAGCTCCGAACGCTCGGAGCGACGGTAATCGACGGCAGATTCGCCAGTAATCGACTTCGCGCGATGGATTTCGACCAGGCCTTGGCACATCTGCAGCAGTTGCCGGGAATCGGCCCGTTTTCTGCCGAGTTGATCATGATTCGTGGAGTCGGAGATGCAGACGTGTTCCCACGGACCGAGAAGAGTCTCCATCGGAATATGGCCGCCGCGTACAAGCTTGGCGGCGAGCCGAACATCGATGCGCTCGAGCAGATTGCCAATAAATGGCGCCCGTACCGCAGCTGGGCAGGCTTGCTGTTGCGCAATTTTTGGAACGACGAGGCGAGGGATGAATGATTACGCCAACTTGACGAACTGTCGCGGCAGTCTGCTCAACATTGAGGGCCTCATTATTTTTAGTATTATAGTAACGAAGTTCCGAGCGCGCTCTCCATACGTTCAGTCGAATGCGCGTGGAGACTCGTTGTGCCCTACGATGAGCATCTGGCAACGCGCGCTCGCGCCATCTTATCCGACCAAGATGGAGTAATCGAGCGAAAAATGTTTGGGGGGGATCGCATTCATGCTCGGCGATCACATGTTCGGCGGCATCGTCGGTCGCAAGCTCATCGTGCGCCTCGGAAGACAGGCGGCTCCTGACGAGCGAGCCGTATACTCGTCCGATGGATTTTACTGGGCGGCCGCTTAAGGGTATCTTTTTCGTAGCCCCAGCTGGGGTCTTGACGGAACATCAGTTGCGGCGATGGCTCGATCGCGCAATGTCATTCGTTCGGGCGCTGCCGATGAAGCGACGTCCGAAACGATGAGCGACGACCTTCCGGCATCGATCGTTGGCTACGCGCCGGCCGGAACGACGTCCGCGCATGTTTTAGATTCGCACCGCTCAAGAGTCGCTCAGCGAAGTCACAATGCTCGCTGGACTAGCCGGCCTACTTCGGCGTGGTTTTAACGCCGGCAAGGATAGGGATTGCATCTACCGGTTTCGCGGCGGGAAGGTTGGATAGGTACGACCAGATATCTGTGGCCTCTTTGTCCGTCAAGATCACGGTAGAGTAGGACGGCATCTGGCCAGCGGGCTCGCGAATGTATGCGAGCAGCGCTGCAAGCGCTAACGGGTGGGGCGCGATTTTCGGGCCTCCGAAATAGTTCCCTTGGCCGGCCGTCCCATGACATTCATAGCAGCCGTATGCCATAAAATTCGCTTTACCCCGTACGGGATCACCGGCCGACTGCGCCGTCTGTTGCGCGTTGACGCCGGTGGTTGCAAACATGACAGCGGCCATCGTTTCGAGCATGAATACCGCGAATCCGGTTAAAAAGCGCTTCATGACGGCTTTCCTCACCGAGGTTGCGACACGACGTCGACGAGAGCGGGCATACCGGACTTCACGACTTTTAGCGCGCGTGCGAGTGCCGGAGCGAGCTGGCTCGGCTGCGTGACTGCGACCTCGGCATACACGCCGAATGATTGAGCAAGCTTGGAGAAGTCGATCGCGGGGCTATCAATCAAGGTGCCGATCTTCGCATGTTCGGGTTGCCGTTCGCGGCGATCCGCCATGCGCTGCACGTGCATCGTCTCTTGGTGCCACGCGCGATTGTTGTGCACGACCGTCAGCAACGGAATTTTGTGATGCGCAGCGGTCCAAAGCGAACCGGGTGCAACCAGCAGGTCCCCGTCGCCTTGAAAATTGACCGAATAGCGGCCTTGATCGCGCGCTGCGAGGGCGGCACCGACCGCGGCGGGTATGCCGTACCCGACCCCGTAGCCGCCGCTATCACCGTTGTAGTGGTGAAATTTTGTCAGATCCCACAAGCGTTGCGGCCAATTACTCTGCAAGTCGCTCGACGAGACGAGCGAGAAGTCGTCATGCTTGATCAACTCCCATGTCTCCATGCACATTCGTGCGACGCTGATCGGCGATGTGTCCCAGCCGACCGTCGCTTGCGCGAGGTTTGCGGCTCGGCGTTTACTGAACGCGTCCATGAAATGCGCGGCGCGTGCCGCATTCTGAGCGCGTCGGTCGCTGGTTAGCGCGCGGTTGACGGCATCGATGAGATAGGGGATTGACCCCTCGCTATCACCTGCAATCGCCATTGTCGGTTCGTAGAAGCGCCCTTGATCCTGATAGTTTCCGGCGCCCTGATCGTACATCGAGTTGATCGACACGACGCTGCATGTCGGCTTGATCTTCATCGTCGTGACGCGTTCGGGAAGATCGGGAACGTCGGCGACAACGCCGAAGATGTCGGGCACTTCTAGACCGAGGATCACATCAGCTTGCCCGACCAACTGGCGGTCGAACGCAGCATACAGATGATGGTTGGTCGGAAAATTTATTCGGTTGAGCAAATCCATCACCGGGATTTGCAAGCTCTCCGCAAGCATGATGATGTTGTCAAAACCGGCTTGTGAACGCACCGCGCGACCAACGACGATCAACGGATTCTGCGCATTGACGAGAAGTTTTGCCACGTCCGCGAGCGCGGCCGGATCGGCGATCGACGGTCGAGGCGCGACGAATTTCCGCATTGGCAGCGGGGTTGCTTCCATCGGCCTTTCCGCGATATCCGCGTCGACGACGACAACCGTCGGTTCGAACGGCGGTGTGAGCGCGAGCGATGACGCCTTCATGATCTCTTCCCCGAACGACTGCAGCGACATCGGCTGCGCATCGTACTTCGTGAAGCCGCGGACAATCGCGGCCACGTCGGTAGCGGTGTGATACCATTCGACGCCCGGCCGACGCGTACTCGAATCGGCGATGTTGCCGATAAGGATCAACATCGGTACGCGATCGCAGTAAGCGTTGTAAATGGCCATCGACGCATGTTGTAGGCCGACGGTATTGTGCACGAGAATCGCCATCGGTTTGCCGGCCATCTTCGCGTAGCCGTGGGCCATCGCTGCGGATATCTCTTCGTGCAACGCCGAGAGCATTTCCGGTTTCGAATTACCGCCATAGTTGATGATCGATTCGTGGATGCCACGGAACGTCGAACCGGGCATGCACGTCAGGTAATCATAGCCGACGTGTTTGAGACAGTCGACCATATAATCGGAACCGGCGTTGTGAACATGCCAACGATCGATCGAGCCGGCGACGGCCGCCGGATTACCAGTTTCCGCGGCAACCTGCACGTTGTCGGGCAGCGGCGACTTTGCGGGCACCCGGGCGCTGGCGGTCGCTGCAGCGGCGGGTGACATGCTCGCCGTGGCGGCGCCGGCGCCGGCAGTAGCGATACCCGCGATGAATGAACGTCGGTCCGGGCCCGCCTCGGTTTTCGCCATAATGAACCGTACCAATCAGTAAAGCTGCGTAGTGTTTCCCATTTTCGAAGTGAGGTGAATGCGGCAAACGTGCTGCGCCGGAACGCAGGTTGCCGGTAGATTAGGCTTTTTTGAGGATTGGTCTGAATCGACAGATGCGATCAAAATAAGCGCTGCGCTACCCTGAGTCCCTTACCGAGCTATGATTTCGAGGTCCCAAAAATGCAGAAAATTTCTGCCAAACAAATCGGGTAAACTTGACGCATCTGATCGGGTATTTTATAATCTATAGGATTTGAGCCGTCAAGCTTTCGGAGAACAATTTGAACGCAACGAACGGTCGAACGCGTCAGGTCCGAACTCATTCTCTTGACCACTCGCCGGACATCAAATCGGGCGTTGATACTCGCGTCAGTGCCGGCGGGATAACATGCCGCTGCGCTCCGCCGCACCGTTCGTGCGGCCGCGACGCCTCCGGGACGTTGTCACGTTCACGAGCAACGTCGAGCGTGCGATTGACTTCTATGAAGAAACGCTACGCTTAGACTGTCCGACGCCACCGGCAATGGGATCGCTTTCATGCACGGCATTCACGCGGTTTTCATCACTGTCGATCATACCAAAGCTTTCTCGGATGTCCGGTACCGGCCCCGGGCGACCGGCCCCTTGTCGACGCAACTTAGGCGCGCGACGCAGAGTGTGCAACACTTGAAATGATCGCACATGAACGACCGCGCAGCCTGCTTACACATCTCGATGGCTTCGACTTCTCGAGAGTCGAGGAGAATGATGAAAAACGCGAAGCACGCCTTTAAGCTCCAAATTGCTCTTCTTGGGTTGACCTTGCTCATCGGGAGTGCGGCGGGTGGGCAGACGCCCACGGTCATTCGCATCGCGACGCTGCCGATCGATGCCGAGGCCGAACCCTTGTACGCGCAGGAGCTTGGGCTATTCAAGAAAGCCGGCCTCGACGCGACCGTGACGATCGCTTCCAGCGCCGGTGCTATCGCCGCAGCCACGTTGGGTGGAACGTTTGACGTTGGAGTTACGGACGTCGGCAGCACGACTTTAGCACACGAGAAAGGGCTTCCGCTCGTTTTTATAGCGCCCGCTGCATTGTACGTTAGTACGGCGCCGACGACGGTTTGCGTCGTTGCTAAAAATTCCCCGGTGAAGAGCGCAAAAGACCTGAATGGAAGCACGGTTGGTGTGACCAGCCTCTTCGGACTGACCAGGATCGCGTTTGACGCGTGGCTCGATAAGAACAGCGGTGATTCCACATCGGCGAAATTCGTTGAGCTTCCATTCTCCGAGATCGCCCCGGCGCTTGTGGCGGGGCGAATTGCGGCCGGATCTCTTAGTAATCCGTATCTGCAAACAGCGGTCGACGCGGGACAAGTCCGCGTGTTGTCCGATTGCTATGATGCCGTCGCACCCCGGCTATTGTTGAATGCATTTTTCACGACCAGTGAGTTTGCGAAAACACATCCGGAGATTGTGAACAAACTGGGCGCCGTTATCGCTGAAACGGCACGGTGGGCGAATTCACATCATGCGGAGTCTGCACGGATGCTCGAGGATCGGACGAAGGTCAAGATGACACCGAACATGGCGCGCGCCACGTACGCTGAGCGACTCAGCGCCGCGCAGATCCAGCCGCAAATCGATGCCGCAGTGCGCTCGAAGGTGCTGAAAGCGACTTTTCCGGCGAGTGACCTTTTTGCGCCGGGCGTTGGCGGAACGTAATGTTGAGCAGTGCGCCAATCAAACTCGCGATTTCGAAAAGGGTCTATGCAATGCGGCAGACCATCAGCGACGCCATTCAGCGTGTAAGGAAGACGACGTCGCCAGCGAATTTCAGTCTGCTTAGGAGCTTAACATTAGGAACGATCGTCGCTGAAAGAATCAGATACGCTTCTTCCGGTCCCGTCCGGCTTCAGCAGCGATGACGACTGCAGCAAGAGACGAGCCGAAAGCGGATGTGTCCGGAAAAGGGGCGCCGGCCCGCGCCATATTTGAGATTTTGCGCGCTTGGGGCATCGATGTGGTCTTCACGTGTCCCGGAAGTACTGAGGCGGCCTTCCTCGACGCCGCGAGGCATTTTCCGGATGTTCGCCTGATTCTCGTCACCCATGAAGCAGTTGCATTGTCAGCAGCGGACGGATTCACGCGTGCCACCGGAAAGCCGGCAGTTGCGTACTTGCACACGAACGTTGGACTTGCGAACGCGATCGCACATCTCGACTGTGCGCAGATTGCGCGGAGTCCGGTCTTGATCTTGAATGGCATGAAGTCGACCGAGATTCAGAACCGCGGAGGTTTCACGACGGCTTCGCATCAGCGCGATTATGTTCGGCAGCACGTGGTGTTCGATCGGGTCGCATTGCGCGCGGAAGCAATCGCCGACGATCTGGTGCGGGCGCTGAAAGCCGCCACCGCTGAACCCGGCGGTCCAGCTTACCTCGGTCTTCCCCAGGATCTTTTGGAAGCCGACGTTGTCGTTAGAACCGATAACTTGGATCACCGCAAGGTTGAGGCGATTCGCCGGCCTGATCCGGAATCGATCGCTAAAGCAGCCTCGGCATTAGCGGGTTCTAAGGCCTTGATTATCGTTGCAGGCACTGACGTCGCGCGCGTTGATGCGCGTCGAGAATTGCTGCAGCTTGCCGACAGGCTCGATGCAACGGTGATGCTCGAGGAGGGCCGGACGATGGAATGTAACGGCGTGCCCGCAATCGGTCCTCGTTTCGCCGGCTACTACAACCCGCGACTGCCGGCAGTGCAAAGGGCAGATGTCATTTTCTTTGCTGGTGCGCCGTCAATCATGGAATTCAACGCGGCCCGCGTGCCGAATATAGCGGGAAGCGCCGTCTTCGTTCATCTCCATCCGGATCCGGAAGAAATCGGAAAGGTTGATCGCGCCGATGTCGCGCTTGTCGGCAATACACGGCTAGCGCTACAAGATATACTTTCTGCTCTGCCGGTCTGCTTACGGCCTGACAGTGACCGCGCTGACTTTAGCAAGCGCGCATCCGCAGCGTACCGCGATGCCTCTGGACAGAAACGACTGTTGGCTAAAGCGAAAGGGCAGCAAGTTCCAATTCACGTTGATGCACTTGCTCAGGAGCTTCACGAGCTTCTCGACGACGATTGCCTCATAATTGGGCAACCGACGACAGCCGGACCGGCCGTTCTTGACTTAATCCTTGCTGATTCGCACCGGACACTCGATAAGACATCCGGCGGCTCACTCGGATGGGCAATGGGCGCGGCTGTTGGCGCGGCACTTGCTCGTGGTAAGCGTATCTATTGCATCATTGGCGACGGCACGTTTCAGTTTGGAATACAAGCCCTCGCTACAGCAGTGTCGTTTGAACTTCCGATTACGTATATCATCAATGACAACCAGTACTACTTGGCCGTAAAAGATGCACTCGAAGAATACCGTGGCGAAACCAATACGGGCCCCTGGCCGGGAACCGATATTGCGGGCCCAAACTACGCGACCATCGCGCACGGCTTTGGAGCACATGGCATTCTCGTTGAACGGCTTTCCGAACTTGCCCCAGCCATAAAAGCTGCCAACGACCGTAAAGGTCCCTCGGTCGTATCCGTTCGTACAAGCATTTAGGGAAGATCGGTTGGCCGTGACCGTTCCGAATTAGGCACGCCGAGGAAGACCGTTTTGGTGGTACGAAAAAAAGTGTAGATCATGAGGTGATTTTTTGGCACTCCTGCGGAACGAGTCGTCTCACCCGGCGACGCTGTCGCGCCGGAGCTTCGTCTCGCTAGGAGCCGCCGCAGGATTTTCTGCCGGAGTGCAAAGCCGAGCGTACGGCCAGGCTTTAATGCCGGTCAGCGTCGCGACGGCTCCGGATGAAGATGCCGTGGCATGCCTGTACGCGCAGCAGAGCGGAATCTTCCGGCAGCTAGGTCTTGACGTGACGGTAAGCCCCAGTTCCAGCGGATCTGCGATCGCCTCCGGCGTCGTTGGCGGCGCAATCGACATCGGAAAGTCCAGTTTGACCGGCCTTGTGTCTGCGTATGTCCGCGGAGTGCCGTTCCGGCTCATCGCCCCATCGGCGATGTACAGTACCAACGCCCCCATCACGGGAACGATCGTCCGCGCCGATTCGGAGATAGAACGCGCCCGCGATCTAGATGGAAAAACCGTGAGCGTGCAAAGCATCAAAGGCGAGATGCAAATCGCCACGATGGCATGGATCGACCAGCACGGCGGTGACTCGTCCTCAGTACATTTTATCGAACTCCCTTCAACGGCGGTCTTTCAAGCCATCGTATCAGGACGCGTCGATGCCGCGACGTTTGCCAATCCGGCCCTTGGCGACGCTCTTCAGTCAAAGCGCGTGCGCGTGCTCGGTTGGACCTCGGATGCGATCGCCAAGCACTTCTTACTGGCCGCGTACTTTTGCACTGCCGACTTTGCTCAAAAGAGCCCTGACGTCGTTGCGCGCTTCGCGCGCGGTATCGCGCTAGCGTCGATTTACACGAACGCTCATCCCGCGGAGACAATCGACTTGATTGCAAAGTTCACGTCTGTAAGCGCGCAGAATATCGCGCACATGACCCGAGTAACCTGCGGTCTCGCGCTGGACCCGCGGGATATTCAGCCGGTGATCGACGCATCGGTAAAGTACAAGATGATCACGGCCCGCTTTGACGCGAAAGATATGATCGAATCTGCATTGCTCAAGCGGAGTACGGAATGAGTCAACCGATCGAAGACATCGAATATGTGCGCCACGACGACACGCCGCTTTTGGCGCGCTTGTATCGAGCCGTCGGTGATCGGCCGTTTCCGGCAGTCGTTGACGTGCATGGCGGCGCGTGGACGGTAGGAGACCGTCTGTCAAACGTCGCGATCGACATGGCCCTTGCGGCGCGCGGGATCGTTGTGTTATCGCTCGATTTTCGAATGCCGCCCGAAGCGGTGTATCCAGCCTCGGTCGCCGACGTCAACCTCGGAATCAGGTGGCTCAAGCAGCATGCGCTTGAATTCGGTTCGCGCGAGGATCTCGTCGGCGGCGTCGGGACATCGAGTGGTGGCAATACGCTTTTGCTTAACGTTGTACAGCCATTCGACCCGCGTTACGCCGGCATCGCGCTACCGTCGGCTCCGGAGGTGAATGCCCGGCTCGAGTACGCCGTCGTATGCTGGCCCGTCAGCGACCCGCTCGCACGCTATCGAATGGCCGTCGAACGCAACTACGAAAAACTGGTCGCCGCACACGACGAATATTGGGCCTCGACGCAAGCCATGAGTGAGGGAAATCCCCAACTTATTCTTGAGCGCGGGAAAGCGGATAGCTTGCCACCGCTGTTGATCGTGCAGGGGACGAACGATGATAACGTGACTCCTGACATGGCAGAGCGACTGAGTACTGCGTATCATGCCGCCGGGGGCGACGTTCGGCTTGAAATGTTCCCGGGCGAGCCGCATTCGTTCATCAAGGACTCGTCCCAGTCAGCCGCCGCCAAGGCGCTGGATATCATGTCGGCGTTTATTCATGAGTCGTGTCGTCGTCCGGAAACGGCGTGAACGACGAACGCTCTCTGTGCTGCATCGACATGGTCTCACTCCTCCGAGCAGCGTACACCTCGGCAAACGCTGGTCGTCCTACCGATAGAGCGTTCGAGGTCCGAGCGGTTAATCGCAACGAGAACCGTCTTCATGCCGTCCGAGCCAGCGTTTTGGGATGACATAGCTTCGCTGTCAATGGTCGTAACGATGTGGCCTCATTAAAGCGACGCAACGTCGCAGGTGATGACTTCTCTCCAAGAGATTCCACCGGCAGGTGCCCGGTGGGGGCGCGAATAGATTGGTCGAGACCGGACGATGTAAGGGGAAGCGAGATGAATGAAGTCACATGGGGCAGCGACGCGGTCGCGGCCGTGCTGCGGGAACTGCATCTGAAGTACGCGGCGCTGGTGCCGGGCGCGAGCTATCGCGGGCTGCACGATAGCATCGTCAATTACCTGAATAACGACGACCCTCAGATGCTGTTGTGCCTGCACGAAGAACATTCGGTCGCGATCGCGCACGGTTATGCGAAAGTGACCGGCGAGCCGATGCTCGCGATCGTGCACAGCAACGTTGGTCTCATGCACGCCTCGATGGCGATCTTTGATGCGTTCTGCGATCGCTGTCCCGTGGTCGTGCTCGGGGCCAACGGCCCAGTCGATGCGATGAAGCGGCGTCCTTGGATCGACTGGATTCATACGAGCCAAGATATGGGCGCGCTCGTGCGCCCCTACACGAAGTGGGACGATCAGCCGCTTTCGGTCGGCGCCGCCTACGAATCGATCCTGCGCGCTTATCAGATCGCCGCGACGCCGCCGCGCGGACCGACGTACGTCGTCCTCGATGCCGGGCTGCAAGAGGAGAAGCTCCCCGACGGCATCCCGCCGCTCCCGGATGTCTCGCGTTTCCGTCCGCCCTCGCCGCCCATTCCCGCACCGAGTGACGTCGCGCGCGCCATCGACCTCTTGAAGAAGGCGACGAAGCCGCTGATCTCGATCGGCCGCGGCGAACGTACGATGGAGGCATGGACCAACCGTATCGCGCTGGCCGAAGCGCTCAACGCCCGTGTCGTCATCGATTTCAAGACTGGCTCGATGTTCCCGTCGGAGCATCCGCTCTGCCTCGGATCGGGTGCGCTCCCGGCCGGCTCTGCGGCGCTCAAGGAAGCTGACGTCGTGCTCGATCTCGACAGTGTCGATCTGGCGGGTGCGTTCAAGAGCGCATTCGGCCGCGAGCGCGTGCCGGCGACCGTGATCTCTGCCTCGCAGGACCGCTATATTCACAACGGCTGGAGCATGGACTACCAGGGCTTGCCCCCGGCGGACATCGCGCTCGTCGTCGCACCCGATGTCGCGGTCGCGGCAATCATCGACGCCCTCGGCCGTCCCGCGCCGAAACTCCGCGACAACGGCAAGCCGGCCAAGGGTGTCGTGAAGAACGGCGTTGCGCACGACGAGACGATCGGCATCGCCGCGATGTCAGCCGAGCTCGGCGCCGCGTTCGCGAGTGAAGATGTGTGCTTCATCCGTTTGCCGATCGGCGTGAGCCCCGACGACTTCAAGTTCAACCACCCACTGCACTACCTCGGCGGCGACGGTGGCGGCGGAATCGGCTCCGGCCCGGGCATGTCGGTTGGTGCGGCGCTCGCACTCAAGGGCACCGGTCGGCTCCCGGTCGCGGTGCTCGGGGACGGCGATTACCTGATGGGCGTAACGGCGTTCTGGACCGCTGTGCAAAGCGAGATTCCGCTGCTGGTGATCTGCTCCAACAACCGCTCGTTCTTCAATGACGAAGTGCATCAAGAGCGGATGGCGATCGCCCGTCACCGGCCGATCGAGCGCAAGTGGATCGGTCAGCGGATCGATGGTCCAGCGCCCAACCTAGCCAAGTTCGCCGACGCGCAGGGCGCAATCGGGATCGGTCCGATCGCGCAGCGCAGCGACATCGCTCCGGCGATTGCTCAAGGGATCGAGCATGTGCGAGCCGGGAAGGTGTGCGTGATCGACATCATCGTGGCGCCGGAGTACGACGCGAGCGTCGCCGAAGGCGTGACAAAGGGCGATCTGGCGGCGCAAGCGGAGCGGGCTTAACCGGTGCGCGCGTCCCGCGGCGCGTTCGTCGCCTCGTCGCTGGCAGCGGTCGCTGCCGCGCGCGGTCCGGCGAGCGCCCAAACGCCGCTGCCGGCCGTGCGCGTCGGCGTGAGTGCGGCCGATACGTTTGCCGAAGCGTACTTCGCCAGTGACCAGGGGTTCTTCAACCGCGCCGGGGTGAGCGCTGACGTGCAAACGTTCACGAGCGGGTCCGCCGCGGCCAACGCGGTCGTCGGCGGCTCGCTCGACATCGGCGTCACAACGCCGCTGCTTCTCGCGAACGCTCATCTCCGCGGCGTCCCTTTAACGATCGTTGCCGCCGGTGCGCTACAGACGCGGGCGTTCCCAAATTCGGTGATCTGCGTCCCCAAAAGTTCGCCGATCGCAAGCGCCAAGGATCTCGTCGGCAAGACCGTCGGGGTCAACGTGCTCAAGACGGTGCTCGAGCTCTCGGTCGATGCCTGGCTCGCGCGCAACGGCGTCGACGCCTCGAGCGTGCGGAAGGTCGAAGTAACGTTCGCTGAAATGGGCGCCGCAATCGATCGCGGTACGGTCGGGGCGGCGCAGATTTCGGAGCCTTTCCTCTCGGAGGCCCTCAAGCAGAACAACGTCCGCGTCCTCGCGGATCCGATGCCCGACATCGCGCCGCGGTTCTTACTCGCCGCCTGGTTCACCAACCAGTCGTTCGCGCAGCGCAATCCCGAGGCGGTGACGCGCTTCGCGGCCGCGATCTACGAAGCGGCAAAGTGGGCGAACGCGCACCGCCCGGAATCGGCGGCGATCTTGGTGCGCACCGCGAAGCTCGATCCGGCAGTGACAGGGAGTATGGTGCGTTGCGAGTACGCCGACGAGATGCGCCTGACCGACATGCAAGTGCTGCTCGACGCCGCCGTCAAATACAACTTTCTTCCGAAGCCGGTAAGCGCGTCCGAGCTCGTGCTGAGCGCGCGTCGGTGACGTCGCCGCGCGGAATGACGTGCCGATAAAGGTGCGCGTTCGCTGACCGCGCTCGCGCTAGCGATAATGAAGTGATTTTCGAGCGTTCCCTCGTCGTCGTTCCCATCGCATGACGTCACGGTCATGATGGCCGGACTCTCTACCGCCTAAAATCGAAGCGCTTTCGCGCCGTTCGCGCTAGGAGAGACGCGGGAACAAGTTGAGCGCGTTACCGCGGTCGATCGCCAGCCGCAAGCCATCCGAAATCGTCATCTTGTCGAATCCCGTGCCCGTGACGGCAATCGGCACGTAAGGCGTGTCGCTTCCGAAAAGGATTTGGCTCGACGGCGCAAGGTTCATCAGAGCTGACATCGCGGACGGATTCGTCGAGTTCGCGATATCATAGTACAGCTTCTTAAGCTCAAAGTACGCCCCGTGGGGAACGGCGGCGTCATACTCGTGGTGGCGTGCGGCGAATGCATTAATGCGCGCCGAGATCGGCGTCATCGTGCCGCCCGCGTGGGTGAAGATGAAGCGGATATCCGGAAACGACGCGAACGTGCCGCCGAAAAGCATGCTGGTGATCGCGCGTGTCACTTCGAACATGAATTCATCGAGCGACGCCGGATACGGTAGTGATGCTGCACAGCAGTCCGGTGATGTCGGGTGAACGAACACGACGGCTTTGCGGCGGTTGAGTTCGGCGAAGAACGGCTTGAATGACGCGTCGCCGGGATATTTGGTCCCGTAACTCGTCAGGATACCGATGCCGTCGGCCTGGAGAACGTCAAGGGCGTAGCCGGCTTCGGCGAGCGAGCCCTCAATGTCGGGCAGCGGCAGCGCCGCGAAGTTCCCGAAGCGGCCGGGGAAATCGCGCAGCAGCGATGCGGCATATTCGTTGCAGTCACGGGCGAGCTTGCGGGCAACGTCGCGTTTCGGCGCAACCACCGCGATGCCGGGCGTGGACATTGAGAGTATCGCTACGGCGACGCCACTGCGATCCATCTCTTCGATCAGGTGCTCCGGGGCCCAGTTGAGGACCGGCGCTGGATTCGTGTCGGTGGCGGCGATGATCTGGGCGCGCGCAACGGCCTTGTATGCCGGCGGTACGATGTGGTTGTGCACGTCAATTCGGCGCGGAGTCGCCGTTTGCGCGAACGCGCCATGCGGACACACCAGACCCGAGGCAAGGGCAACGGCGCCGGCGAGAAATGACCGGCGGCCTGTGCGAAAATTGCATTCGTTCATATGGCACTCCGTACAAACGACGGGCGATCGCCCAAAACGCCGAGTGCACTGCATTACTGCTGCGACACCTTCCTCAGGTTCAAACACACTCGCGTAATGACGGCGAACAGGAGTATTCGTTCCTCACTCGCGATGTACGGGAGCAGCGACGCGGTACGTCCGCTTAGGAGGAAGCCAATGCCGGACCGTCTCAGCGCACACGTCTGCGAGCTTCCGCGCTCGACCGTGCTCGCCGCCATCGCGTCGGGAATCGTCGGTATAAGCCTGCCGGGAATCGCCCGCGCGCAGAATGCCCCATTGCGCATTGCCGGTGTCTTCGCCGATATTTACGCCGAGCCGCTTTATGCGAAGGACGCCGGTACGTTTGCCAAGGGCGGCCTGGACGTCGTCGCGACGAACCTGAACAACGCCGCCGGAGTCGTGGCCGCAATCGGCGGCGGAAGTCTCGAGATGGGAACGGGCGATTTGATCTCGGGCGTGAATGCCGTCAACGCCGGTGTGCCGATCGTGCTGATTGCCGGTGGTGCAACGTACAACGAACGCACGGACAAGGGCATCGGCATTCTGGCCGTCGCAGCCGATTCACCCATTGTGACGGCCAAAGACTTAGTTGGCAAGTCCATCGCTGTTCCGACGCTGGTCGGCCTTACCACAGCATGTCTGCGCTCGTGGCTCCCGGCCCATGGCGTACCCGAGTCGTCGGTGCACCTCCTCGAACTTTCGCCGTCAGCAGCCGTTCCGGCGCTGCAACGGGGAACAATCGCTGCCGCGTTGTTGAGCGAACCGTTCATAACGTTGGGAAAGGGCTTGGTCCGATCCGTCGGCTCGCCGTTTGATGCCGCCGCGGAATTCGCGGCGAATAAGACGTTCTGCGTTTCGGTCTGGTACGCGTCGAAGAGTTGGTTTGAAAGTGACCCTGCGCGCTCGCGCCGCGTGGTGCAGGCGATCTACGATACCGCTGCCTGGGCGAATAGCCATCGAGACGAGACCTTCGCGATCCTCGTTCGTGACGGCAAGTTGGATGCGGACAAGGCGCGCGGAATGACCCGCGTTACGTACGCGACGTCGCTTACGCCGGAACTCGTCCAGCCCACATTGGAGGTCGCCGCGCAGAACAAGATGTTCTCAAAACCCGTCGACGCACGCGCGCTTATCACGAAGCCGTGACTGGCGCTTCGAGCCGGGCATAGCGGCCAAGCGGGGTCTCGACGGCGTCGACGATCCGGAGGTCCGCGCCATCGATCGGGCCCTTGAGCCCCACGACGTATCCGCTGAAATCGGCGACCGCGTCCGAGGCAAGAAACGTAACAGCCCAACCCACCTCTCGCGGCGTTCGTCGATGCGCGGGCATCGTGCGCAGCATCGCGGCGCGCTCGTCGTCGGTCATCTGATTGAAAAGCGTGTTGTTGCGCGCACCGGGTTCGTTAAGCACCCACCCAGGAAACAGCGCGTTCACTACCCCGCCATCCGAGCCGAGATCGCGCGCGAGTTGGAACGAAAGCGAAACGAGTGCTCCCTTTGCGGTAACGTACGGAAGTTTCGACGCCATCGGCGTCCGTATCGCCGCTACACCACGCATAGCATCGGAAGAAAAATTGACGATCCGCGCGTGAGCGCTCTTTCGAAGGTGCGGCATCGCGGCTCGGCACGACAGAAACGCCGTCCGAACGTTGGAGGCAAGGATGTCGTGCCAGACAGCGTCGTCGACGGTTTCGATTTGGTCGACAAAGACGAAGCCGCTTCCGCCGGCAGCGTTCACGAGGATATCGATCCCTCCGAACGCCGCGACAGCCGTTGCCGCCATGCGCTCTGCCTCGACGGGTTTTGTAAGATCAGCCGCGAGTGTAAGCGTCGCGTCCGGTCGCTTGAGCGCGTCAGCGGATTGCGCAACTTTCTCCGCGTTGACGTCGACCATCACGACAGACGCGCCCGCCGCGACAAACCGCTCCGCAACCGCGCGCCCAAGCCCTTGCGCCGCACCGGTGACGATCGCACGCCGCCCATCCAGCGTGATCATTTTCGATGCACGGCGACAAGGCCGGAGCGATCACTTATGGACATGCGTATCCGCTGCAAGTTCTCGCTGTTCATTCTCGGAGGAAAAATGTCTTCTCTAAATATCAGCGGCGCTCTCGTGGGCGAGGCGGCTACGGTAGAACGGTCGCCATATGACACCCGCGCTTGAACGGAAGTTCTGCCAAGGCGTCACGTTTTCGCGCACATCTTCAAAGACGGGTGCGACTCGTTGGAGTTCGCCTCCGTCGCAATCCGATGCACACGCCGCACATCAACGGCAAACCGAGCAGTCTATCCGAACGACGCGAACGTCGCAGACTACACCTTATGTGCTCTTTGTAGAGGAACGCACTCCTCATGACCTTACCGACGCCTGCGACGCAATATCATCAACCGAGAGAGTTGGCTACTTCGGCGAAGTTGCCCGACGACCGAGTATCTCGCTTCTGCCCTCGGATGTCCGACGGGCGGTAGCCGAATCGAGAGCGGAAACGCGAGGCAAAACGTGAAGCGGAATCATAGCCGACAGCAAACGCGACGCTTAGAACAGGGCTGTCGGTGTTTTGCAAAAGCGAAAGAGCGTAAGACATCCTCGCGTCTTGAAGAAGGTCGCGGAACGTACGTTGCTCTGCCGCCAGGCGTCGGCGCAGTGTCGCGGGACTGCATCGCGCTCTTTGCGCAACCTCCTCGATCGACCACGCAAAGGCCGGATCGCTTATGATGAGGCGCCGCAGGCGGTTGCCGAAGTTCTCGACGCCGGGCGAGAGGAAACCGATACCCTGTTCATGCAGCCAGAGCAAAACTTCGTACAGTCGATGGTTCGCAACCGAAGGTGGAACGCCGTCGACGTTGAGCAAACTATCGAATGCCGCTTCGTAGGCCGCACAAAACTCTGGCGACAGTCTTGAGAGCGAGGTGGCAACCGAGAATGGGGCAATCGAACTCGACGCAGCTCGAAAGGAGTTTAGGTTCTCCTCGGTCCACGAGATCCATCGTGCGCTATAAGCACCATTGAAATCGGGAGTGTTCGATATGTCGACGATCTGCCCAGCTTCAATTGCGATCGCCTCGCCGGCGCGTGCCGTGCACTCGCCGGTAGACCAACAGACTCGCTTCTCGCCATTCTGCACGAAGATGAGCGTCGGAAGGTCGACGGCGACGCGGTGCGAGGTCAGTTGCGCCCGCTGAATGATACGGCCGGCTGCTCCCACGCCTGGACGCACAACGATCGTCCGTACGCGAGGGTGCGCGCTGTCACTCGATTTGGTGCCTGCGCTCATCTTCATCGATCTTAACCGTTCTTCTCAACGCCGTAATGGGCGGTTAGCGTAGCTTCCCCGAGCCTGTGCATGCCGGCCACGAATCCAACGAGGGCCCCACTCGCATCATCCGGCACCGGTAATTTTTCCACTGAAAGCGCCCTAATCGTGTAGACATAACGATGAGCGAGGCCAGGCGGAGGTGCTGCTCCGGCATACTCCTGTGTCCCAAGATCATTCCGTGTTTGCCGGCTCCCGGTAGGGAACGACGCTACACCCGCGGGCAGTTCATGCACGCTTGCCGGCACGTCGACCACCACCCAATGCCAGAAGCCGGAGCCCGTGGGCGCGTCCGGGTCGAACATCGTTACGACGAAGCTCTTCGTTCCCTCCGGCGCGCCCTCCCAGGCAAGGTGGGGCGATCGGTTTTGTCCATGATGCCCGAATCCGTTGAGAACCTGCTCCATGGGCAGCGTCCCGCCTTCATCGAAGTCCTTACTCAACAGACGAAATCCGGCGCCGAACATCGCGGCGTCGTCGGCATCGAACATATCGGCAAGCGGCGTCGTCTCCGGCAGCGCTTCGGCGCCCGGATGCGCGAGAAACATCCGCTCGCGAAGGGGGCTTTTGATGTCGCCGATCGTGGTGCGGTAATACCGTTCGTTCCACTTCACGATCGTTTCGTCGTCGAGCCGGCTTCGCAGCCACGCGCCGACAGCGGCGTCATCCGGCGCATTTTTGATCGCCTGCACATGCGCATCATGCGTGATCCCCGTAGCGCGATAGAAATTTCCGGTCACCGTGGCGCCGGTTTCGCCCATGACGACGTATTCGCCGAGGTTTCCGCCGGGAAATTCTGCCCGTATCTTATCGATCGCACGCGGGAAATAGGCGATACCGTCGAGTTCTGCCCGCGCCGAGCGCGGCGGCACTTTCGTAAGGTCGAGCGGTCCCACAGATTGACTTCCTCCTGCACCCAGTATCAGGCCGCAGGGAGATTTGAGTCGCGCCAGATTCGTTCGTTCTCTGCGCAGAAGCGCTCAATCCGAAGTGTCGCCAACCGGCGATTCGCAGTTCCCCTCTGTCGCGTGACAAAGTCGCGGTAAGCACCTCGGTTCGAGTGACAATTTGCGAGAAAGAGCCGCCCAACACGAGTGAAATCCTACACCGAAAGTACTAACCGGAGTCGGGTGGAGATTCAAACACGAGCGATTCTCCGCCAGGCCCGCAAACAAGGAATTTCGATATTGATTCTACCATGGCTCGAACGTGTTCGCGAAGCTCAATCACGTGGCGCTCATCTCCGACAACTACGCCGCCCAGTCGGTCTTCTACCGGGCGCTCTTCGACCTCAAGACGGCCTCGACGGCACGCAATGAGGCCTCGGCAATGGCGATGGGCGACGGCTACGTCGGGATGCAAATCATCCCACGCTTTCCCGGACGCCAAGCCGGCATCGATCACTTCGGTGTACAGGTCGACGACGTCGAAATCGTGCGCGAACGTGTGGCCAAGCGCTATCCGAAAATCGAAATCATTCAGCGTCCCAGCAACCGGCCATTCGCAGCGTTTGGAATTCACGACCCGGCGGGCACGTACTTCGATCTCTCGCAGAAGGGCCTCAAAAATCGCGGTCAGGTGTACGAGAAGCCGGCTTGGGATCAGGAGCGCGTCTTCACCCATTTTGCGTTACGTGCCATCGATTCCGAAGCACTGGCTGAATTTTACAGCGAAATTCTCGAACTGACGGTGATCAAAGATGGCGACGAATATCGCCTCTCCGATGGCCGCATTGCGCTCGTCATTTTGCCGTGGCGCATCTCGGATTTTCTCGGCAGCGGCATCGAGAAGCCCGCGCTCGACCACCTTGGCTTCGAGGTCGAAAGTCTCGAAACGTTTCATGCCGACCTCGATGAGTTTTCGTCGCGCAACCCAATGATGCGTCCCAAGGCGTTTGGCAACGGCGTCGAAGGTGGCGTGCGCAAGAAACTGTTCGAGCGCACGAAACTGGGCGATCATTACATGGCCGATCTCGACGGCATCTTGCTGGCGATTCGTGAACGCGTGAAGGCGGCATGAAGGGCGGAGCGCTCCGCCGCCTCGCCTACATCGCAACGGTCGCGATCGTGGCCTCGGCGAACGGCTCGATCGCCGTCGCGCAAGACAATTCGCCTGAAATTGTCGTTGCCGGCACGCCGAACGACTCCGGCGGTACGATCTTTTATGCGCAGGACCTCGGCATGTTCAAGCAGGCCGGGTTGAACGTCAGAATTCAATCGATGAACAATCCGGGTTCGATCGTCGCCGCCGTGGTCGGCGGTTCCGTGACCATCGGAACGCTCACGATTCCGGGCCTCGCTATTGCACGCGAGAAGGGCGTTCCGATCGTCATCATCGCGCCGGGATCGATCTATTCGACTGCGACGCCCACGTCCGGTATCATCGTCCTCAAGAATTCGCGCTACAAAAAAGCTAGCGACCTCAACGGTAAGACGATCGCCACCCGCGATCTTTCGAACCTGAGCTACTATGGCGCGATCAATTGGATCGACAAGAACGGCGGCGATTCGAAGAGCGTGAAGTGGGTTGAAATCAACGATACGGCGACCGTTTCTGCAATGCTTGCGGGACGCGTGGATGCGGCCTCCGTGAGCGAACCCGCGCTCGACGACGCCGTTCACGGACCGGATGCACGCATGTTCGCCGCCGTGTACGATGCGATCGGCGATAAATTCCTCATAAGCGGCAGCTTCACGAGTGAGGCTTATGCGAAGGCGCATCCCGACGTCGTGCGCGCATTCGAACGCGTGATCATCAGCGCCGGCATGTGGGCCAACCACAATCGTGCGCAAAGCGCAAAGATACTGGAGAAGTACGCAGGGGTGCCCGTGCTGCCGGGAGCCACGCGCGTTACCTACGCCGAGCGCCTGCACTCGGCCGACGCGCAACCGGTTCTGGACATGCTGCAGTCAGCCGGCGTCCTCAAGACCCCGTTCCCGGCAGCCGACTTGTTCGCTCAAGGCCTCACCACGCCGTAACAAATAGCAGTTCGCCTTTCGCGACACTTCGCCGTACCCCGAAGACGTCACATTCGCTCTAGGCTCTGACGGCCCGACCGTGACTGTGCGCACCAACGATTTGAGGGCTAAAGGTCCCGCGCATTTTACGGCGTTGCCCCGTACAATCGCGTGGATGCAAATCGTTACCTCTGGCGAGAACCAGATCGATACGAGGACGCCGGCTTTCTCATGGGGCGTCGTCCTGGCAGCGATCATCGTCGGGGGCCTGGCACTTCGGCTCGCGATGCTCCCGGTGAACGGCCTCCCCGGCGACGCGGCCGATTTTGTCGGTTGGACGTTGACGATCGTTCACTTCGGCACGCACGGTCTCTACGGCAACGCGCAATCCTACGGCGGCCACGTGGTCGACAATCCCCCCGGATATCCGCTTATCCTGGCGGCGATCGGTTCGTTCTACAACGCCGTGCGTCCGGCGAACGACCCCGATCATCGCCTACTTCGCATGCTGCTGAAACTGCCGGCGATCGTGGCCGATCTCGGCCTCTGCACCGGCCTCTTCCTCTTGGCGCGGCGGTGCTGGTCGACGCGGGCGGGCTTGATCGCGGCAGCGATCGTCGCGTTTAGTCCCTCGACCTGGCTGATCTCAGCGTACTGGGGACAAGTCGACTCCATCTCGGCGGCGTTTCTCGTCTTCGCGCTGGTATTTGCCGTCCGCGAGCGCTATAGCGTATCGTGGTTGTTCTTGGCTGTCGCGGTGCTGGTCAAAGCGCAGCCGCTGGTGATCGCGCCGCTACTTTTCGTTTGGCAGTGGCGCACGCAAGGTACATCGCTGCGGCTCCTGACTGCGCCGCTCGTCGGCTTCACGGTGGCGTACCTCGGGTCGGTTTTGTTCGCGCCGAGCGCGCAGCCGGTCGCGACGTTCTCGTGGCTCCTGCAACAATACATCACCGGGGCAAAATTTTATCCGTATACGTCCGTCTCGGCGTTCAACATCTACACCGTCGCCGGTTCGTTCCTTCAACCTGACGATGCGCGCGTGCTTGGTCTCGCAGTCTCAACGTGGGGACTCCTCGCGTTCGGCGCGCTCTTGTGCGCCGTTACGATAACATTCGCTCGCGCTCTGACCGTTGACCGGGAAGCGGTGCGGGAACGGGCGCTCTTTACCGCATGCTTTATCGTGCTCGCCGGATTGTTCGTCGTGACGACGCGCATGCACGAACGCTATCTCTTTGCGGCGCTCACGCTCGCGCCGTTGCTGTGGCTCGCCGGCGGCTGGTTGCGCGCCGTTGCGGCCACGATGCTCGTGACATTTACCGCGAACTGTCTTCTGGTGCTAGACTTCGTTGCGTACGGCGGCTACCACCGTGGCACCCCGCTGCTGATCCACGGCTTCTCGCTGCTCAACGTCGTCGGATTGATGATCCTTACGATCGCGTTCGTGGGCGGTCAGATTCAGCGCCGGCCGATGCGTGACCAGCCGCGAGCCGTGCTGCCGTCAACATCGCGGTAAGCGCCGTGCCGTATTGGGCGCAGCCGGTTCCGGCAACCTCGAACGCCGACCCGTGCGGAATGCCGACGCGCACGTAGGGCAAACCGACGAACACGGTGCAGGCGCGTTCCAGTCCGAACGTCTTCACCGCGATTTGGCCCTGATCGTGATACATCGTTACGATGACGTCGTAGCGTCCTTGGACGCCGGCGCGAAAGACCGTGTCCGGCGAGAGCGGGCCGCTCACGTCGAACCCATTTGCTCGTGCTGCGGCGACGGCCGGCGCGATCTCCTCGGCGTCTTCGGGACCACTCGCGTGCGGGTTGAGCCCGGCGACGGCGATACGCGGATTCGCCCATCCCCACCGCCGCATGTATTCGCCGATGAGCGTGATCACGTGGAGCACGTTTTCTTGCGTGACCATCGCCGGGACATCACGCATCGCGACGTGTTCGCCGATCGGAATCGTGCGCAACGCATCGGTCATGCGCAACAGAAACGTTGCCGGCGGATGCATTTCTTCCGTCACGCCGGTGATACCGGCAAGGCGAAACGATCCGCGGTCGATCGGTGCAACAATCATCGCGTCGATCTCGCGCGCTTCCGCAGCCGCGATGGTCTGCTGTATCCACGCGTACGTCGCGCGACCGCCGCCGGCCGACGGGCGGCCGACGACGTACTCGCTGCGATCGAGCGAACCGTCGTCGAGCACCGCAACGGCGTCGTTCGAACGCGCGTCTCCAAACGCCGCCACATCACGCAGTGCGAGCGCGACGCCGCAGGTCTTCGCCGCTTCATCGACCGTCGCGCGGCTGCCGACCAGCACGACGTCCGCGAGCGCTTGCGGTTCGCCCGTGGCCAGCGCCTTGACGCAGACGTCGGGTCCAACGCCCGATGGATCACCGATGACGACGGCCAGCAGCGGTTTCAAAAGCGCGCGAGAAATTCGGTCCGCAAGGTCTCGTGCCACGGCGCGTCTCGCGGAATGCGCCGGTCGATCGCGCGTAGCGTGCGATAGGTTTGCGGCTCGGCGCCGGGCAACGCTTCGCCACGTTCCCCCCGCTCGAGCGCGTCGAGCAGCACGCGACGTAGCGTGATGACGACGCGATCGGTCGTTCCGAGATGTTCTTTCGAGCGATCGACGATTGCGCCCATCCCCTCTTGCACCGCGAAATCTTGCGTGTTGATTCCGGTGATACCGGTAAAGCTCGTCGCGCGTTGCTTCGCGCGATCGATCAGGTAGCCGTTCGACGCGTTGCGCTTCGGCAGATACCCGGGCAGCAGATCGTCGGGCCCACGTCCCGCGCGCGCTTCGTCGTAGATCGCCTGGTCACGCGTGATGGGTTGGCCCGGATCGTACGAATACATGAAATTGTACGTCCACGTATGTTCGTCGTCGATCGGCACCCAGATGTGGCCGTTGATCGTCGGCGTCGCCTCCTTCCGGCCCCAGAAGACGGCATCGACGGTCCCACGCATGTGATACGACGGCATGATGTAGTGATAGCCGCGTACCCACTGCTCGTCATCGCCGTGGTCGCGAATACCGGCGTAAAAAATGCCGTAGGCGGTGACCTCGATCTCGAGGTTCGCGACGATCGAACGGAAGTCGCGCAGGAACGAGCGATCGCCGATCTTCTCGTTGTGCAAGATCGTTGCGTGCGTCGGATCGACGCCGCCTTCGAGCGCCTGCAAAAAATTGCAATCCTCGAACGTTTTGGATGCAAAGTGATGCGTGGACGGGGTCCGGACCAGCTCGTAATCGGGAACGGGTGGCTGCGCGTCGGGCGTCCCCATGTACGTCCAGACGATTCCGCCGCCTTCCCAGGTTGGATATGCATCGAGATCGACGTTGCCGTCGGCATCACGCGATACGAGCATGTCTTCTCCGAGCAGCCGCACGCGTTGCGGTAAGCCGTCGCGTTCGGGCAATTCTTCGGAGAGAAGCGCGGGAATCCAGTAGCTCCGGAACAAGCGCCCCATGGGCGTGCCCGGACCGACGCGCGTCATGCGCACGTTGTCAGCCGGCAGTAACATGCAACAACCTCCTCAGCGAAATGCGATCGGGTTGACCAGATCGCGTGGATCGGGCGCGTTGGCGATGACTTTGTAGTGCGCGGCGGCGTCGATGAGCGGCTTCATCAGTTGCGGCGTCAGCGACGTCCCCGCCGTGACGCGGAAGCCGACCGACGTGATGTCGTCGGTCGGCACCGAGAGAAACTTGGCGAGCATCGGCGCGGTTTCCGCATGATGCGCGTTCGTATACACGGCTGCGTCGTGCATCGTGCGCACGAACGTCGCTGCGAGCGACGCCGCGCGCGTGACGAAATCGTCTTTTGCAAACCATGCGGTCATCGTGAAGCGCGGGGCGATCGCTGTCGCCGAATAGCCGAGCACGCGCACTTTTCCGCTATCCAATCCGTTCTTGAGGAACGGCTGCGTGAGCGTCCCGACCGCCAGTCGTCCCGCGGCGACCGCGTCGGCGACCGTGCTCATCGGCACTTCGGCGAGTTTGACGCTCGAGGCATCGCCGCCGTGCGCGTCGATCCACGTCTTCATCGCAATCGTGTAGAGATCGTCGATGGCCGAGACGGCGGCGGTCTTTCCGTTCAGATCCGCGGCATTTTGCAACGGCCCGTCCGATTTCACGACGAGTGCGAACGACGGGCTCGCCGCATTGTATTCGCCACCGGGCGCGAGCAACGTGAGACCGAGGCCTTTGCCCCGAGCAGCGAGCAGTGACGGCATGCTCGACTTCCCGACGTCGTACTGACCGCCGATCACGCCCGCGACGATAGCCGAACCGCTGGCCAGTCGATCCACCTGAGCGTCGACGCCGGCCCGCCGGAACATCCCGCTGTCCATGGCGTAGAGGTACGGCGTGACCTCGTCGTTCGAGGACGAGGCCGCGCGAAGCGGGACCAGGTCGGCGGCGCTCGCAACATCGGGCCGGAGCGCAAGAGCCGTCGCCCCGGCGAGTGCGATAAACCGTGCGCGCGACACATCAGAACCGATGGTCATCGATCGAGCCTACCACCGGCGAACGGGCGAAACAAGGCCGGAGGGTCGACCAAACGATGTCATTCGCGCTCGACGCGTTCGACGACGGCGTCGCCGTCACGGTCGACGACCACGTCGAAGACCAGCGGCCGGCAACAGACGGGGCAATCCTCGACGAACTTCTGCCGGCGTCCCGCCGTCGGGTCGACGCCGACGGCGTTTTCTTCGTTGCACGAGGGGCAGGTGTAGAGAGCGTCCGGTTCAATCGGCATCCGATGACTTTCGTGAGGTGCCGGTGATCGATTGGCGCCCATTCGCAGCGGTCGCGGCCGGTGCCGCAATCGGCGGTCTTCTTCGGTTCGCGATCGGGCTCTGGACTGTCGGCCGTTTCGGCTTGCAAGCGGGCTGGGTGGCAACGGGGTTCATCAACGTTTCGGGTTCGTTCGCGATCGGTATTCTGGTGGAACTCGCAGCCCACGGTTCCGTTTCGCCGGTCGGCCGCGTGTTCTGGGCGACCGGGGTCCTCGGCGGCTACACGACGTTTTCCACCTACGCACTCGAACTCACGGTGCTGGCGCCCGGATCCGTGTTGCTCACCGCGCTCTACGGGGCCGGAAGCGTCGGTTTCGGGGTTGCCGCCGCGGCCGCGGGCGTTCAAATCGCGCGCCTTGCCCTGCGGTAGGCGGCTGTGGTAATATCACATCCTGGAACGGGCCCGGCCCGTTTTCTTCATGTCCGGCGCTCGGCGCTATACGGATCAAACGATGGCGAAAAAAGAAAACCGCGTGATGGTGACGATGGCGTGCACGGAGTGCAAGCGGCGAAACTACAACACGTTCAAAAACAAGCAGAACACCTCCGACCGGCTCGAGTTGAGCAAATATTGCCGCTGGTGCCGGTGTCACCGTTCGCACCGCGAGACAAAATAGACATCATTGCGCGCGGAGTCGCGGAACGCGAACCTTTTGTTCCAGGCGGCTTGCGGGCGAAGCCCGCAAACGCGACGGCGGCTTGCGGGCGAAGCCCGCAAACGCGACGGATTCGCGGAACGCGAATCCTCTTAGGGTGGTAGCTCAATTGGTAGAGTTGCGGTCTCCAAAACCGTCGGTTGCAGGTTCGAGTCCTGTCCGCCCTGCCACATTTTTGCGGTAGAAGATAAGCGATGAAATCGACACCCAAGAACCCATCGACGCCTGCGCGCACGCCGGCCCCCGGCCGCCCCGGCAATCGTCCGGCGACGCCGGCCGGGCGCTCCGCGTCGCCCCAGCGCGCCGCCAATGCCGCCGCGACGCAAGATTTCTTCCGCGGCATCGTCTCGGAGATGAAGCGGGTCACGTGGCCTTCTCGCGATGAGTGGGTTGCAGCGACCATTCTGACCGTCGCGCTCGTCGTCGGCGTCGGCATCTTCACCTACCTCGTCGATCTTGCATTCGGCTGGATCTTCACGTTGCTCACCGGAGGAGCTCGCTAATGGACCAGTCGACCGTCGATACCGAAATGACCGACGCGACGGAAGCCGTCGCCGTCGACACTGACGCGAACGATAGCGACGCCGGCACGGCCGTCGGCGCTAAGCCGAAGTCGAACAAGAACTGGTTCGTCATTCACACCTACTCGGGATATGAGAACAAGGTGAAGGCGAATCTCGAGCGTCGCATTCACTCGATGAACATGCAAGACAAGATCTTTCGCGTGCTTGTTCCGATGGAAGACGAAGTCGAGTTCAAGGACGGCAAGCGCAAGATCACGCCGAAAAAAGTGTTTCCGGGCTACGTACTCGTCGAGATGGACATGGACGACGGCTCGTGGTACGTCGTGCGCAATACGAGCGGCGTCACGGGCTTCGTCGGCTCGCCCGGTTCGGGTGAAAAACCCGTGCCGTTGCAAGAAAAAGAAGTCAAGACGATCCTCAAGCAGATGGGCATCGAGACGCCGAAGCTCAAGATCGACTTCGCAAAGGGCGACCGCATCAAGGTCACCTCCGGTCCGTTCTTCGATTTCACCGGCATCGTCGACGACATTCAGCCGGAAAAAGAAAAGGTTCGTGCCCTCATCTCCATCTTCGGTCGCGAGACGCCCGTCGAGCTCGAGTTTTATCAAATCGAAAAGGTGTAACGTTCGTTTTTCGCGGCGGTACAGCGTCGCGTGAAGTGGATGCGCTTGCTCCGAATTTATCGGATTCGCCGGAACCTGCTCGACGCGTTTCGTATGTTGCGCGACCCGCGGGTACCATTGCATCTTAAGCTGATCGCGGTCGGGCTTACGCTGCTGATTCTCTCGCCGCTCAATATTCTCGGTGACATTCCGTTGCTGGGACTCATCGACGACGTCGCGCTTCTGAGCTTGTTGTCCGGTTGGTTCGTCGGCGCGGCGCTTCGCGCAGGAGAACGAACGTTGGAGGTGGGACCGCTTGTCTCGCGATGATCATCGGGAACGTGAGCGTCTACGTTAATGACTTGGAACGCGCGCTTGCGTTCTACCGCGACGTGCTCGGTTGGCGCATCACCTCCGATGTTCCGATGGGCGACCACCTTCGCTGGGTCACCGTCGCACCGTCGAACAGCAACAGCGGATTCGTGTTGGTTGACCGGTACGGTGATTGGTCGGCGGAGATGGTCGGCGGCTGGAGCGGCGTCGTCCTCGACGTCGACGACGTGGGTCGCACGTACTCGGATTTGATCGGCAAAGGCGTCGAGTTCACCGAACCGCCGCGGCAAGAATCGTACGGGATGTGGGCGGCGTTCTCCGATTCGGAAGGCAACCTGTTCGGTTTACGCGACGCCCATCGTCCGTACTCGCCGCCTCCGCGCGGGCTGATGAGTAAGTTTCTCGGCTTTTAGTGCCTCTCCACTAGCCCGCGTTGACCATCCAGTCGATGCCGTACTTGTCCGTCAGCATTCCGAAGCTCGCGCCCCAAAACTGTTTCGCGTAGGGCTCATGTATCGCGCCGCCGGTCGCTAACGCGTCGAAGATGCGCTGTCCTTCGGCCGCGTCGGAGCTTCCGATGGACAGCCGGACGCGCGCGTTGAGGCCCCGCTCGGGAAAGTCGCCACGGAACGAGTCCGAGGCCATGAACGCCACGCCCGGAGCTTTGAAGGACGAATGCATGACGCCGTTTTTCGCTTCGGGCGGCACCTGATCGGCCGTCTGCGCGTCCCCATAGCGCATGATGTCACCGATTTCACCGCCGAAAACCGCCTTGTAGAAGTTCAGGGCCGCCTCACAGTTTCCACCGTCGAAATGCAGGTAGGGCTCGACTTGCATGACGTCTCTTTGTATACTCGTAGGGTTGCGTTCGCTTTGCGGACGCCGATCCGGAGGGCCGACCCCGCCG
Source organism: Candidatus Lustribacter sp. (assembly GCA_965277075.1). Taxonomy (GTDB): domain Bacteria; phylum Vulcanimicrobiota; class Vulcanimicrobiia; order Vulcanimicrobiales; family Vulcanimicrobiaceae; genus Lustribacter. Next base: position 3,805,877 of record OZ255707.1, read on the forward strand.
CCGGAACGACGAGGGGGCAGAACCGCTTGCGGTTCGTTAGGAGTGGTTTATGGCAAAGAAAGTCGTCGGCAAGATCGGCCTGGCCCTGCCGGCCGGCAAAGCGACGCCGGCACCGCCGGTCGGGCCCGCGCTCGGGCCGTACTCGCTGAACATCATGGATTTCTGTAAGCAGTACAACGATCGTACGGCGAGCCAGCCCGGGATGATCATCCCGGTGGAAATCACGGTTTTCGAAGACCGCACGTTCACGTTCATCACGAAGACGCCGCCGGCATCGTTCCTGATCAAGCGCGCGCTCAATCTCGCATCGGGCTCGAAGGAACCAAACCGCAACAAAGTCGGAAAACTCACCCAAGCGCAAGTGCGCGAAATCGCGACGACCAAGATGCCCGATCTCAATGCGAACGACATCGAGCATGCCGTGAAGATCATCGCGGGCACGGCGCGCTCGATGGGCGTCGAGGTAGCGTCATGAGAAAGCACGGTAAGCGTTTCACGACGCTCGCGTCTTCGTACGACAGCGAAGCGCTCTTCGATACGGCCGAAGCGGTTTCGATCGTCAAGAAAAATGCGAACGCGAAATTCAACGAGACGGTCGAGATTCATGTTCGGTTAGGGGTCGATCCCAAGAAGTCGGATCAAAATGTACGCGGCACGGTCAGCTTGCCGCACGGCACCGGTCGCTCGGTGCGCGTCATCGCGTTCGCGCGCGGCGACAAACTGCGCGAAGCGGAGGCAGCCGGTGCGGATGAGTTCGGCGAAAACGATCTCGTCGACAAAGTGAAAGCCGGTTTCACCGATTTCGACGTGGCGGTTGCGACGCCCGACATGATGGCGACGATCGGCAAAGAGCTGGGCCGTATCCTCGCGCAGAAGATGCCGAACCCGAAGTCGGGGACCGTTACGCCGAATATCGGCAATGCGATCCGCGACATCAAAGCTGGTAAGGTGGAATATCGTCTCGACAAGACCGCGATCGTTCATACCCTGGTCGGCAAAGCGAACTTCGACGAGAGCGCGCTCGCTGATAACATCAACACGCTCATCGATGCGATCGTGCGGGCGAAACCGTCGGCTGCGAAGGGCGTCTATCTGCGTTCGATCACCATCGCGAGCACGATGGGCCCCGGCGTCAAGATCGACCCGACGCGTGTGAAGGCGACGGCCGCGACGGCCTAAGATTCACGTTCCGTGAATGTGTCGCGCGGTCTCGGAGAGGGGCCGCGCGATTTCTTCGAGCGACTTGCGTTCCGCGGAGATGCCGAAGAGAGCTTCGACCACGCCGCCGGCGATCATGATCGCGGCGGCGACGGTGTATCCGAATACCGCGCTTGTCACGGACTTCGTCGCGATGAGCGCACCGAAGAACGCCGGCGCGACCGCTCCGCCGACCAGCGTTCCGACGGCGTAGACGATCGCGATTGCGAGCGCCCGCACCTCCATCGGAAAAATTTCGCTGGCCGTGAGGTATGCGGCGCTCGCGCCGGCCGACGCAAAGAAAAAGACGACCATCCAACATGCCGTGATCGTCATAGCGTTCAGCAGGTGATGCGCGAACAACGACCCCGTCGCGTACAGAAGTGCACCGGAAATGATGTACGTCGATGCGATCATCTTCTTGCGTCCGACGACGTCGAAGAGATGTCCGAGCAGCAACGGCCCGGCGAGATTTCCGACCGCAAACGGAAGATAATAATACGGAACGGCCCAATCGGGAACGTGGAAGTACGTGCCGAGGATCAAGCCTTGCGTGAACGTGAACGCATTGTAGATAAAGGCTTGCGTGCACATGAGCGAGAGTGCGACCAACGTGCGCTGCGGATAGGTGATAGCCATCGTTTGCGCGATCGAGGCGAGCGAGGCGCGGTGTGTTTGATCGATGTCGATCGTTTTGGTTTCGACCGGCGGCAACACGTGCGAGGTCGCTGCGACGCGCTCTTCGATCGATGCGACGATACGATCGGCTTCGTCCGCGCGCCCGTGCGTGAGCAGCCAGCGCGGGCTCTCGGGAACATTTTTCCGAACGAACAGCATCGCGACCGCAAGGATCACGCCGAGGCCGAACGCCAGACGCCAACCGTAGCTCTGGTTCACGAGCCGTGGGTTCAAGAGGACGATTGAACCGAGGCTCGCGAGAATCGTCCCGAGCCACCACGTTCCGTTGATTGCCAGGTCGACGACGCCGCGCCGCTTCGATGGAATCAGTTCGTCGATGGCGGAGTTGATTGCCGCATATTCGCCGCCGAGCCCGAATCCGGTGAGGATTCGGAAGACGAGAAAGCTTTCGGCATTCCAGGAAAACGCCGTGGCGGCGGTCAGCACGACGTACCACCCCAGCGTGACGAGAAACAGTTTTTTGCGCCCAAGTTTGTCGGTGAGATAGCCGAAGAAGAGCGCGCCGGCGGCAGCGCCGATCAAATAGCCGCTGGCTGCGGTCGTGAACTGCGTGTCGCTGAGATGCAGACCGGATGCGCTTTTGAGCGTCGGCGCGATATTGCCGACGATCGTCACTTCGAGACCGTCCAGCACCCACGTGATGCCGAGACCGATGACGACGGTCCAATGCCAGGCGCTCCACGGCAGCCGGTCGAGCCGGAACGGCACCTGCGATCTCACGACGGTTGGTTGCATCTCACGCACGGTTCCCGCGCACCGTGTGCTCGAAGCACTTAGCGGGTACACGGCCAAACGATGGCTGTGTCATTACGATCCGTGGTTAACAAAGCATCGTCGCTGGTCGTCATCGCACCGCACCCTGACGACGACGTCCTCGGATGCGGCACCCTGCTGGCATACGCCGCGGAGCGCATTCCGGTTGCGGTCGTCTACGTTACCGACGGCGCCGCTTCGCACGTCGGTTCGCCGACATATCCGCCCGACCGTTTACGAGCGCTACGCGAGGACGAAGCGATGCGCGGCCTGCTGCGGCTCGGCGTGCGAACGCGGGCGCGATTTCTCCGCTGGCCGGACGGCGCCGTGCCGTCGTGCGAAGGAGCCGGCGCGGCAACGTTGATGGACGCGCTTCGTGCGTGTATCGCGAACGATGCAGACGTTGCCGTCGCGGTCCCCTGGCGCCGCGATCCGCACGCCGATCATCGTGCCGTTGCCTCGCTGGTCGACGCGGTGCTTTCCGAACGGCCGCGTGCGACGCGTATCGAGTACACGGTCTGGCTCGACGTGCGTGGCGAGGATGGTGACGCGCCGACTGCAGGCGAGGGACGCCTCGTTGAACTCGACAGCCGTCCGTGGCTCGGCGCCAAACGCGCGGCAATCGGCGAGCATCGTTCCCAAGCCGGGCGGCTGATCACCGATGCGGCCGAGGCGTTTGCGTTTCCGGCCGCGTTGATCGCGGCGGCACTCGGGCCGGTTGAACGCTATGTCGTTGCGCCGTGAATATTTCGACGCGCTCTACGAACGAGACGACGATCCGTGGGCGTTTGCGACAAGTGCCTACGAAGCGGAAAAATACGAGCGGTCGATCTCCGTGCTCGCGCCGCATTACGATCGCGCGCTCGAGATCGGGTGCTCGATCGGCGTCTTCACGCGCCGGCTCGCCGCGCGATGCGGTGATCTGCTCGCGATCGATATCAGCGCCCACGCCCTCGAGCGCGCCCGGATGCGTTGTGCGGATCAACCGCAGGTGCGCTTTGCACGCGCCGACGTCCCGCATGATTTTCCGAACGCGACATGCGACCTGATCGCGTGCTGCGAGGTTGCCTACTATTGGTCAAACGCCGATCTTGCGGCGATGCGCGAACGCATCGCGAGCGCGCTCGAACCGAACGGTGATCTGCTGCTCGTCCATTTTCTACCCAAGGTGGACGACTACGTTCGCGACGGCGACGCGGTTCACGAAGCATTTCTCGATGACGACCGATACGCGCATGTAACGGCGTATCGTGCCGAGCAATACCGGCTCGATCTGTTGCGGCGCCGATGAATTCGGTCGTCGAGCCGTTCGCGTGCGTGCCCGTCCTCCGGCCCGAATGCGCGGCGACGGTCGTCATTCCGGCGCACGATGAAGCCGAACACATCGAAGCGACGCTTTCCGCCCTGGTCGAGCAACGCGACCTCGATGGCGCGCTCTTCCCGCCGGCACGTTTTGACGTGTTGGTCTATGCGAACAACTGCGCCGACGCGACGGCTTCGATCGTCCGCGCCTTTGCCGCGAACGCTCCCGCGCACGCGATCTATGTCGCGGAAGAATGGCTGGCGCCGCACATCGCGCACATCGGTACCGCGCGGCGTACCGCGATGCACGCGGCGGCCGGGCGCTATACGTGCGCGGGGCGTGAGGGCGTGCTCGCAGGGACCGACGCCGATACGATTCCGACGCCGACCTGGCTCGCGCATACGTTGCGCGAAACCGCCGAGGCCGACGCGGTGACGGGCCGCATCCTCGTCGATCGCTCGCAGTGGGCGGCACTGCCGGAACACACACGGCGATGGATGGCGGCCGACGACACGTATCTCTTTGCCGTCGCGCGGCTCGAGTCGCAGCTTCGGCCGGAGATCTTCGGCCCGTGGCCACGTCACTGGCAACGATTTGGAGCGAGCTTTGCCGTGCGCGTAAACGCGTACCTCCGCGCCGGGGGCGTTCCGCCGGTTCGCGTGTTGGAAGACGTCGCCCTCTACGATGCACTCATGCGCAGCGGTGCGCGAATCCGGCAGAGCTTGCACGTGCGCGTGTGGACGTCGGCACGGTGCGTCCCGCGCGCACCGGGCGGTTTCGGGACGCGCGTGGCGACGTGGAACATCCGAAGCGCGGACGGTTCGCCGCTTCTCGTCGAGCATCCGGAAACCACATTACATCGAATCGTGCACGGCGAGTCGCGGCCATGCGGAGACCTTGTCCCCATCGAAGAAGCGACGGCCGGGCTCGCTCAAATGATCGCGCGCGGTGCGATTGCCGAGCGAGCAACGCGCATGAGCGTCGCGTCGATTGCGGGCTGACGAAGGTACATTCGCAAATCGCGCAATCGGCGCGCGAACGGCTCGTTGTCGAGCAAGCCGCGCGCGCCCGCGCCGCGCTCGATCGCTTCGGCGACATCGAGTGCGGCACGCTCGACCGCGCAGCGCGCCGCGTCGACCGTGACGAGCAGGTGTGCCTCGCTCTCTTCCGTCGCAGCTGCGTCGTACCGTTCCCACGCGTCGACACATGCACCGGTCCAGAGGACGGTGGTTCGCGCGGCGACGATGCAGCCGCCGAGCCGGCTAAGTTGCAACGCGTCATCGTGCTGATTCCGGCGGCGCACGAAGCTCGCAAAATCAGCGACCAGCTGCTCGACGCCGCCGGATTGGGCGGCGACGAATCGCGACGCGCCGGCGCTGAACCACGGCATGCGCTCGTAGTCGCCGGGCGCGCCGATGAGGCCGGCACGCTCGAGCCGTACACCGCTGAAGTCAACGGCGAAACTGTCTGAGGTTTCCATCCCGTACGGCTCGCGCCAAAACGATCGATCGATCGTCGTATCGACGCGGTCCATCGGAACGACCGTGATCTGCGAGCTGCCGTCGGGCCACGCTGCGGTAACGACCGCGCGCGCGACGCGGCCCGCGCCCGATGCGAACGTCTTGCGGCCGGCGAGATTCACGCCGCTCGCGTCGGCCGAAAGAATGCGCACGCCGTCGGCGGCCTGCGTGTTCCAGACCGCAAAGAGCCGACCCGCTGCGACGTCCGCTTGCGCCTGCGCGCGTTGCGCGTCGTCGCCAAGCCGTGCGATGAGCTGCAGCGCGTTGACATGGCCTTCATATAGCCGTCCCCAGGCAAGATCGCGCGCACCGGCGTCGCGAAGACGCTCGTGTTCGAGGCGCCGGCCGATGTGCGGGACACCGCGTTCGTCGGCCAGGCCGCTCGCAAGTTCGCCGACCGGCGCCTGAACGTTGGCAACGGAACTCATGCATGGCTCATACCCAATACAGCCGTCGCTTCAAGGGCATTCGTTCGGGGGGCGGCGTAGTGCGCGTCATGAGCGACGTAGCGATTAAGATTCGACCCAACGGCCCGTATCTCGTCAGCGGTGCCTTCGACCTGAGCGACGCGGACGGCAATCCCGTATCGACCGAAGGCAAAGCGGTCGTCGCGCTGTGCCGCTGCGGCGGGTCGGTCACCAAGCCGTTTTGCGACGGGACGCACAGCAAGATCGGTTTTGACGCTGCGACAAAGGCGGTCGACGGCAGCACCTAAGGCTTGCCGACGCTGCCCGTTCCTGTTGATGCGCGATTGATCGTCGCGGTCGTGACGGTCGTGCTTGCAGGTCTTGCAAAAGCGGTCACCGGGATGGGACTTCCGGTCGCCGGCGTGCCGATTTTGGTGGCGCTCTACGGCGATCTACGACTCGTCTTGCTGACGACGATCCTCGGCACCGTGCTCACCGACATTCCGATGTTATGGCGCTATCGCGCAAACGCGCGGGATAGCCGGATGCTCGCCGGTTTTCTGATCGCGGGCTTGACCGGTATCGTGATCGGCACGCACATTCTCACCTTCGTGAAGGCAGCCGTGCTTGCCGGCGTGTTGGCCCTCGTCGTCATCGCGTTCATCATCGTGTCGTGGATCGGACGGGTTCCGACGATGCCGCGTGCGGTTGCCGCACGCGTCGGACCGCTCGTCGGGCTCGTGTGCGGCGTGTTGCAAGGCAGTGCCGGCGCCTCGGGGCCCGTCGTGACGAGCTACCTCGTGAGCACGCAATTGCCGCGCGCGTCGTTTCTATTCGCGATCAATGCGATTTTCTTCACGCTCGACGCGACGCAATTCGTGACATTGCAGCAGCTGCATCTCACGACTGCCGCGATCTGGACGGGCGCCGTGCTAATTCTGGCGCTCGTGAGCGCCGGCATGGCGCTCGGTTTCGCCGTGCAATCACGCATCGACGACGTTCTCTTCAAACGCGGCGTACTCGTCATGCTCGCGTTTGCCGCGCTGGGCCTGATCGTGCGCGCGGCGCGCGGGTAACGCTGACCGTTCGGCCGCGAGCGCCGCACCGACGATAACGAGCGTTGCGACGTACGAGCCGAACGACAGCCACAGGCTTGCGTGCAACCCGGCCGCTTTGACGATCTGCGCGCTGATCAGCGGCGCGGCCGTCGTACCGATGCCGGAACAAAACAGCAGAAACGTGACGAGCGGCGGCGGCGATGACGGCAGTTGCTCCGAACCGATCGAAATCATCAATTTGAACATGCACGTTGTCGTGAAGCCGAACGCGAACGTAACGAGAAAGAACACGTGCGCATCCGTCGTGAGCGCTAGGACGAAGCTGAGGACGACGCCCATCACGAGGGCAAAAAGTAAGACGAAGCGCGGCGGGACGCGACTGACGAGCACGGCGGCAGTGATCAAGCCGAGGCTCGACGGCCCGAAGAAATCGCTCACGATCGTGCCGGCTTGCAGCGAGACGACGCCCAGCACGTCGTGCAGCACCGTCGGTGCCCAGATCGTGAACGTCGTCTGACCGGTGAGATAGAGCGCGAGGCCGAGCGCGAACAACGCAACCGTCCGATACGATCCGGGCGGCGGCGGCGATGCGCCGGCACGATCGATGCGCGTGGCGCGGCCGGTCGCCGGCAGATCGATCCACGCGCTCGCGACGAGCACGAGCGCGGCGAACGCGGCCACGACGATATAGCCGCTCTGCCACGCCCAGTGTGCAGCGATGGTCGCGGCCGCGAGCGCCGGAATCACGAAGCCGGCCGCGCTGAACGCGCAGTCGGTGCTCAAAAATGCGATCGCCCGCGAACGATCGCTGAACAACTTGGCAAGGATGACGGCACCGGCCGAGATGCCGATACCGACACCGAGGCCGATCGCGTAGATCGCGCCGCATGCGACGGGAAGCGCATGCGTGATCGCGATCGTCACGACGCCGGCGAACAGACTCGAATAGGCGAGCACGAGCACGCTGCGAATCGAGAGCGCGTTGAACGCGTAGAGGCTGACGAGAAGACCGCTGAGGTTGCCGGCGCTCACGAACGAAAAGAGTACGGCGGTATCCGGAATGGGTGTTTGGAAATATGCCGCCGCCGGCCCGAGGATCACGCCGCTTTGCGTGAAGATACCGGCGACGATGACATAGGTCGCAACGGCAACGACCGTGGCCGGAATCTTCGCGCGCGTCACCGTAGCACACGTTTGAATCGGAGTGCCAAGGCCCTTGCGACGAATGGAGAAACGATCGGGTTATGGCTCGCGCTGCAATGACGTTGATCCTCGGCGCGATGCCGTCGGAGATCCGAGTGATTCAAGCACGGCTCCGCGAACGGCGCAGCGCGGCGTATGCAGGTTTCCCCTACGATTCCGGGACGATCGGCGGCCGACGGGTCGTCGTCGCGGTAACGGGCGTCGGCGTCACGAACGGGGCGATGGTCGCGGCGCTCTTTCTCGATCGGTTCAAACCGTCGGAGCTCGTCGTGTCCGGTACGGGATCCCGGTTCAATCCGCGCATTCGGACCGGCGACACGGTGATCTCGCTCAAGACGATCCACCATGCCGCCGGGAGCCTAACCAACGCGGGCATGGTGTATCGCAAGGTACGAGGCCCGCTACCCGGTCAGATGACACCGTGGTTCTTTCGACCAGATCCGACGTTGCTCGAACGCGCGAAACGTGCGGTGAAGTCGTACGCCGCGGAGGATGTCGTCGTCGACGGCGAGCGCTATACGCCGCGCGTCGTCACCGGTATCGTCAGCGCCAGCGATATGTTCGGCGTGTCCGACGAAAAGATCGCGGACATGCGCGCGAAACTCGCCCCGGATATCATGGAGATGGAAAGTGCCGCGATCGCTCAGGTATGCACGCAACTCGGGACGCCGCATATCGTCTTCCGCGCGGGAAGTAATCGCACGCAATCCGATCCGGGAAGCGACTACCGGCGGCTCGGTCAAATTGCCGCCGCCGCGGCGGCGCGCTGGACCGTTCACTTCGTGGCGTCCCTCGCGCGCGAGGGCCGGCGGGGATGATCGACGCCGCGCTGCCGCGCATCGACCTGCATCGTCACCTCGACGGAAACGTCCGGCTTACGACGATCCTTGAACTAGGCGAACAGCACGGCATCGCGCTGCCCGCGACGTGCGTCGAAGACCTGCGGCCGCACGTACAAGTGGACGGCGTGATGCCCGACCTCGTCGCGTGGCTCAACAAATTGCATTGGATGACGACGGTGCTCGCCGATCTCGACGCGTGCAGACGCGTCGCACGCGAGAACGTCGAAGATGCGCGACGCGACGGCCTCGACTACGTTGAACTGCGCTTCAGTCCGTCGTTCATGGCACAGCCGAACGGCCTCGACCCGGCCTCGGTCGTCGAGGCGGTAATCGCCGGCGTAGATGAGGGGCGTGCGGCCACCGGCTTGCGCGTGAAATTGATCGGCATCTTGAGCCGCACGTTCGGGCCGGAGGCATGCACGATCGAACTCGAAGCCCTGCTCGCGCATCGCGAACACATCACCGCGCTCGACCTCGCGGGCGATGAGATCGCGTGGCCGGCCCGATGTTTCAGCGAACACTTCCGGCGCGGGCACGACGCCGGCTGGGCGGTTACCGTGCATGCCGGCGAAGCGGGCGATGCCGCGAGTGTCTGGTCGGCGTTGCGCGACCTCGGCGCCGATCGTATCGGTCATGGAACGCATGCGATCGATGATCCCGCTCTGCTCGACTATCTCGCGCGGCGGCGGATCGGTCTCGAAGTCGCGCTCACGAGCAACGTTCAGACGAACACCGTCGCGTCGTACGCGGCGCACCCGATGAAACGTTTCCTCGAACACGGCGTTCTCGCGACGCTCAATAGCGACGATCCGACGATCAGCGGCATCGATTGGACGCATGAGTTCGATCGCGCTGCACCCGCCGCCGGGCTCGACGACGACGACGTCGCGCAGGCACTGCGCAATGCGCTCGAGGTTGCGTTTCTCAGCGATGCCGAACGCGCCGAGGTAACGGCGGCCGCGTGCGAAAGGGCCCGAGCGTAATGTCTACGCTCGATGCTTTGCTTGACGACCTCGTCATCGCCAACCGTATTCTTGCCGACCAAGGGGTGCTCGACGCCTTCGGCCACGTCTCGGTCCGTCATCCCGACCGGCCCGACCGCTATGTGATGTCGGGTTCGCGCGGACCGAATCTCGTCACACGCGCCGACCTCATCGAGTTTACGCTCGAAAGCGAACCGATCGATCAGAACGGACGCCGGATGTACGCTGAGCGTCCGATTCACGGCCGCATCTACGCTGCGCGCCCGGACGTGCATGCCGTGTGCCACAATCATTCGCCTGCGACGATTCCGTTCGGCACGACGGCGACTCCGTTACGGCCAATCCTGCACATGGGCTCGGTGATCGGCAACGACGTTCCCGTTTGGGACATTCACGATGAGTTCGGTGATACGAACCTGCTGGTGACGACGATGCCGCAAGGTGAGTCGCTCGCGCACGCCCTCGGTGCGAATAGCGTCGTGTTGATGCGCGGGCACGGCAGCGCGGTCGCGGCGGCCACGTTGCGCGGCGCGGTCTTCACGTCGGTGTATCTGCAGAAGAATGCCGAACTCGTGCTGGCCGCGAAACAGCTGGGCGAGATCCGGTATCTCACGCCGGGGGAAATTTTGGCGGCGGGTACGATGCTCTCGGAAGCGTTGTCGCAGGATCGCGCATGGGAGAGTTGGTCGTCGCGCGTTGCGGCGTCCGAGGTGCGCGCGTGACGGCGCGGGAAACGCACGACATGAAGACGGTACCGTTGGGCAACCAAGGCCTCGAAGTCTCCGCGATGGGACTGGGCTGTATGATGATCGCGGGCCATTACGGTCAAGCGGATGCGGACGAGTCGACGCGCGTGATCGACACGGCGGTCGAGCAAGGTGTAACCCTCTTCGATACGGCGAACGTCTACGGCGGATCGCAAAACGAAGTGTTCGTGGGCAAAGCGCTGGCAGGCGTGCGTGATCGCGTCGTCATCGCGACGAAGTTCGGTTTTACGCGGCCCGGCGGCGGGGGAAAGGGCCCCGGCGGCGCGCTCATGGTCGACGGCTCGCCGAAGCACGTGCACGACGCGTGCGAGGCGTCGTTGCAACGGCTCAACATCGATACGATCGATCTGTACTATCTGCATCGCGTCGATCCGAACGTGCCGATCGAAGAAACCGTCGGCGCGATGGGCGAACTCGTTCGCGAAGGCAAAGTCCGATATCTCGGACTCTCCGAAGTAGGCGAACCAACGGTGCGTCGCGCGGTCGCGGTGCATCCGATCAGCGCCGTGCAAAACGAGTACTCGCCGTGGTCGCGTGAGCCGGAGGCAATGCTGCCGGCATTCAAGGAACTCGGCGTCGGGCTCGTCGCGTATAGCCCACTGGGCCGCGGCTTCTTTAGCGGAACGGTTACGTCGTACGAGCAACTTGGCGACGACGACAATCGGCGCGGCTATCCGCGCTTCAAAGCGTTCGAACAGAACCGCCCGGTCCTCGAACAGTTTACCGAACTCGCAACGAAGCGCGGCTGCTCGCCGGCGCAGCTCGCGCTGGCGTTCGTCATGACGAAGGGCCAGGGTGCCGTACCGATTCCCGGCACGAAACACGTCAACCACCTGCTTGACAACTTGGCTGCCGTCGATATCGCGCTGACGTCTGAAGAACTGGCCGAAATCGAACGGATTACCGCCAGCGTCCCGGTCATCGGCGAACGTTACGCGGACACGACCCTCCTGCTCGCATAGTTGAAACCCACCCGCGGTCCGAGGGCGTTGGTACCGGTACGACCATCCGATGAGAGGGACAATCATGGCAACCGATTTTCGTAGCGGCAAAGACTTTCCGCGCCGCGGACGCGATCGCATCGGCGAATATTACTGGCTTGCTCGCGTATTCGACAAGGCGCGTGCGGCACGCGACAACACGATCTTCGACTATATTTATCCGTGCCCGATGGATAAAGGCGTGTTCGAACGCTGGGGAATCACGCCGGCGCAGTTCGACGAAGCCCTGAAAACAATCGACACCGACGAGGCGATTCATGCGTTCGTCGATGCGCGCGTGAGTGCCGCGCAGCGCGACGCCGCGAACGCATGGGTGACCGTCGAGAAGGCGCCGAGCCTCGACAAGCAAGATGCTGAAGAAGGCGTGCTGACGGCGTAATTCTCAGATGAATCCGACGGCTCCGCCGTGCACGGTAGCCGTTTTCGGCGCAGCAGGCGATTTGACAAAACGTCTGCTGATGCCGTCGGTTTACGATCTCGCTGCAGGTGGACTGCTCGATGCGGAGATGCGCTTCATCGGCCTCGATCACAACGACCGCGACGCCGCCGGCTGGCGCAAAGAAATCGGTGACGCGTTGCATGAATTCGCCGCTCAAAAAGGGTCCGAGTCGGCGTCCGATACGCTCGATGAAAACGTTTGGGCGTTTATCTCGGAGCGGTTGGACTATCTGCGCTTTGATTTTACGAAAGACGCGGATTATGCAACGCTCGCTCAACGGATCGGTGCCGATGAGAATGCCGTTTTCTATCTCGCGGTCGCGCCGCGTTTTTTCGAGACGATCGTCGCCGGTCTTGCCGGTGCCGGCTTGCTGGCTGAAAAATCCGAGGTCTTTCGACGCGTCATCATCGAGAAGCCGTTCGGACGTGATCTCGAATCGGCGCGCGCGCTCAACACAAAATTGACGTCGCTCGCGGCTGAATCGCAGCTCTATCGCATCGATCATTTCCTCGGCAAAGAAGCCGTTCAAGGCATCCCCGCGCTGCGCTTTGGAAACCGCATGTTCGAACCGCTTCTACATCGCGATTCGATCGCGAGCGTGCAGATCACGGCGGCCGAAACGGTCGGCGTCGAAGACCGCGGTTCCTTTTACGAGAGTATCGGCGCGTTACGCGACATGATACCGAATCATCTCTTCAGCTTGCTGACGCTTGTCGCAATGGAGCAACCGCGCACGTTCGACGCGGAGACCGTGCGCGACGCGAAAGCAGGTTTGCTCGGCGCATTGAGACCAATCGAATCCGGCGCGGCGGCACGCGGACAATACGCGGCCGGAACGATCGGCAAACAGGCCGTGCGCGCATATCGCGCGGAGGACAATGTCTCGCGCGATAGCCGGACCGAGACGTACGCTGCGCTCGACGTGCGGATCGATAACGACCGCTGGCGCGACGTTCCGTTCTATCTCCGCACCGGGAAATGTACGAGCGCGCACGTGACGACCATCGCCCTCGTGCTGCGGCCGCCGGACGGTCCGCTCGAGAGCGGCGCGACGTTACCGCATCTCCTCTTGTTGGGCATCGATCCGCAGCGCGGGCTCATCCAACGCTTTGCAGCGAAACGTCCCGGCGTCGAACTCGAACTCGGTCGTGCACATGCCGGTTTTCGCTACGAGACGACCTTCGATGAGCCGCCCAACGTCGGGTACGAGACGCTGCTCTATCACGTGATGCGCGGCGACATGCTGCTGTTTCAACGCGCCGATATGATCGAATTGGAATGGTCTGCCGTCGACTCCGTCCTCGAGGCATGGGGAGCCGACGCTGATGCACCCGAGCTGTACGCGGCCGGCAGCGACGGACCGGCGTCGGCGGACGCGCTCCTCGCGCGAAACGGCGATCGCTGGCTGCCGATCGCGCCGCTCGAAACGCTCGGACTACAGGGCCATGTCTAGTGTGCCATCTCGTAAGTTCGCATACGAAATCTCGCTTGTCTTTTTCGCGAGCTCATCGTCGCTCTTCGGTCACAGCGATACGGCGTTGCTTCCTCATCGCTCCTCGATCTGACAAAAAATCTTTCGCGATCTTCCGCATGGAACTTACGAGACAGCACACTAGGGTTTCGGTAGGAATGGACTCTGCAACGTCACTTCTTTCATGTCGCCGGCATTGACGCTCGCGAGCGCTTCGTCGGAGACTTTCGTTCGCGGCGGATACGGCGCGGGGAACGGCTTTGTCGCGTCAATGATCATGGCGCTCGATGCGCGCGGCGTGCGACTGCCGTCGGGAAGATAGATCCAATTCGTCGGTAGCAATCCGCCTGGCCCGCTCCATTTTTTTAGGATCGTTAAATCGTCGGCCGCGTCGAAGCGGGTGCCGATCGCCCACATGACGTCGCTATCGTTGAAGATGTTGATATCGTCATCGACGACGATTACGGCGCGTAGGTTCTCGGGTTCGACGCTAAGGGCAGCCATCGCCGCGCGTTTCACATCGACGTTGCGCCGTCGGTTGATGGAAAGATAGCAATGCATTCGCGTGTCGGGTGGACAATTAACGGCGACAAGATTTGGAACGAGTTGTTTGACCGCGGCGAAGATACTGCCGGTGCGCGGAAGGCCGCCGAGTAAGAGATGTTCGCGCGCCGACGACATCACGTCATGATAGAGCGCATCGCGACGGTGCGTGATCGCACTGATCGTGACGACGGGAGCTTCTGCGTCGCCCAGATAATGGCCGGGCCACTCGCCGAAGGGGCCTTCTTCGCGCCGTGCGTGCGGCTCGATGAAGCCTTCAATGACGATCTCAGCTTCAGCGGGCACGAGCAATTCGGACATCTCGGCACGAACGAGCTCGACGGGTTCGCCGAGAAACGCGCCGGCCGTGTCGTACTCTCCGCCGGAATGTGCAAGTCGCGCCACCGCCGCAAGTTGGACGGCTGGATGCATGCCGATCGCGATCGCTATCGGCATGCGCTGATTGCGTTCTTCGTACTTTTGAAGGTTGTACGAACCATGATGGCCGCCGCCGAGAAGTGCACCCACCTCCCGCGGCCCGTAGACCTGGTGACGGTAGATACCGGCGTTTTGAATGCCGGTCTGCAAATCGCGCGTGGACGAGACGCCACCAGTTATGTACGGCGCCGCATCCAGCTCGTTGTGCCACGTGAGTGGCAACACGGTGACGTCGAGGTCGTCGCCGGTGACGATAACTTCTTTGCAAGGCGCGTCATCGACCGTGATCGGCGCGATCGGCCGGTTTAACTTCTCGCCGTAAATCCGCGGGATGTCTTCGATGTCGCAACGTAGCGCCAAAGCGACGTGCGCGTACGAGCCGAGTACATTGCCGACGGCGCGGAACGGTGATCCGACGATATTCGTGAACAGCAAAATCGGATATTCCGAACGTTGCGCGGCCTTCGCTGCATAAGCTTGCATTCCGACACGTCGGTCGATCGGCGTTTCAACGACTTTTACGGCCCCCGGATCGCTCGCGATCGCGTCCGCGAGGAACGTTCGTAGATTTTGCCCCATCAATGGTTGCCTGTTGATTTACCGGCGCTCATGAGCAAACCGGATCATCTGACGGCGCGACACTCCATCAGATCTTAAACCGAGACGGTCGCCGAGCCAATCGAACATTTGCGGCACAACATGGCGCCAGTCGTCGTAGCCACAATGTCCCGCGCCCGGGCCGTCGTAGATTATCAGTTGTTTGTTCGCCGTCCCAATCGCGGCATGGAGGCGTTCTGCTCCCGCGAGCGCTGATATCCGGTCGACGCGACCGTGCGTGATCATTGTCGGCACGGTGATCTTGGGTGCGGCGTCGCGCAGATTGAACGCCGCGATACGCTCGCGTGTCGAAACATCGTCGCTTGTGCCGAGCAGCCACCGAAATTGGGGTTGAATGCGAACGTGATAGTCGTAGATGTCCTCCGTGACATCAAACACGCCGCCCCAGCACGCAAGAGCTTTCACCCGCGGTTCGAACGCTGCTACACGCGGTGCATAATACCCGCCGAGGCTGATGCCTGCTACGGCAAGACGTGCCGGATCGACCTCCGGTTGGGCTTCGAGCCAGTCGAACGCGGCGGCCGCGGGCACTTCCATGTCGTAACGCGAGAGATAGTCTTTGAGGTAAATTCCTGAGCCACGACCGGGCATGTCGAGTAAGAGCATCGCCATGCCGCGGTCGAGTAGGCCTTTGCCGCTAAAATACGTCTCTTCGGACGTCGCATCGGCGCCCCCGATAAAGAGCACTGCCGGTACGGTCTTGCCGTCCGTGACCGCCGGGACGCAAAAATAACCGTCGTATGTTTGGTCCTCACACTGAATGCTGACGAGCCGAATATCGGTCGTGTCAAGCGCCGCACCGCGGCGAAACATGTCCTGTGATTGCCGGAAGACGGCCTTGCGTTCCGGGCTTCCCGGCGTTGTAAAGATATCGGATTGGCCATAGTACTGCGAGGCGTGGTAGTAACGCGTTGCCGCGGTCGTTTCATGGCCGGCGGCTTCGGCAGCTCGCGCTTCGCGTTCTGCAAGTTCGCCGAGGGCCGCCCATTCGCGCTTCCACATCGCAGCATCGCCCACGTCGACATTTCTCGCGACCGCGGCTACCTCGAAAATATCGCCCGCACCGTTTTGCACGCGCGCGACAAACCGCTGCGTTTGAGCCGAATACGGTTCGCTCGGATTAAAAAAGTCGATCATAAAGCTCCAGTGCGGCTCGCGCCGGCGGAAAACACTGCTCGAAGAATCTGCGCGTAACCGGTGCACCGGCAGAGATTTCCAGTCATCCACTCGATAATTTCTGCGTGTGAGGGTGACGGCGACTGGTCGAGTAGGGCTCGCGCGGCCATGATCTGGCCGGGCGTGCAGGCACCGCATTGAAGGCCGTTGTGCTTGATGAAGGCGCGCTGGACGGGGTCGAGTTCATCACCTTGCGCGAGGCCTTCAACCGTGCGAACGTTGCCCGCGTCCGCGAGTACGGCGAGTTGAATGCACGAGGAGACCATTTCACCGTCCAGGATGACGGTGCAAGCGCCGCAAGCTCCGATGCCGCAGCCCTCCTTGGCGCCGGTAAGTGCAAGGTCGTCACGCAACACCGAAAGTAGGGTGCGGTCGGCCCACACATCTGCGATGACGCGGCGCATCCCGTTGACCGAGAGCACGATCGTTGCGCCGTGCTCCTCGTGCATCATGACGCGGATGCGCGGCGCGCCGCTGCCAGGAGAGCGCGCCTCGCGAAAACGACAGCCATCTCGCGTTTGTACCCGGCGGAACCGCGAACGTCAGGGAGCGGATCGACGATGCTGCGAGCTCGCTGCGCAGCTTCATTCGCCGTCGCTTCGGTAATGCGAGCACCCATCAGGACCGTTGCTACGTCGATGATTACCGGCCGGTCCGCAACGGCTCCGAGCGCAAGTTGCGCGTCGGTGCACCGACCTTCCTGGTCAAGCTGCACCTGCGCAGCAGCAGTTACGACGCCGTAGTCTTCGACCGAGCGCGGCAGGAACTTAAGATACGCGCCACCACTGCGCGGCGGTGGCGGCGGTAATTCTATTTGTGTCACGATCTCGCCGGGTCGCAGCACGTTCTCGTAGTAGCCGATACAGAAGTGCCGTGCTTCGACGCGGCGTTCGTGCACCCCGCGGATCACGATTGTCGCACCTGCAGCGCTCAACGCTACCGGCGGATCTTGAGCGGGGTCAGCGTGGGCCAAGCCGCCGCCGAGCGTTGCCATGTTGCGAATGCGTGGTGTCGCGACGGCCCGGATTGCCTCGGCGACCATCGGCCACGCGGTCAAGATGCGCGCGTCCCGTTCCAACGTTCGCAAGCGGACGGCCGCGCCGATGCTGATCGTACCGTCCGAGGCGACGCTGATCGTGCGCAGGGGGGCAATGCGGTCGACACCGACGAGCATTGCCGGCTGCACAAGATGCTGACGCATCAAAATTGCGAGCGCTGTCCCGCCGTTGACAATGCGTGCATCATCGCCGTATTTCGCGAGTTGCGCGAGCGCGTCATCGATCGAATCCGCCCGGTGGTAGCGAACGCGCATTGAACCTCTATTTACCTTACCTCTCGAACGATCGAGACGGGGTCGGCTGTGCCGAGCGAGAAGCCTAAGAGCGAAGACCGTATTACGATACGATCCCCTCTCTCCTCCGGAAACGACTTCCTCTTGCCTCCTAAAGTCTACGCGCAGAGCACCGACATGAGGGTCGAGCGCCCCGCGCTTTTGCTGCGACATCACGTTAGCGAAAAATTGCGCGAAGCGATCTTCGACATGCGATTTCCTCCCGGAACGCGGCTGATCGAGCGCGAGCTTTGTGAGATGATCGGCGTTAGCCGGACCTTGGTTCGCGAAGCGTTGCGCGAACTCGAAGGAGAAGGCTTGGTGCAATTGCTGCCCAAGGGCCCCGCTGTTTCGGTGCTGACGGCAGATGATGCGCGTTACATCTACGACGTCCGTTCGGCGCTCGAGGGCCTGGCTGGGCGCTGCTGTGCGCAGAACGCGAACGCGATGGTGATCGCGTCTCTGCACGCTGCGCTGCGCGATGTGGAGTCGACATACCGAAACGCGAAAACGTCCGGCAGCGAGAAACTTGCATCCAAAACGCGCTTCTACGAAGCGATCTTCGCCGGCGCAGCAAACCCGATTTTGACCGATTTGATTCGCATGTTGCACGGCCGGATCAATCTGTTGCGGGCAGCGTACATCGACCCGCGCCGGACGCAGCAGAGTCTGAGCGAGATACGGAAGATCGTGGGGGCGATCGAGAAGCGCGACGGTCAAGCGGCGTACGACTTGTGTGTCGACCACGTCAAGCATGCGGAGGAAGCCGCGTTCAAGCAAATGGAGTCGTCGCTCATGAAACGAACTGTGGGTGCAGTGCGCGGTAGATCTTCTCCGGCGTGATCGGCAGCGTATGAATGCGGACGCCGACCGCATCGTGGATGGCGTTCGCGATGATAGCGGGGACGACGTCGAGCGCAATTTCGGCGACGCCTTTCGCCCCGAATGGGCCGGACGGCTCGTACGACTTTGCGAAATCTACCGTCACCAACGGCATGTCGGCCATCGTCGGGATTTTGTAGTCGCCGAAGTTCGGATTCTGTGGACGCCCGTCCGCCCATTCGAACCACTCGCTCATCGCGAGTCCAATGCCTTGAGCGATCGCGCCCCGGACTTGACCTTCCGCTCCGAGCGGATTGATGACTGTCCCGCAATCTGCCACGGCTACGACTTCGAGAACCGTCACGGCGCCCGTCTCGGTATCGACATCAACCTCGGCGGCCTCGGCAACAAAGTTGTAGGCACCGGATTCGTTCCCATACCGATCGCGGTCGGAACTCTCCGACCGGCTATCGTGCGAACCGATCGCGGCGATCGGCGTGCCGTTGCGCCGAAAGAGATGCTTGCGCACGATCTCGCCAACTGGAATTCGGGAGAGTCCGTGTGGATCGTTCCGGCGGACGATCCAGCCGTCGGCGATCGTCAGCTGTTCCTCGTCGATGCCAAGTTGACGCGCCGCGGCTTGCACCAGTTGCGCGCGGACGAGGTTCGCAGTGTTAAGAATCGCGTTACCGACGGTGTACGTGACGCGGCTCGAAAAACTCCCGAGTGCATGCATTGTCGTCGCGGTGTCGGCCTGTGTTATGCTGATGTCGGCGATCGGCAATCCTAACGTTTCGGCCGCAATCTGGCACAGCGTCGTGCGGCCGCCCTGACCAATTTCCCCTTCACCGCAAAGAATCACGGCACGGCCGTCGACGCCGATCATGATCATTGCCGCAGAGCCGTCCCAGTCGCCATAGCTGCGGCGGCCGTTCACGTGCACGCTGCATGATAAGCCGAGACCGCGATTCGGTACCCGATGCTTACGCTTCTCGTCCCATCGGATCAACTCGCAGGCCCGGTCGATGCACTGACGCAATTCGCAACTCGAGATGCGATGGTCGTGCGGAGAGACGTGGCCCGGCTCGACGACGTTGCGCCGCAACAGTTCGGGAGCGTCGATACCGAGCCGCTTTCCCGCGATATCCCACGCCTGCTCCACGGCCCACGCCGCAGACGGGTTGCCGTAGCCGCGAAAGGCCGCCGCCGGAATCACGTTCGTATAGAGGAGCGTCGAATCTGATCGGACCGCCGGATACTTGTACACTGCGTCGTGACGGGTCGACGCGACGCCCATGACGACCGGCGCGCGTCCGGCGTAGGCACCGCAGTCGGCAACCACGTTGAGTTCTTTCGCACGCACGATGCCGTCGTTCGTGAAGCCAAGCTTGACGGCAATTCGCATCGGGAGGCGCGGTCGCGTCGCGGTGAACTCCTCCTCGCGCGAGTTGACGAGTTGAACCGCGCGCTTGGCCTTTTTGGCGAGAAACGCGCAAATCACCGCATTTCCGTCGTCGCCGCCTTTGCCGCCAAAGCCGCCGCCGACTTCGGTTTGAATAACACGGATGTCGCGCTCCGGCACGCCGAGCGGAACGGCCCATCGTTCGCGCACCGCGAACGGTGCCTGGACGTTCGCCCAAATGGTGAGATGACCGTTTGCGTCCCACTCGGCGATGCTGCCGATCGGTTCGATCGAAGCGTGCCACTGACGTTGCGATTGGAACGTCTCTTCCACAATGACATCACAAGCCGCGAAGGCGGCATCGACGTCACCGCCGCGGTCTTCGATCGTGAGGCGGTGACAGACGTTGCCCGGAGCGTCCTCGTGTACGAGTGGTGCATTCGGATCGATCGCGTCGTCGATCGAGAGAACGGGCGGCAACTCTTCGTACTCGACCTCGATCAGATGCGCCGCCTCGCGGGCGGTTTCTAGATCGACGGCCGCGACGGCCGCTACCTCGTCACCAGCGTAGCGCACACGTCCGTTCCCGAGCACGTAGGTGTCACGTTTACTCTGACCCCAAGGAATCTTTGGCGTATCGTCCGCTGTGATGACGGCAACGACGCCCGCGAGGGCCTTGGCCTGCGACGTGTCGATGCGGACGATGCGCGCACTGGGATACGGGCTACGGGTGATCGCCCCAAACAGCATGCCGGGCCGGCGCATATCGGCGACGTACTGTGTCTCACCCGTTGTTTTTCCAAGGGCGTCGACCCGCGGCACGTTTGTTCCAACCACCACCGTGGTCGCGGACATCTTCGCGGGGGTTGCTCGGACTTCTGTGCTCATCCGGAGGCGATCATCTCCGCTGCAGGAAACGCTGCTGAAATCACTTTGTAGCGAGCGACGACGTCGATCAAGGGCTGCACCATCGGCGCAGTCACCGAGGTACCGTAAGCGACGCGCGGCGCTGCGTTGATATCGTCGGCCGACGACTTGAGATAGCGCGCGAGAATTTCCGCTGAAGCGCGATGGTTCTTTACCATATTCGCCCATCGTGCAGCGTCAGCCATCGACGCGGCGAAGTCGCGCGTCTCGGCGGCGTGTTTCGAGACCCACTCTTGGGTCGCAAACCAGCCGCCGGTAAGAAATCGCGGCGCAATCGCGGTGAATGTTGCCGCGGCGATGCGCAGCGGGTCGTTCGGCTTGTTGAGCGTTGGATAGATGCCAAGATCGAGAATAACGCCATCGATGCGATCGGTCAGGACTTCCGCAGCCATATTGGTGATAGGAACCTCGATCCACTTGATGCCATTCGAGTCGCCGCCGTTATTATCGATCCATGCGCGAGCACCCAGGTGCGTGACGTTATTGATTGCCCCGACACCGACGGTCTTGCCGTTAAAATCTTTGGCAGCATTGAGTTTGGACTCGCGCTTCACCGCTAGAAGGCCGACGGTCGGCGACATCGCGTCGTACAGGTTCGCGGCGGCCAGAATCGTGAACGGTAGCCCCTTAGCGTGCGCGGTTACGAGCGTGACGATGTTCGAGAATCCGATGTCGAGCGCTCCGCCCGCTACCGCTGCGGCAATGGCCGACCCGTTTGCCAAACCGGTCAGTTCTGCCGAGAGCTCCCGGTGAGTAAAGAAGCCCATGTCTTTCGCATAATACGGCTGCGCGCCGAAATCGCTCGGGATGATGCCGACGCGAACGGTCGACGACGCCGTTTGTGCGATTGCGGCAGCGCTCGCGGCCGCCGCGCCGGCTGCGGAAGCGAACCCTGAGAGAAAGCGACGGCGGGTTTGCGCGTGGGTCCCAAACATGATCACCTCGCAGCGACGCATCGAGCTGCTGAACAGGGGTATCTTACGATCCTACCATAATACAACCATACCTTCCCTCCGGCCTCGATGTGCGTTGGAGCGCAGACTATCTTCAACCGGAGCGCAAACCGGAGCGCAATCTCGCGGAAGCCGACCCACCGGAGATCGCGCTCCCGACCGCGTCGCAGCGTCGAAAGCGTTCCGCGATCGGTTACACCCGCGCGGCGGCAGCGTTACGCTCGATGTTTTGCCCGACTCCGGCATCTTTGGAAACGGGCATACGCTCATGATCGAGAAAAATAGTGACGTCATCATGCAGCGGATGGTGCTTTGGCTTGACAAGCACGTTTATTCGAGCTCGTCTGCGTGAAACCAGAACCTTAGCTGAGCACATTCAGGGCAGTAGAACCGCGAAGCGAGGGAGCACCAATGGCAACAGATTTTCGTAGTGGCAAAGACTTTCCGCGCCGCGGGCGCGAACGCATCGGCGACTATTATTGGCTCGCGAGAGTGTTCGACAAGGCGCGCGCGTCGCGCGAAGGCACGATTCACGACTATCACTATCCGTGCCCGATGGACAAAGGTGTGTTCGAGCGCTGGGGCATCACGTCATCGCAATTCGACGAGGCGCTGTCGACGAACGATACCGACGCGATGATCCATGCATGGGTTGGGGCACGCGTCAGCGATGCACAGCGCGAAGCAGCAAATACGTGGTTGATGACGGATCGGCTTCACAGCCTCGATAAACAAGACGTGGAAGAGGGCGTACTCGCCGCCTAGAAGTTACGTGCGGCGGTTTACGACGGTCAGCGTGCAAACAGCGGTGTTTCGGCGAGACCGTTGATAACGAACTGAATTGCAAGCGCCGAGAGCAGAATGCCAAACAGCCGGGTGACGACGTGAATGCCGGTATTGCCGATCACGCGCAACAACTGCGCTGATGCGCGCATGCACAGCCAGGTCACGAGCATCGCGCTCGCATACGCTGCGAACACGAGCGCTTCTTCGTAGCGATTGCCGTGTGCGATGCTCACGAGCACCAGCACCGTTGCGATCGTTCCGGGTCCTGCGATCATTGGGATTGCGAGCGGAAACACCGCTGGATTGCCGCTTTCTGCGCCCTCGCGCTCCTCTTCGTCGGTTTGCTTCGCGCCGGTTTTACGGGCAAAGAGCATGTCGATCGAGATCAGGAAGAGCAGAATGCCGCCGGCGATCGTGAACGCCGGCAGCGTGATCCCGAGCGAGTCGAGAATGGCGCGGCCGACGACTGCCATTCCGAAGATGACGCAAGCCGCAACCAGCACGGCACGGTTCACGATGGCGCCGCGTTCTTGATTGGACGCGGTCGACGTGACGCTGATCGTGAGCGGAATCATGCCGACCGGATCGATAATGGTGAACGCCGTCGCGAACGCCGTTGCGATGAAAGGGGTGTTCACGTCGCTTGGTACGCGCCCGGCGCTGCCGGTTCTTCCGCAGGTGAGATGTTCGGCGGGAAGTTCGCGTTCCAGGTGGTAACGACGATTCTTTCACCATGGGAGCCATCATATGAAGACTTCTTTCCGACGAGCGATTTTTGCTGCGCTGGCGGCGGTTTTGGCCGCCGGCGCGATCCCGGCATCGGCGCAGCAAGCGCCGATCAAGATCGGCGTTGTCTTATCGTATTCCGGGGGCGATAACGTCATTCTGGGCAAGATGGCCGACGCGGGTTTCGCGACCTACATGAAAGAGCATGGCGACACCATCGCCGGCCACAAGATCGTGCTGATCAAGCGCGACGATACGGGCATCGCGCCCGAAACGGCGAAGCGCCTCGCGCAAGAACTGATCGTGCAAGAGCACGTCGACATGCTGATCGGCGCCACGTATACGCCCAACGCCATCGCGATGGGTTCGGTCTCCACGCAAGCCAAGATTCCGTATTTCATCGTCAACGCGGCGACCGCGGGCATCATGACGAAAAATCCGTACACGTCCCGCTGGGGCTTCACGACCGGGCAGATCACCAAGCCGTTCGCGCAGTGGGCCTACAAGGGCGGCGCGAAAACGGCCTACGCCGTTTTTCAGGATTACGGTCCGGGAATCGACGCCGGAACGACGTTTGAGAAGACGTTCGAGGCAGCCGGCGGCAAGATGCTCGGCGAGTCGCGCATCCCCGTCGGCAGTCAAGATTTTACGGCCTACATCCAGAAAGTCAAAGACGCCAAGCCGGACGTGATGTTCTTGTTCATCAATGCGTCCGGCGGCGGTATCTCGTTCATCAAAGCGCTGCGCTCGGCCGGTCTCGGTTCGACAAAGTTTCTCGCGACGGGCGATCTCACCGATGAAGCGCTTTTGCCGACCGAAGCCGACAGCGCTCTCGGCATCACGACGACGTACACCTATTCCGCGGTGCATGATTCCGCATTGAACCGGCAATTTGTCAAAGACTTCAAAGTCGCATACGGCAGCGATCAATTTCCAACGTTCATTGCCGTGCAGGCGTACGACGCGCTTGCCGCAGCGTACAAAGTGATCGAAGCGCAAAAAGGTACGATCGACTTCGATAAGAGCATCGATATCGTCAAGACGCTCAAGTTCGAGAGCCCGCGCGGCCCCGTCGAGATCGACCCGGCGACGCGCGATCTCATTCAGACCGTGTACTTCCGCAAGGTCGAGCGCCGGAACGGCGTGCTCGGGAACTACGAGTTCGAGTCGTTTCCGCTTGCGAGAGATCCGATCGAACAGTAGCTTACGCGCAGCTCACAAGCCGTTCAACAACCCTCCGGCGACCCTTCGACAACCCTTCGACAAGCTCAGGGTGACAGTGACAGGGTGACAGGGTGACAGTGACAGGGTGACAGCGTGACAGGGTGACAGGGTGACAGGGTGGGTGACGGGTGGGTGACGGGTGGGTGACGGGGTGGCACGGTGGTTGACACGGTGACAGGGTGACGGACGAATTCAGGTGATAGCACACGCTTGTCATACTGAGCTTGTCGAAGTATGGCAGCGGATTGGTCAGCAACGTCGGGCTACGTGCCGCGTAGAATCCGATTGACGATTGCGGCCGGTTGCTGTACTATTACTGCTGGCTCCAATGACCGTAGGTCCCTGCGGGGATAATGGGTGCCGCGTGAGCGGTGACCGCCTTCCGAGGATGCACGAACGATTCACCGGTGGCCTCCATCGCTGTCTCTCAATGCGCCTCGCTCACGTCGGCGGAGGCGCTTTTGCTTTTTAAGAGAGATTCGATGCCTACCGCGAAAAAAGAAGCGACGATCGACGAACTTCGGCAGAAAATCGGCGAATCGAAGCACCTGTTCTTCACGAACTACGCCGGTCTCACGGTCGAAGACATCACGAAGTTGCGCAACGAGCTCCGCAAGGATGACGGTGTGGCGACCTACGGCGTGGTGAAGAACTCGCTGTTCTCGATCGCGGCGGGCGACGAGCTCGCGAAGAAGCTCGAGGCGTATCTGGCCGGTCCGACCGGCGTCGTGTTCGCCGGCGAAGATCCCGTTGCGCCTGCCAAAGCCCTCAAGACGTTCAGCGACGCCAACAAGCCCGTCGAGGTCAAAGCCGCCTACATCGACGGCCAGATCGTCGACGCCAAAGCAGTCGCCGTCCTTGCGTCTCTGCCGCCGAAAATCGAGCTCCTCGCCAGGCTGGTGGGGTCACTCACGAGCCCACTGTACGGCCTCGTTACCGTGCTATCGGGCAATCAAAGCGGTCTCGTCCGCGTCCTCAATTCGATCCGCGAGCAAAAAGAAGCCGGCGGATCAGCAGCTTAGGAGATTTCGACTATCATGGCCGTTGCCGAACTCATCGATCAAATCGATAAACTTACCGTCCTCGAGCTCTCGGAGCTCGTCAAGAACCTCGAAGAGAAATATGGCGTCAGCGCCGCCGCTCCGGTCGCCGCCGCAGCCGCGCCTGCCGGTGCCGCCGCCGCTCCGGCCGCCGAGCAGACGGAATTCGACGTCATCCTTACCGATTTCGGTGCGGAGAAGATCAAGGTCATCAAAGCGGTTCGCGAAGTGACGTCGCTCGGACTAACCGAAGCGAAGGCGTTCGTCGAGAGCGCTCCCAAAGCGATCAAGACCGGCGTCACCAAAGACGAAGCCGAGAGCGTCAAGAAAAAGATCGAAGAAGCCGGGGCGAAGGTCGAGATCAAGTAGCCTTGTCCGGAGCGGCTCGAAAAGCATCGCGATAACGCGGTGCTTTTTTAGCGTTCGGACCGCCCGATGTTGACGAGCCACCACACGAGCGGGACTTGCAGCGGGACCCGCGCCCAAAGCACCCAGGCGGGACCGAGTGAGGCGAAGCGATCCGCCGCGATCGCCATGTACCAATTCGCAGGCCACACGGCGATGGCGAGCGCGACGAGACCATATGCCGCTACGCGCCGCGTCGAAACGAAAAGCAAGCCGAGACCGCCCGCAAGCTCGGCTGCCCCACTGATCGCAACGAGCTCGACTTCATGGCCAAATGTGGGCGGAACGATGGCTCGAAAGATCGCGGGACGGGCAAAATGAAAGGTGCCCGACGTCAAAAAGATCGCTGCGGGCGTAACGGCGGCCCACGGTATTTTCACAGCGAACGGTATTCTGTGACGTCGCTTGTATCCCCAGGAGCGTCCAAGCCGGTCAACCTACTCCTCGCATCGAATCCGGCCATACCGGAATAAGGATCTTTTCCCACCTACATGATCAGCGCGCGACGTCGCTCGGATACGCGGCGGCTTATCCTCATCGGGCTTTTCGTGTCCCTGATCGTCCATCTGTTCGGTGGGTCGCTGTGGGACGTATTGGCGCGCGTCTTCGACCGCATCACGCCGCCGCCGCGTTTCGCAAGCTTGCGAGAACCGCAGGCGCGCACGGACATCATCCGGATCGAACGCGCGCAACCATCGCCCGTACCGCAGGTCCAAGCGCCCGCGAAGCCGCACCATGCGGCGCCCCCGCCGCCGGCCGTCGTGCGAGCGCCCGAGCCGGCGCCGGTAACCCAACATCACGAGATCGAGCACATCGTCCTTCATGCTCCACACCGCTCGACGCCCGAACGCGGTCCGGGCGCGGCGACCATTCCGCGGGTCGCGCGACCCGGAGCTCCCCGCAGCGCACACCCGTACTATTCCGACGATCAAATGGCGCAGCTCAACGACCGGTTTTCGAAGACGATCGCCGACGCGCATGAAGATATCGCGGCGGCCAACGCAGCGATGGCGCGGCCGGTGCAAACGGTCAAGCACTACGAGATGCATTTTGCCGGTATCCACGAGGGCCTCAATCCGGGCGACGGAATCATTCGGCCGGTCAAACATTGGCGAGTCGGCGATCAAAACTACTATTACGTGCACTACGAATACATTTACGGCGACGGCCACGTCGAGGAAGACGACGTGCCGTGGCCGGTGCATTATCCACTCAACGAGGACCCGTTCGCGCGCGGTGACAAACGCATTCCGATTCAGGAACCGCCGCCGGGCTTCTCGCCGGATCGCGCGCTGCAGCCGATTCTCCAGGCCTTCTTCGGCGGCCCGAATCCATTCGCGAAAGAAGGAACCCCCCAGTGACGGTTGGTTGATATCTCGTTGGCCGAGGCGGCTTGACGAAACGCAATTTCATTATTATCATAATAAAATTGCGGCACGTCGCCGTACTTTCCGAGGAGATCAGGTATGGCAACGTTCGTCATTCACGCTCACGGCCGGCTCCAAGAGTGGGTCGCCCAGGAGAAGGGGTATTACGAGGCCGCGGGACTCACCGATTACGTGCTCAAGCAGAACGATCTCGGCGATTCCGACCTCGACACGTCGGTCTATACCGAAGAGGGCAAAAAGTTCGGCGCATACGAGTCGTACGAAACCGGGCGCGAGGCGACGGTGAGCTGCGCGTGCCATTGGACCGTGAACATGGCGGCCTCGGCCGACCACGGCACGCTATGGGGCGAGTGCTACTCGGTCTCACCCGGAGCGATCATGGTGGCACCTGAGTCGCCGATTCACACGCCGGCCGATCTTGCGGGCGTCGAAGTGTCGGTCGGCTACCATTCCGGAAGCCACTACGCGACGATTCAGGCGCTCGAGACGTACCTGACGAAGGACCAGATAAAGCTGCGCTTCGGCGGCCGTCCCGACGAGCGCGTCGATGCGATGATCGCGCGCGAAGTGCAAGCGGCTGATGTGTTCGGCATACAGCTCTACACGCTCGAGCAGCTCGGTTTTCGCAAGATCACGGACACCACGTTCATGATTGCGGGCATGGTGTCGAAAGACGCAGACCTCGGCGACGTCAAGAAGTACTACGACGCGCTGCGTCGCGCGCAAGCCGACATCGACCTCATGCATCAAAACTACGTGCATTACTATGCAAATGAGTTGCCCGAGCGTTTCGCAAAACTCGTCGACGTGAAGCGGTTCGGTCCGGGGGAACGCCTCGTGTTCGAACCGTACTCGAAAGAAATGTACGAATCGACGCACGACTGGGTGGAAGATCGCGGCATTTTCGATGCGGATGCCGTCGGTACCGGTGCGTTCGAAGAAGCCGTCGCTCTGGCTCGTTGATCGCAAGCCGCATCTCGGTCGCGCGCCGGCGGCCCTTTCGTCGCAAGGACGTCGGCCGTTTCTCGCACCGTTAAGCCGTACCGCAATCTAAGCGAGGAACGCTTGGTCCGATAGGCTAAAGTAGGGCCGCCTACGATACCGATCGGAGGTCCTGTTGCGACGATTCACCGTCCGTTGCTGCGTGTTCGCTCTCGTTACGTCGATGAGCGTTGCAGGGTCCGCTCAGAATGCGAAGCCGGGCATCGTGGTTATCAACGGCCGCGTCGTCGCGTCGGGCATTCCGGGCGCAGGCGCCGTGAGTTCCGTCGGCGTCTTTCATGCCGGCGGTCCGATTCACGACAACGCCGCGTTTGCGGCGTTTACTGCGCCCGGGCGTGTCCTCGACCCGTCCCGGCTCCTGGTCACGAGTACATCAAACTTTGGTAGCCCGCCGATGGCCGGAATGCCCGAGGGTTCGGTGCTTTCGATTGATACGAATGGACCGGCGGTTCGTGTTCCGGCCACGTTCGCGAGCACCGGCGGTCAGGCATCAGCGCTCGACGGGCGCGTTCAGCTGTTCACTGCTGCTAGCGCGACGTTCGCCAACGGCATCAACACGCCGAAAGCGGTGACCGCCGAATTGCCGGCGGTCTCGAATCCGCTCGGCATCTCAATCAATAACGCCTTCGGACGTTTGTGGTTTCCTTCGACGCCGAGCGGATTGACCGGCGCCGGCTTCGAGTCGATCATCGATCCGACCGGCCTGCCGCTGGCAAATGCACCCAATAAAACAGCGGGCGGTGTGTTCACCGACGTGAAAACGAATCGCAGCCCGCAGCTCGTACCTGGCGGCATGACGACGGCGCTCGTCGCAAATGCACTGCTGGGTGAATCGCCGGACGGCAGCAAACGCGCGGTATTTGCCGTCCTCGGCGCGGACGGTAGCCTAACGCAAGCACATACGGAAGTGGGCGTTGACGGGCTCGCGCCGCGCGGAACGATCACACCGCAAAACGGCAAGGTCACCCGAGCGGGGATGATCCTGAACTGGGTTCCGAATCGGACCCTTTATATCACGGACGGCGCGCGGAACGCGGTCGTTGCGATCCCAATCGGTGACGATACCCATGTGTTCAGGGCCGGCCAGCCGCGTGCGATCACGAACGTCGCGCTACACCGTCCGATCGATATCGCGCCCGCAGTCCCGGAAATTGCGAACGGCGTGTTCTCGAGCAACACGACGCTCGCGGGCAACTCCGACATGTACGTGCTCAATGCAGACGGCACGCTCGTGCGCATGCGTCAGGACGGCACCGTCATCGCGGTACGGCGCGTGTCGGTCGGCGGCGATGTCATCGGAGCGGGGCGCTTGAGCGGGATTGCAAGTTCCTCGGATGCGGCCCGTCTGTGGGTGACGTTGCGCGACGCGACCGGTACCGAACCGGCCGGTGCCGTCATCGAGCTCCCGGCGTTCGGTGCGAGTGTCGTTTCCGCGCCCGCGAGCCTCGCCGCACGCGCCGGTAAGGTCGCGTTCAGCCGTACGTTCACGCCGCAAATGGGACTCGGCCCGCTCTTTAACGAGCGGTCGTGCATCGGTTGCCACCTCAGTCCATCGCCCGGCGGAACGGGACGCGACGGTCTTGCGGTCGTCACGCGGGTTGCTCGGCTCGACGCGGCGTTCAACGCACTCGTCAATGAAGGCGGTCCGGTCGCGCGCATGCATTCGGTTTCCGAACTCGGATTCGCATGTGCCCTTGCGCCGGGCGTTCCGGCAACCGCAAACGTGACATCGATCCGCAACACCCTGCCGCTCTACGATGATGGTGCGATCGATGCGATGAACGATGCGATGATCGCAGACGGGGCAATCGCCTTTGCGGACGGCGTCCACGGACGGCCGAATTGGGTTGCATCAGACGACGGAACGACGCATGTCGGCCGCTTCGGTTGGAAAGGCGCTGTTGCACAGCTCAATACGTTTGTCGCGGAGGCGTTTCGAAACGAACTCGGCGTGACGAATCCGCTCTTCCCACATGATCTGGTCGGAACGCGTGCCCCGCGACGTCCGTGCCAAGGCGAGCACACCGCGCTCGAAGATGATGGAACGCTGGTTCGTGTCGTGAGCGCCTTTGTCGCCGCCTTGAAAGCACCGGCGACGGCATCGCAGCAAACGAGCGATGCGCCCGGAATTTCAACATTCGCTGCGCTCGGCTGTGCCGAGTGTCACGCATCGCGTCTGCGAGTGGGAAGTGAATCGCTCTATTCGGACTTGCTGGTGCACGATATGGGGCCGGCCCTTGATGACGGTTTTGTGCAGGCGTCCGCGCAAGGTCATGATTGGCGCACGATGCCTCTCCACGGCATTCACATGCGGCATCGTTTTCTGCATGACGGTCGCGCGCAAACGCTTGCGGACGCGATCCTTGCTCACGACGGCGAAGCGGCCCCGGCCGTGCAAAAGTATCGTGCCCTGGACCCTGCCGCACAGCAGGTGCTCCTGACGTTTGTCCAGGGGCTCTGATTCCGGCGCGGCCTTATCCGCGGATCGTCTGTACGATCAGGATGCCGTTGAGCACCAGTACGACGAACGTCGCGACCAGCGCTACGAGCGACGTGCGGGCGGAGGCCGTATACGCACCCATGATGTCGCGCCGCCGGCTGAGGATAATGAGCGCAATCATGGGCATCGGAAGCACCAAACTTAGCACGACCTGGCTTGCGACGAGCGCGTGCGTGACGTCCACGCCGAGCGCGACGACGACCAGCGATGGAACGATCGTGACGGCGCGCCGCAATGCGACCGGAATGTGGAAACCGACGAAGCCCTGCATCATGACTTGACCCGCCATCGTGCCGACGACCGAACTCGAAATACCCGCGGCCAGCAGCGAGAGCAGAAACACCGCTGCTGCGGCTCCCCCGAAAAGCGGCACCAGAATATGAAACGCGTCTTCGATCTGAACCGTGCGGTCAGGGTCGGCATGCATAACGGCGGCGGCAACCATGACCATGGCGAGATTCACGAGTCCGGCAAACGTCAGCGCGAGGATGACTTCACGGTTGGAAAAACGCAGCAGCACCGTGCGCTCGCGATCGCTGCGTGCGGGCGCTCGTGACTGCGTCAAGCCGGAATGCAAAAAGATCGCGTGCGGCATGACGGTCGCGCCGACGATCCCGACCGCAAGGGTCAGCGCCCCGGTGCCGGCGATGCGCGGTACGGTTCCGGCGGCGACGGCGCGCCAGTCGGGCGCTGCGGCAAGCACCTCATAGAGGTAACATGACCCGACGATCGCGACCAGACTCCCGACGATCAGCTCGAGCGGCCGGAAACCGCGGCCGCCGAAGATGAGGATCGCCATCGTGATGAACGCCGTCGCCACCATTCCGACGAGCAGCGGGACGTGCACGAGCAACGCAATCGCGAGCGCAGCCCCGAGAAACTCTGCGAGATCGGTCGCGATCGCGGCCAATTCGCTTGTGATCCACATCAGAACCGTCACCGGCTTCGGGAAATGATCGCGGCAGAGCTCGGCGAGATTGCGATTCGTGACAATGCCGATTTTCGCCGACATCGCTTGAAAGAGCATCGCGATTGCGTTCGCGGCGATGACGACCCACAGCAGCGAGAACCCGTAGCGCGAGCCCGCTTGAATATTCGTCGCGAAGTTTCCCGGATCCATGTACGCGACCGACGCGACAACGGCGGGGCCGGCGAACGGAAGAAGTGCGCGAAGCCCGCGACGTTGTCCGCCGAGGGCTTCGCGAATGGCGAACGTCGTCCGTTCGGAGGTGCCGAACGCCGGGCGAACGAGAAGCGCCACCCGACGTTACGCTTCGGGAATCTGCGCGAGCTTGCCGAGCGGCCCGAGGTGGAAGAGCTCGCGTGCTGTCTCACCGAGGATGTTGCGCTTCGCGCGGTCATCGAGAAACGGCAGATCGAAGATCACGCTTGGCAAGTCGAAGTCCCAGTGCGGGTAATCCGACGAAAACATCAGCTGCGTCTCCGCTTTGATCATTTTGAATGTCATCTGCAGGATCGAGAGATCTTCCGGAACTTCGAGCGGCTGGACCGAGTAGTACATTCGCTTCATGTACTCGCTCGGCCGCATCTTCAGTGCGGGGCACTCGTTGCTGCGCATCATGTACTCGTTGTCGAGCCGCTGCATCATGAACGGCACCCAGGCCAGCCCTGATTCCATCCACACCACCTTCAAGTCCGGGAACCGCTCCGGTAGGCCGTTGACGATCCAATTCATCATGTGCAGCATGTTGTAGAAGACGAAGCCGAGCGCGTGCACGGAGATGAAACGGTTGGCGGTCGCGAAGGCGTGGTCGTTCCAGTTATATGAGCCGTGAAATGCGATCGGCAATCCGCGCTCCTCGAGCTTGGCATACATTTTCATGTAGCGATTGTCGTGCACGGGGAGATTGTGCGACGCGATCACGAGAAAGCCGCAGACGCCGGGAACATCGCCGAACTCCTCGACCGTGCGATAGCACTCCTCGGGATCGGCGAACGGGAGACAGAGCATCGTGCGCAGCCGCGGCTCGCGCGGCAGAATGACTTCGCAAAGCCAGCGGTTGTAAGCGCGGATATATGCGCTCTGAATTTCGCGTACGGGATGTCCGCTGATCGTGAGCATCGGCGTCGGAAACAGAAACGCGATATCCGTCCCCATCGCGTCCATCCAGCGACGCGTCAACGCGGCATCGCGCTGGTCTCCCGGACCGACGCGCTCGAGCGGTCGCGTGTGGTAGCGCACCACGCGTCCGGACTGGTCTTGGTTGCCGGGCATCGTTCCGAGAAAGCCCACACCGACGCCGCGCGTCGCGGTGACGAGGGCCTGTTGCCGCAGAACCGGATCGTCGATTCGCTGCGCGATCTCGCTGAATGACTCGTTCTCGTAATGGTGAGAGTCGACGTCAACGATGAAGTAGTCTTGATAGTTTCGCGCGCGCGCTTGCTGTGCCGCATGGCGCAGCAGCGTTCGTGTGTCGAATTCCTCGACGATGAAACCGCGCGGGTCGCTGGTTGGAAGCGTAACACTCATCGCCGCCGCCTCAATGCGCCCATGACTGCCAGAGACCGAGTTCGAAGACCTGGACGTTGGCTGCTTGCAGCAGCGCGCTCGAGGTAACCATCGCATCCGTTGCGGTTAACGATCCGCGCGGAACGGCTGGAAACGCGCCTTCGCATTCGGTCTTCGCGCTGTAGAAACGGACGACCGCGCCGAGCAGCCGCTGCAGTTGATGCGGGTCGACTTCGTCCGTTCGACCATGTGCGATAAGGTCTTCAAAATATCCGGCGAGCGCGTCCGCTCGCTCGTAAACTTCAGATGACGACATAGACGGCGTTTCCCTTCGTCACGACATTGAACTTTTGGAGGCGTTTCCGCCGGTCGGCAGCGCACTCACCGGTGCGCAGATCGTACTCGTAGCCGTGCCACGGGCAAACGAAATGCGTTTCCGTCGCGGAGAATCGCTGCCCGCGCACGGTGTGGTCCGGGCCGTAAACGTCCTCGACTTTGCCGATGACGACACCCTCGCATGCGGGGCCACCTTGATGGACGCACAGATTGCGATAGGCGAAGAATTCGCCGTCACGGTGGAGCACGCCGATTTCGACGTCTCCGTGCCGGACAACGCTGCGATCGTTGTTCTCGATGATTTCGCCGATTGTTCCGGCGTAGATTTCGGTCATCAATGAGACCACCTCACGAAGAATGCGAGTTAGTTGGAGGCGCTGCGGGCGAAACCGCCGAGACCGCTCACGGCGACCCACGTGTCCTTGGCGGGGTCCCAGCGCATCACGACCATCGTGTCCGCGCTGAGGCCGCGTTGGTCGCCGGAGCGGAAATCGTAGGTGCCGCTCACGCCGACCCAGTCGTGCACGTTTTCGAGATAGGCGTGCAGTTGATCGCCGCCGGCATTGGTGCCCAGCCGGCGAAGCGCATCCGCGACGAGCAGCGCCGGATCCCAGCCGATGGTGAGCAGAAGATCGGGCCGGATGCCCGATTCTTTAAACGCGTCGAAGAACGTTTGATAGACGGCTTTCGTCCGTGCATCGGTGGCGAGTTGGGCGAATGCCGGCACCGACGGAAAGAGCAGCTGTTCCGGCAGAATGTCCGCGTACTGTTTCATGATTGCGTACGACATGTTGGCGTTACCCGTCGCGACGGGAACGTTGAGTCCGACGTCGCGGACTCCGCGCAAGAGCGTGCCGAAGGGCGTGCCCGGAGCATAACAGACGATCACTTGCGGGTTCGCGGCCTTGATCTTCGTCAGTGCCGCCGTAACGTTCAAGTCCGTAGGATTGAAATGCTCGAGGTCGACGAGCTCGAGGCCGCTGTTGCGGTTTTCCGGTAACGTCAGAACGCTGCGAAATTCGTTGTCCGCGTCCTGGCCTGAAGCATCCGTCGATGCGATCATGCCGATTCGCTTCAAGCCTAACGTGCGAAAATAACGATAGAACGAGACCGCGTAATCGCGGGTCGAGGAACTCGCTGAGAATACATACGACTGGGCCGGCGGGTGAATCGCCGGCGAGAGGCAGTATTCGACCGTGCCCCCTTTCATCAGCGCCGCCGTTGCGAGGCACGTCGCGGCCGGGCCGCCGTCCATGACGATCGCCGGATGGTTCGCGAGCGCAGTGTTCATCAGTTGCACGGCAAGCTGCGGACTCGACTGATCGTCGTGCATCTCAAAGTGAATCGGCCGGCCGCGAATTCCGCCGTTGCGATTGATCGCCCGTTCCGCTGCTTCGAGCGAGAGTTGATGCGACTTGCCGATGAACGTCGCCGGACCGGTGAGCGGTAACACGACATCGATTGCGTACGTATCGGCCGCTGACAACGGTGCAGCGATCGAACAGATCAGGCCCGCGAGCGCAACGTTTGCGATTCGCGGAATGATGATGTGCCGCATATGTTCTCCATGAGTCGCCGCCGACGAAATTGTTCGTGGTCTGACCGTAAGACATGCAACAAAGTTGTGTGTTATTGTATACTCAGACATGAGCGAGGCTGTCAAGGGGTATCACCGGCAACGATTCAGCGCCGGACTGGGCTTTCACATTCGCGCGGTGCATAAGGCTCTCTCACGGCGGCTTGCCGACGCGCTGGCAGAGCAAGGCGTCGCCCTGAAGCACTACTATTACTTGCGTCCGCTGTACGAAGAAGACGACATCTCGCAAGTCGAACTCAGCGCACGCGTCGGCATGGAGCGCGCAACGGTCACGCGTGTTCTTGACACGATGGAGCGCGCGGGGCTCGTGCGTCGCGTTCGCGATCGCCACGATCGGCGTAAGATCAACGTCCGTCTAACAGCGCGCGCGAAGAAACTCCGTGGCCCCGTGCTTCAGACGATCGAGCGGCTCAACCGCGAAGCATTGCGCGGCAGGTCGGCTCGCGAGTTTGCCGCGTTTCGCAACATGGCACGCGCGATCGTCGCGAACCTCGGCGGCTCGCTCGAAGACGAAGACGGACCGTCGTGAAGGGCGTCGGCGTCAGGCGTCGATTATGGCGTTGACGTCGAGGAAGAGATCCGCGGGTGCGATGCCGCGTTCGACGACGTCGCGGGTCGTCGGATCGATCGCAACGGCGTAGCTGCTCCCGCGAGCGACGAAAAGCTCGATCTTTGCCACCGTGTCGGCAAAATCGTCGGTATCCGATTTGAGTTCGATTACCACGTCGGGGCTCAACGGCCAAAACCCGGAGGCTTGCGCAGGCGTGAGGGCATCGATCCGCGCCTGACTCACCCAGGAAGCATCCGGAGCGAAAACCCGTTGCAGCGGCCCGGTGGCAAAACCGGTGTTCGAGTCGAACGCGTTACCGCCAACGCGCTTTTTGTAGTCGCGCAATTGGCCCGCAGCTTCAAGGCTCTTTGCGCCCCCTTTGGTATGGGTAGGGCTCACGACGATCGTGCCGTCTTCCTCTCGCTCAAAACGGTATCCGGGATTGTCTTGCGATACCCGAACGAGGTCGTCGTCGTCGACGAGCACGAGCGGCGTCCGGAGTGAAATCGCCATCGGCAGAGTGCCCTTTCCGCAGCGGTACGAAGCCGCAGCGAATCATTTTTCCGCGTCGAGACACCTTCCCTCGGCAGCGCTGCCGGTCTTTTGGTTGCCGCGATCCGGCCTCGGGAAGTTTGCGATTCGCTTTCCGGTTGAACCACCCGCCGACGATCGCGGCCGGCACGTCGATGGCAGCTATTCCGTCGGCGACGAGTACTTCGTCAACGTGCGGTCACGGTCGCGCGAACTGCTGATGTTGTTCTTGCTCTCCGATGTCGGGACGGATGACGCGCCGACACGCATCCGAGTAGGTTCGCATCTCGATGTCGCCAAGGTGCTTGCGCCGGCCGGCGATGCGGGGCTATCTTTCTCCGATCTGGCCGGCCGTCTCGGCGTCACCGCGGTCGGACCCTGTCATGGCGTGAATCCGCTATGCAAAATCGGGCGTCGTTCGCAAATTGTTCGCTGGCTGAAGTCTCTCGACGGCGATTCATGAAAGGCGAGCACGACCCCATGTCCCGTGCGTGGCGTCGGAAGCGAATGCGCTTCGTGCTCAACAAACTGCCCCAGCAATCAACTGGTCCAGATTCGCTTTGTCCGGTTGAGGCAAGGCCGATTTCGCGTCTTATGGGTCGTCGGTCGATTCGGGGACTTCCAGTTCGTCGATATTGCCGGCGTCGCCGTCGACGTCGGCATTTTCATCGATGTTGTCGGCCGGATCGTCGGGTGTTTCCATGACGGCTGTGTCTCCGTTTGCGGCTATGGTTCGTAGCGAAAGACGACCGTCGCGAGGGGCGGAAGGCGAAACGCGATCGAGTGAGGACGGCCGTTCGCTTCGATCGCTTCGGCTGACCGCGGCCCGTTCGTGACCCCGCTGCCGCCGTAGACCTCGGCATCGGTGTTGAGCGCTTCGACGTACGTGCCGGCCCGCGGAACGCCGATGCGGTACCCCTCGCGGGTGACCGGCGTAAAGTTGGTAATGCTCACGGCCAGCGCATCGTCGGCACGGCCGCGGCGCGCGAACGCAACGACGCTATCGTTGTGGTGTGAGCTGATGAAATCGAGCCCTTCGGGCTCGGCGTCGCGTTCGTGCAGCGCGGGAAGGCTCCGGTAGAGCATATTACAGTCGCGCACGAGCGTCTGGACGCCGCGATGCTGCGGCTCGTCGAGCAGATGCCAGTCGAGACTGCGATCGTGATTCCACTCGCGGTCCTGCGCAAACTCGCCGCCCATGAACAACAGTTTTTTGCCCGGGTGTGCAAACATATACCCGAAAAACGCACGCAGGTTCGCGAAGCGCTGCCACGTGTCGCCGGGCATCTTGCCGAGCAACGAGCCCTTGAGGTGGACGACCTCATCGTGCGAAAGCGGCAAGACAAAGTTTTCGCTGAACGCGTACATGAACGAGAACGTGAGCTGATCCTGATGAAACCGGCGATTGATCGGATCTTCGTGCATGTACGCGAGGGTGTCGTGCATCCAGCCCATGTTCCACTTGTAGCCGAACCCGAGGCCCCCCGCGTCGACCGGACGCGACACGCCGGGCCACGCCGTTGACTCTTCCGCGACGGTCATGATACCTGCAAAATCGGCATAGGCGGTGGTGTTCACGCGCTGCAGTAATGCGATCGCGTCGAGATTCTCGCGGCCGCCGTATCGATTGGGTATCCATTCGCCCGACCTGCGGCTGTAGTCGAGATAGAGCATCGATGCAACGGCATCGACGCGCAAACCGTCGACGTGATACGCGTCCATCCAGAACAGAGCGTTCGCGAGAAGAAAACTGGCGACTTCGTTGCGACCGAAATTGAACACCAGCGTGTTCCAGTCCGGTTGGAAACCTTGGCGCGGATCGGCGTGCTCGTAGAGCGCGGTACCGTCAAACTGCGCGAGTCCGTGCGCGTCGGTCGGAAAGTGCCCCGGTACCCAGTCGACGAGTACGCCGATGCCGGCCTCGTGTGCGCGTTCGACGAAACGGGCGAAGCCGTCGGGCGATCCGAAGCGGCTCGTCGGCGCGAACAATCCGATCGGCTGATAGCCCCACGAACCGTCGAATGGGTGTTCCGCGATCGGCATGAGTTCGATGTGCGTAAAGCCGAGCGATGCGACGTACGGTACCAGTTGCTCGGCCAATTCGTCATACGTGAGATAGCGATTGCCGTCGGCGCGCCGCCACGATCCGAGGTGCACTTCGTACGTAGTGATCGGCGCGTCACGACGGTCGGCAGCTTCGCGGCGCGCGAGCCACGCAGCATCGGTCCACGCCGATTTGCCCGGCACCGCGACGATCGATGCGGTCGCCGGCGAGCGTTCAGACGCGAACGCAAACGGATCGGCCTTGAGCGGCATCAGTGCGCCGTACGCGCCGAGAATCTCGTATTTGTAGCGCGTGCCGAGCGGCACGCCGGGGACGAAGAGTTCCCACACCCCGCCGGTTCGCCGGCGCATGGGGTTGCGGCGACCGTCCCAATCATTGTAGTCGCCGACGACCGACACGCGTCGCGCGCTCGCCGCCCAGACGACAAACAGAACGCCGGCAACGCCGTCGATCGTTATCGGATGAGCGCCGAACTTCTCGTAGAGCCGTTCATGCGTTCCTTCGCCGAACAGATACAGATCGATGTCCCCGAGCACCGGACCGAAACGATAGGGATCGTCGACTTCAGTCGCCGTTTCGCCGATCGTCAAACGCAAGCGGTAGGGAAATCGTTCGGCGCGTTCCGTCGTCCCGGCGAAGAAGCCATCGCTATGTACTCGTGGGAGCTGCACGACGATGTCACCACTCGTCGCATCGACGACGTCGACACGCGACGCCTGCGGCGCGAAGGCGCGCACGACGACGTCTCCGCCGTCGGCGTGCATGCCGAGCGTCGCAAACGGATCGCCGGCGTATGCGCCGACGACGGAGCGGATCTGCTCGTCAGTGAGCGGCAACGGTTTCAAGATCAGGGTCGAGGATCGCACGGATTCCCTCCAACGGTATACGCAGCCACGCCGGACGGTTTGCGAGCTCGTACGATATTTCGTAGAACGCCTTTTCCAGCACGAAGAATTCGAGCAACGCGTTCGCTTGCGCGGGATCGTCAGGATACGAAGGGCAGCCCGCGATCGTTGTCCGGTAGCCTTCCAGAAACGCTGCCGAGCTGCGGCGTTCCCAATCGCGTGCCAACGGCTCGAGTGCGCTCGTGTCGGCAGCGCGGTCTTCGTTATTGCCGCGAACGGCGGCGACCTTCGCGTAGTTGACCGAGCGCAACATGCCGGCGACGTCGCGCAATGGGGATGACTTGCGGCGGCGTACCGCCAACTCGCGTCCTGGTTCGCCCTCGAAGTCGACGATCATGTAGTCGTCGGCGACGACGAGCACCTGTCCGAGGTGGTAGTCACCGTGAAAGCGCGTCTTCTGCGTCGCCTCTGCAAGCGGCGGCGGTGTCAGGCGCTCGAGAATCGCATCACGCCGGTCGAGAAGATCGTTAACTTGCTCGCGCAGGTCATCGGGAATCCGTTCGCGCTCACGCACCAATGCGCTGAGCGCGCGTTCGGCCGTCGTCCGAGCTTGATCGGTCCACGCCGCAACATCATCGCCGGAGGTCGGTTCCGGTTCGAACGCCGGATCCCCGGTCGATGTCGCGAACGCGCGATGCATCTCGGCCGTTCGCACGCCGAGCGTTCGCGCGCGCATGAGGAAGATCTCATGTTCGTCGAGATCGGGGACGTTCTCGATGCCCGACACCGCCGGGGCGACCAGCTGCTGCGGCGTTTCCATATTGTTGTGACGGTCGAAGAAGCGTTCGAGGTACGCCAGCGTGCCGCCCCACGCATCACCTTGGCTCTCAACGAATGCTTGCGCAATCGTGACTGCGATCGTTTCGTCTTGCGGGTGTTCGTATTCGAGGAAACCATACAAGGCGGGTGTATTCCGGTAGCCGACGGCGTCGAGAAAACGGGCGACTTCCAACTCCGGTTGCGGTCCACGATTCGCCTGACGATAGCCTTTGAGCATCACCCGCTCGTCGATCACGACCGACGTGTTGCTTTGTTCGACGTTCATACGCCGAATCGCCGGTTCGGCCGGCACGTCGAGCGCGAGCAGCGCTTCAGTAGCGTGGCCGGCGAAGGCGCCGCCGCGCGTCGTGTCGCGGCGCCTTTCGCTGCGAACATCGTCGAAGAGCGCGCGAACGAACGCGTCGGTCGCAAACCCGTCGTAGACGAACGCGTCGTGCGCGCCGCGCCGAGCACGGGCCATCGTCGCGCGCTCGAGCGCCGGTGTGCGCGGCAAGCCCGACGCGATGGCGGTCGGCACGAAGTACGTGTGCCCCGTGCTCGGGACGTCGACGAGCACGAGAGACGATTGGGTGGCGCCGACGGTGTTGAGCGCGACCCCGTCGAGCAACTTGACGCCGTTGTTCGAAGCGCCTTTGTCGGCGTACCAGCGTTGGAGCGGGAGATACGTCGGCAGTACCTCACGTTCGAAGACGCTTACCGCCTTGCTTCCCAATTCCACAGCGGCGTCCGCGCGCGGTAACACGAGTGTGATCAGTTCCGGCAGCTGCTCCGGCGCGGGGGTCTCGGGCGCAGGTGCTCGCGCGGTATCGGAAAGCAAAAACCAGAAAAACCCATGGCCCGGCAACGTGATCGAGTAACGTTCGTCGCCGATCGGCTGGAACGCGCTCCAGCCGAACATCTCGACGGGCACGCGGCCGGCGTACGCGGAGAGATCGAGCGACGTCTGTTGCGGTGCACGCGAGAGATTCGCGACGCACAGAACGATGTCGTCATCATACTCACGAATGTATGCCATGATCTTGCGGTTAGCTGGCATCAAGAACGATAGCGTCCCGCGGCCGAAGACCTTATATCCTTGGCGTACCGCGATGAGCCGGCGGAGCCAATTGATCAACGACGACGGACTGGAGCTTTGCGCCTCGACGTTGACGCCTTGATAACCGTAGACCGTATCCATGATCGGCGGGCAGTACATGCGCGCGGGATTGGCTCGTGAGAAGCCGCCGTTGCGATCCATCGACCACTGCATCGGCGTGCGTACGCCGTCGCGGTCGTTGAGATAGATGTTATCGCCCATGCCGATTTCGTCGCCGTAATATAAGATCGGCGTTCCCGGCATCGACATCAGCAACCCCGTCAGCAGTTCGATGCGGCGGCGATCGTTTTCCATGAGCGGCGCGAGCCGGCGGCGAATGCCGATGTTGATCCGAGCGCGGGGTTCCGTCGCGTACACCGCATACATGTACTGGCGCTCGGTGTCGGTCACCATCTCGAGCGTCATCTCGTCGTGGTTGCGCAAAAAGATCGCCCACTGCGCATTTTCCGGAATATCCGGCGTTTGACGCATGATGTCGATAATCGGGTAACGATCTTCTTCGGCGATCGCCATGAACATGCGCGGCATCAACGGGAAGTGAAACGCCATGTGGCATTCGTCACCATCGCCGAAATACTGACGGACGTCTTCGGGCCATTGATTCGCCTCTGCAAGCATCACGCGGCCGGGGTATTCCGTATCGAGCACCGTGCGCAAGCGCTTGAGCATCACGTGCGTCTCGGGCAAGTTCTCGCAGTTCGTGCCCTCGCGCTCGTACAGGTACGGAACGGCGTCCAGACGCAGTGCGTCGACGCCCGTGTCGAGCCAAAAGCGCATGATGTTCGTGACCGACTCGATAACGCGCGGGTTGTCGAAATTGAGATCGGGCTGGTGCGAGAAGAAACGATGCCAGTAGTACTGGCCTGCTACCGGATCCCACGTCCAGTTCGACGTCTCCGTATCGGTGAAGATGATGCGCGCGTCGGCGTAGCGCTTGTCCGAATCGCTCCACACGTAATAGTCGTGCATCACGGAGCCGCGTTTGGCGCGCCGCGCGCGTTGAAACCACGGATGTTGATCGGAGGTGTGATTAATCACGAGTTCGATCAAGACGCGGATGTCGCGCTCGTGCGCGGCGCGCACGAAGTCGCGGAAGTCGCGCATGGTACCGTAGGCTGGATTGACATTGCGGTAGTCGGCGATGTCGTACCCGTCGTCACGCAGCGGCGAGGGAAAAAATGGCAAGAGCCAGATACACGTCGCCCCGAGATTTTTGATGTAGTCGAGCTTTTGCGCGAGGCCTTTGAAGTCGCCGATACCGTTGTCGTCCGCATCGAAGAACGACTTGACGTGAAGTTGGTAAATGACCGCGTCTTTGAACCAGAGCGTATCGTTTTGATCGATGGTCATCAGTAGCTAGGATTCTTGTACGGCACGCGCAGGCGGTTATCGACGTGCAGGATCGCCGCCGGATTGAGCGCGGGA
This sequence comes from Candidatus Lustribacter sp., assembly GCA_965277075.1. Classification (GTDB taxonomy): domain Bacteria; phylum Vulcanimicrobiota; class Vulcanimicrobiia; order Vulcanimicrobiales; family Vulcanimicrobiaceae; genus Lustribacter. The sequence goes on from OZ255707.1 coordinate 3,848,555, forward strand.
TCGAGCCGCAATATCTGCTCGCCGCCGCGCCACATGTATTGTTCACCGCCGAGGAGTTCCCGTGCTGCGAAGCTCGCGTCGTCCGCAATGCCGAGTGCGTCGAGTGGAAAATGCAAGCGCGCGTCGGCGGCGTGAAAGGGATCGAGGTTGACCGCGATGAGCAGCGTGTCCGCGGCGCTCGACTTCGCGTAGAAGATTACGTTGTCGTGGTCGGCTTGCAAAAAGCGCACGTTGCGCCAATCCTGCAGCGCGACGTGCTCGCGGCGGATGCGATTGAGGGCGGTGATATCGCCTTTGATGTTGCCGGGTGCATCCCAATCGCGGTGTTTGATCTCGTACTTCTCCGAGTCGGCGTACTCTTCGCGCCCGGAGAGCGCAGCGTTCTCGCATAACTCGAAGCCGCTGTAAATGCCGTAGACGCTGGAAAGAGTCGCCGCGAGCACGGCTCGGATGCGAAACGCGGTTCGTCCGCCGGATTGCAGAAATGGAGGCAAGATATCAGGCGTATTCGCGAAGAAATTCGGACGATAATAGTCGGCCATTTCGCCGTGCGCGAGTTCGTTCAAATAGTCGGTCAGCTCCCCTTTGAAATTGCGCCAGGTGAAATAGGTGTAGGACTGCGTAAAGCCGATCTTCGCCAATTCTTTCATGATCTTGGGGCGCGTGAACGCCTCAGCGAGAAAAAGCACGTCCGGATGTCGCGATTGGACGTCGCCGATCATCCATTCCCAGAATCCGAACGGTTTCGTGTGCGGATTGTCGACGCGGAAGATGCGCACGCCGTGGCCGATCCAAAAGTCGACGATGTCGCGCAATTCGTTCCACAACGCCGGTGCCTGCGGGCCGAACCAATTGAAGTTAACGATGTCCTGATATTTTTTGGGCGGGTTTTCGGCGTACTTGATCGAGCCGTCCGGGCGAAACGCGAACCATTCCGGATGCTCGCGCACGTAGGGATGGTCGGGCGAGCATTGCAGGGCGTAGTCGAGCGCCACTTCGATGCCGTTGGCATGCGCCGCGGCGACGAACCGATCGAAATCGGCGAGCGTTCCGAGTTGCGGCTCGACTGCCATGTGACCGCCGTCCGCGTTCCCGATCGCCCACGGGCTGCCCGGATCGCCGGACGCGGGATCGAGGCTGTTATTGCGACCTTTCCGGAACGTGACGCCGATCGGATGAATCGGCGGTAGGTAGACGACGTCGAAGCCCATCGCCCGGATGTCGGGTAGGCGTCCGGCGGCGTCGGCGAACGTACCGTGCGTACCGGGTCTGGACGCCTGCGAGCGTGGAAAGAATTCGTACCACGCGCCGACTTGTGCGGCCCGCCGATCGGCGAACGCCGGCAACGGCTGTGCGAGCGTGGTCGAATGCGAACGGTCGGCGACGCGACCCAGCAACGTTGCGGTCGCGTCGGTGGAAAGAAGGTCGACGCGCGCAGAATCATTTGTTTGCGCCGCGACCTCGGCGAGGAGCGCCGCGACGCGCTTGCGCTCGGACGCCGGTGCGCGCTCGCGTGCGGCTTCCACCAAGAAGCGTCCTTCGATCAGTTCGTTGGCGGTGTCTTGGCCCGCATCGCGCTTGACCGTGATATCGTGGCGCCACGTGGCCCATGGATCGGGCCATGCTTCGAGCGTATACTCGTAGCGCGTGTTGCGGTCGAGACGAAAGGTCCCGCGCCAGCGATCGTTGTCGACATATGCCATCGCCGCCTCGCGCCATGCGCTCGCACCGCGTTCGCGAAATTTCACGACGGCGGCAACGGCATCGTGACCGTCGCGAAAGATGTCCGCTTCGACGCTGATCCAGTCGCCGGCAACGCGCTTGATCGCGTGCCGGCCGTTGTCGATCGACGGGGTGACGCCTTCGATAATGACCGGCCGTACGGCGACGGATTCGCCTGCCGTGCCATGTTCTTCCGCCCGTGCTCCGGTCGCGCTCGGAGCGTTCGTGAAGATACGAATCTCGAGCGGCCGGAGCGCGATGCGCTCGTCCGGCGCGTCCGTTACATCGTCGCCGGGAGTTACCTCGACCAATGCAAGCCCAACGCCGGCGAAAACGTCGGCCGCGTCGAGCTCGACCGTCGTCGCCGTATCGGGATTGAGCAGGGCCAGTGCAAACGAGTTACCGGCGTCGGCGTAACGGGCGAGCGCGACGGCATCCCCGCCGGTCGGCAGGGTGCGCTCGGCGCCCTCCTCGTTGAGCGCCGGAATGGCGGCTTTCATCGCGTTGACGCGCGTGATGAAATCGCTGATGTCGATGCGCGGTGCTTCGCGCCACTCCGGACGGGTCATCACCACGTCGAATGCTCGACCGTAGCCGAATTCGTAACCCATGGGCAGCATGACGCCGGCCGAAAAGAACGCGGCAAAGAGATAGCGGAAGCGATACTCCGCTTCGATCTCCGCATCCGTTCGTGCACCGAGTTCGGCGATCAAGCGCGCCGTATCGTGGCTTTCGGGAAACGCGATCGACGGTGCGATGTGGCGAAACGCTTCGTACTGCTCGAGCAGCCAGGGTGCGCGGAAATCCCACCACTTCGAACTGTTGAACAGATAATCGAAACCCGCGGGCCGCAGCAGTTCGACGGCCTCGATCGGCGCGCCGAGATTCTCCGCCGCAAAGACCGCTGCCGGCTCGATCGCGCGCGCGGCCGCGATCACGTCGTGCCATACGTCACCGGGCACCTTGTACGCCGCATCGCAGCGGAATCCACGAATTCCGAGACGCGCGTAGTGACGCACGACGCCGGCGAAATACGCGACCATCTCCGCTCGTTCGGGTCGCTCGTCGTAGTCGAGTTCGGCCAGGTCGGTCCACACCGTGACGTTGCTCGGCTCGGCCGGGTCGGATGCCGACGGCGAGACGATCTCACCCGAGGGTTCGCGGCGGAACCACGCGGGATGCCGTGCGGCGAGCACGCTGTCGCGTGCAGTGTGATTGATGATGAGATCCATCATCACGCTGATGCCGGCATTGCGCGCCGTATCGATGAACGATCGCAACAAGGCGTCGTCGTCGATCGTCGCGTCACCGCGAGCGACCGGGTTTAGCCGGTAGTAATCCTTGACCGCATATAAGCTGCCGGAATAGCCGGTTTCGTGAAACGGGTTGACATAAATCCAGTCGAAGCCCATCGCCGCGATTCGGGGGACTTCGGCGCACCAGCGGTCGACGGAACCGACCAGCGTGGGAAACAGATTGTAGATACGGGCGCCGCTACTCATCCGCTGCTCCCGTTACCCCGTTTATTCGCTATTGAGCGCGTTCGGTCCAACGGTTTGAATCGTGTTCTTTCCATCCGATGAAATCATGATCCGGTCACGAATGAAACCGTCGCCGACCCATGTCGGAGACGATTCGAATCCGGCGAGACGGCTGTTGTCGTGCTCGCGGTCGGCTTGCGCGTAACGAAATCCGCCGGTTTCCGCAACATACAATTTCTTCTGGCCGCCCCAATCGTGCCGGACCTTCCCCCCGTCCGCGAGGTCGGTCCAAGCGGTTTCCGCGCGAAACCAAAACTGCTGATAGGGGACGGTGAACGGCGCACAATGGCCCGAAGCGACGCCCCACCATCCGACGCTATTCCAGCCGTTGTCGGACTGGTAGCCCAGCGCGATATAGACCGTTTGATGAAAATGATTGCACACGAGGACGTTGTCGCCGGCCGCCGTCGCGCGCCCCGGAACAACGAGCAGCAGCGTCGTCAGGAGTGTCGCCGTGGCGCTCGAGCAGAATGTGATGCGCATGCTGCGAGCATAGCCGGCAGACGCCTCAAAATCGTCGGAAGAACGCAGTTACGCAGGCCGGAGGCGCATCCTCCCTCGTGCTCTTGCTTGATTTCGTGCGTGCCGTTGCTCGCTCCGGATGGGAGTATTCGATGTTTTCCTTGCGGATGGCCGTCGCTGCGCCGATCATGGTGATGCTTCTCTATGCTCCGGTCGACGCTGCGCTCGGCGGCCTCTCGGCGCCGCAGCTCTCCGAATTGCGGCACCTCGGGTTCGCCGTCGTTCCGGACCCTCCGCCGGCCAGCTTCCGGGTCACCTCGATCCGTGTCGACGCCGTGGCCGACTCGTATCGGGTCGTGTACCGTCGCTCGGGCGACGGCGCGACGTTGACGTTCACCGGGCGGCGGTTAACCGAAGCACCGACGCCGGCGCCGAAGAAGAAGCGCGGCTTGTTCAATCAACTTGCCGACGCCGTCGACCATATCGGCGAGCGCGCGACCCCACGACCGAACCAAGTTGCCGGAACGGGTTCACGCGCCGATAACACGTCGCAAGAAGAGGAAGAAGAAATGTCGAGTGTCCAGGCCTACTCGCCGGTCATCGGTCCAAGTCATTTCGCCCAGGACCACGGCTGTCTCACCGGTTCACCCGATCCGACGCAAGCGGAAATTCACAACGCGGAATTTCACGTGACCGGCTGCAATCTCGCGCGCCCGGACGCATTGACGCGTGCTTATCGCTCGCTGGTTCGCGTAGGGTCGTAACGAGCGCGCCGTCGCGTTCGCCTGTATCGTCGTTTCCGCCGGCTTCGCGTTCAACGATATCAGCGGACGCGGCGATCTGCAACTCGAACTCGCGTCGCGCGTCTGCGTGCTCGCCGTCGCGGCTTTCGCGCTGCGTTCGACGGCGGGCGATCCCTGTGCGCGTCTCCTCGTGTGGGGCTTGATCGGCGTATCGCTCGACCTGTTTTGGCAGACCAATACCGAACCCGGATTCGAACAATGGGCGGCGATGTTCGTCAAGTACGTCGCCCTCAGTGGTGGCCTGGTGGCTCCTGCGCTTGACGGCACAATTCGGCGATGCGCCGAGTGTCTGGCGCGCGCGCGTGCGAACCGCCGCACCGTGGCTCGGCGCTGCGCTCGCCGTCGCCGGCCTGCTGCACGGCGTATCCTGGATCACGCAGTGTCAAAACGACTGCGCTCCGGCGGATCGTCCGCTCGACGCCCTCGCTATTACCAGCTACGACGCCTACCTCTTTCTCGACGCGTTCGTTCGAGCGCTCATGATTGCCGCAGCGATCGCCGGACTCGTGCACGCAAGCAAAAGCGAACGCCAGCGGTTGTTGCTCGTCGCCATCTCCTGCACGCTTTTTGCCGCCGGTACGATCGTGAACTTCTCGGCGCGCCTCCTGCCGCTCGATGCCGTCTTTCCGAGCGACTGGCGGCACATCATCGATGCGGTTTCCACCCTTGCGTTCCCGATTCTGCTCTGGATCGCAATTCTCAAGCGCCGGCTCTTCGACGTGGAGTACGTGCTCAGTCGTGCACTCGTGTACAGCGCGGTGATCGCGACACTCGGCCTTTCGTTCGTGTTGACGGAACAGCTGCTCCATTTCTTCCTCGGCAAATGGAGCTACGAGACCGTCATCATCGCCCTGCTCGGAGAAGAGAACGCGAAGCATTTCGACCTCGAGATGATCGCCGATGTGCTCGTCGGGATCGCACTGACGTTCGCGTTCAAACCGCTCGAGGAACTCGCGACGGATCGAGCGGCGCATGCGCTCGCGCCGGAACGCGAAAAGCGCATCAAACTGCTGACCGAATTTGCCGAGCATCTGCCGCTGATTTCGGATGGGGCCGTCCTCGAGCGACGGCTCGTGCAGACGCTCGAGCGCGGAACCGACGCAATCTTCGCCGACGTGTACACGCGCGATGCACACGGTGCGTACATTCCGACGCCGACCTCGGCGGCAGCTGCGCCGCCGATCGGCGACGAGGTCGCGAGCCGGCTCGCGCGTGGGAAGCCGATCGTCGGGGCGCATGCACGTTCGATGCTGATGTCGGCCGAACTTGCATTACCGATGCTCGTCGCCGGCAAGCTTTTTGGTGTGATCGTCTGCGGCCCCAAACGCTCGGAGGTTTCTTATGCACCCGATGAAATCAAACAACTCGCCGCGATTGCGCGCGAGGCCGGAGCCGGGCTCTTTGCGCTGCGTTTTGCGACGTAGCGCCGACGTCGCAGGTATCCTCGCGCTGGCGAGCGCGGCGTGCCTCATGCTCTTGGGAATGCCCGCGCGCGCAGACGATCATGCCGACGATTACGCGCTCGGCCGCAGCGTCTATGCGGAGTTACTCGACAAAGGACAGATCGTCGATGACTCGCCGTACGACGCGGTCGTGCAGCGTGTCGGAAGACGCATTGCCGCTGCCTCCGGGAAACAGTGGTTCACCGAACGATTCTACATCGTTCGCGGCAATCAGATCAACGCGTTTTCCGCGCCGGGCGGTTTCGTTTTCGTCAACGAATACGATCTTGCGACGGGCGTCGCGCATTACGGCTTTTTGAACTTTACGCGCGACCAGGAGTATGCCGCCGACGTATTTGGCGCAGACCTCGCAGCGCGGGCCGGATTCGATCCGTGGGGCACGGTGTGGTTCTTCCAATCGGTCGAACATGTCGACGGCGATGCCGGCTACGAACAATACTTGCAGCACCATCCGTCGACGAGCGATCGGGTCACGCATATCGAGCGGCACTTCGCCTCCGAGCCGGCGCGTTTCGGACACTACCGCAAAGCTGCAACCGGGTCGAGCGGGTTTACCCGTAACCGGTAAGCTCTAAGGGGTTTCCTTCCGTCGAAGCGCGCCAAGCTCGTCACGCTTTTTGTCTTGCGCACTCTGTAATATTCATGTAATGTAGCGACGTCATCCAGCGCTCCGAGCCATGCGTGTCGTGCTCGGTGACCTTTAACTCTTTTTGCGAGGCCACCGGATGCCGATATCGTCCTTACGATTCGCCTTGTCGCTCGTTGTCGCTGCCCTCGTCGTTGCCGGTTGCGGCGGTGGCGGAAGCGCGTTACCGGGGAGCGGCGCAACCACCGTTTCGCCGCTTTCGTCGACGTCGGGCGCAAAATCGAAAACTCGTAGCATCGCATCGGGACCGGCCGGAACGTATTGGTCCGGCACGGTTTCGGATGTTAGCGGAAGCGGGATCATCGCGAACTGCGGTCAGAGCAATTTTGCCGCCGGTTATGGCTGTGTGTCGGTAACGACCGCGGGTGCGGCGACGACCGGCACACCGGTCGCCGGCGAATATTTTCAACTCTGGGGCGACCTTTCGCAGTTGCCGAACATCACCGCGACGACCATCAACTTCGCCGCGACACCGTATCCGTCGACCGCGCCTTCCGCGCCGTCGACGGTCGTCTCGTCGGGCTCATCATCGACGTTCATGGGTTTCGCGAACGCCGCCGACTATCCGACGAGCTTCATACCGTTTGCATCGACATCCGTTTGGAGAACGCCGATCTCTTCGCATCCGACGATCGCGTCGTACAGCGCAACCGTTGTCGCGGCGCAATTCCCGAACGGTTTGAACGACCGGCCCGTCCGTGCGACGGAAGCCGGGATCTGGGACTATGCGCATCCGCGATTTTTTGCGAGCGCAAGCGACCCACTCGTCAATGTCCAGTGCACACTGTATTGCGGCAGCCCCGATAACGGCGGCGTTCCTGCGCAGATTCACATACCGGCGAACGCCCGCAGCGCCGGAGGTAGCGACTCCCACCTCGACGTCGTTCAGCCCGACGGCACCGATATCTCGATGTGGGCGGCAACGGCGACCGCGTCGGACTGGACGGCGGGAGCCACCTTACGCGCAGGTGTCGTTGCGAACTGCGGTTCGTTCGCGTCCGGTCAAGGCTGGCTTGCGAGCGGTCCGGGTCCGACGGCCGCCGGGTACTGCGATAGCGCGGGCATCGTCACGGCGGCCGAACTTGTCACCGGACAAATCAATCACGCGCTGTTTATCGTCGGCGAGTGCGCGGTGGGAAATCAGTACCCGGTGGAAAACGGCGGAACGACGGGCAGGTGCACGAGCGGCGTCGGGCCACCGCTCGGCGGACGCGAATGGTACGACGTCCCGTGCGCCACGACGCAGGGCAACGGATCGCTGCAGCCCTGGGAAAAAGCGATCTTGTGCGCGCTCAATCAATACGGCGCGTACATGGGCGACGATGAGGGCGGCGGATCGCGCTTCACGGGTGGCGTGAGTCCGCAGCTTGAGTCCGAGGAGCCGTGGTATGATTTCTTCGGAGCAGGTTACACGAGCCCGTTCGCGGCTCTCGCATCGCAAGGCTGGACGTCGTTCTCGGTCGCCAACGTCCGTGCGGGCGCGGCGGGTACTCGCTGGATCGGAAACACCGGAGAGTCATGGCAACCCGCCGGCATAGACTTCGCCTCGCATATTCACTGGCTCGATGCGTGTTCCGCTCAAGGCGCCTGCTGAGCGAACGCGTCGCGGCGCCGGTTCGTTGTTTCATCGTGCATGCCGAAGACGAGCGCGACGTTCACGAGCAGAACGGCGCCCGAGCCCAAGAACAGGCTCGCAAAGCCGAAGTGCGCGGTGATCAAACCCCCGCAGAGCGGGCCGGCGAACATGCCGAGGAACGTCGCGCTCGAGACGAGGCCGAAAATATGCCCGCGCCGTTCGCGGGGGAAGAGCCGGCCCGCGAAGGCGTTCGCCGCCGGCAGAATTCCGCCGAGAAAGAGTCCGACGCCGAAGCGGAATGCGAGAAACGCCCAGTAGTCGTGCGAAAACGCCTGCGGGATCGTGAACACCGCGGCGCCTAAGAGCGAGATGATCAACACGCGCCGGTAGCCGATCCGGTCGCTGCGCTTGCCGAGCCACGGCGACGCCAGGACATCCGCGACGCCGAGCACCGCGATCGCTGCGCCGGCGGCCGTCGCGAGAAGACTCGAATCGCCGAGCAACGCGTGAACGACGAGCGGAATCATCGGTTGTACGCCGAGCGCTGCAACTTGCGTCAGCGCAATGACGCACAACAGTGGAAAGAGCGTCGGGTGCCGCACGATCTCGACGGTCAGCTCGCGAACCGACGCCGAAGGCTGGGTGATTTCCGGACGCACGAAGCGCTCCTGCACGAAACTGATGCAGATCAGCGTAACGATGAGCGCGGCGCTCGAGGCCACGAAGTACACGATCCGGTAGTTGTGAAAATGATCGGCAATCGCGCCGCCGATCAACGGTCCGAGCAGCGTTCCGACGAGTTGTCCCGTCGCCATCCATCCGAGCGAAAAGCCCAGCCGTTCTTCGGGAACTTGTGCGCCGACGAGCGCCATCGTCGCAGCGGAAAAGCCGCCGAAGAGACCGGCGACCGTTTGCACCAGCAGCAGTTCCCAAGCCGTCTGACAGAAGCCGGCGCACGCGAGCACCACACACGCCGTGACGCTCGAGCGGACGACCATGACCTTACGGCCGATGCGATCCGAGAGGTGGCCCCAGATGGGCGAAACGAGTGCCGACGTGAGGAAGTTCGACGACGAGATCACACCGGTCCACACTTCGACGTTGCCGCCGCCGCGTTCGCCGAGTTGTAACAGGTAGAGCGGCAAGAACGGCTGCGCGATCGAAAACGACATCGACATCGCCACGCGGATCGCCACCATCAACCACAGCGTTCGTTGCCACGACAGCTGCTCCGCGATTGCCATACCGCGTTCGTCGAGGCCGCAATCGAACGTTCCTTGGCCTTAATGCGCTGTCAGCCGGCCGCTGTCCGATCGCGAGCCGACGGCTGTGCCGGCTGAAGGTCTGCATCAGACGCAACTTCGCCCGTAATGTTCACGTAGAGTTTGTCGAGCAGCCGCTTGAGTTGGGAGACCTCGGCGGCCGAAATGCCTTCGACGAGACGGGCTTCGAGGATCGTCGCCTCGGGAACGAGGCCGGCAGCGATCGAGCGTCCGCGCGCCGTCAGCGCAACGTTCACGACGCGTGCGTCGTTCTTCGCCGCCTTGCGTACGACGAGTCCGCGCGCGGCGAGCGTGTTGATCAGCCGCGAGAGTGTGGAGAGTTCGATCGACGTGAGGTCCGCGAGTTCGCTGATTCGCAGTGCGCCGTCACTCATGAGCACAGCCAGCACGCGCCACGACGGCACGGTCAGCGCCGCCTCGGCGAGTGACTCCGTAAAAACGTCCGTTACAGCGAAACCGACGCGGTTAAGCAGGTACGGAAGATAACTCCTCAGTTCGAACACGTAGAGCCTCGGAAGCGAATGCGGGCGCGATATCGCGCATGAAACGGCGCATCTGGTCTTTGACCATGTCGTGCGGCTTCATACCGTAGTTGAAGTAGAGAATGACTTCGCTGATGCCGGAGGCCTCGACCTCACGCAGGTCGGAGATGATCTTTTCCGGCGACCCGACCAAGACGGATTTCGACGTCAGATCCTCGGCCCGCATCGTGTCGAGAATTTTCACGATGTCCAAGAAGTACCGCAAACTCGGCGGCACGGTCTTCGGATCGGCCGGGAACGCGCCGATAATCGCGTCCTTGAAATAGCGGATCAAGGCCTCACGTCCGTAGCGCTCTTCCTGCGCGTCGTCCGCGATATGAATGAAGTAACTGCAGCTGGACTGCCGCGCTGCGCGCCCGTGCTTCGCACACTCGGCCGCATACGCGTCGACGGCGTTCTTGAGGTCCCCGTATACCATTGCCGCCGCGAAGGGCGCGAAAATGATGTTCCAATCGTTACGTGCGGCGAGCTCCATCGATAGACGTGAAAAGCACGCGATGAACGGGCGTAGCGGCGACTGCAACGGACGCGGACGCACTTCGACGTTGTCGAATTGATAGAACGCTCCGTGATGCGACCATTTACCCGGTTCGGTCCACGCGCGCCAAACAACGTCGAGCCCTTCGGCGAAGTGCTCGGCGGTGTTTTCGAACGAAATTCCGAATCCGTCGTACTCGGCACGGTCGTATCCGCGACCGGCGGCAAAGTCGACCCGGCCCCCGGAGAGCTGATCCAGTGTCGCCCACTCTTCGGCGACGTGCAACGGATGGTGCACCGGTAGAAGAACGACGGCCGGAGCGAGGCGAATGTGTTTCGTCGCGCTCGCGAGCGCCGCGAGCATGATGTTCGGACACGGATTGATCCCGAGCAAGTTGAAGTGGTGCTCGCCGATCCACGCCGAGTGCAAACCGATCGTGTCAGCGTACACGGCTTGTTCGAAAATCTCCCGGAGAAATTGTTCCGGCGTCCGCTTGTTGTTCGGATAGCGGTTATCGCTGAGCGTAAAGTAGCCGAACTTCACTTATCAGGCCCTCCCGGAGCGGCGTTTGGGCGATCATACACGCTAGTATTTGCGTTTGCAAGTGTCTGGCGGAAACTTCACTCCGTTGCCGTCGTTTGCACGCGCAAGTAGACTGCAACGGAGGCGTTCATCGGGCGCCTCACACGCCGGGGAAGCGAATCGTCACGACGGCGTTGCCGCCGGCACCCGTGTTCTCGAGGGCGATCGCACCACCGTAGCGCTCGACGACGGCCCGTGCGATGGCGAGGCCCAGGCCCGTCCCCGAGCCCGGCGACCGCGCCGGATCGGCGCGCCAGAAGCGGTCGAGCGCGTGCGCCAGCGCGTCGTGCGAAAATCCCGGGCCCTCGTCGCTCACCCGAAACTGCGAGTGCGTTCCGTCGCGCGATACGGTCACGTGCACGTTGCTGCCACCCGGGGCGAACTTGATCGCGTTGTGCAACACCGCGACGAACGCGCGGCCGATCGCCGTCCGTTCGCCGAAAACCGCGACGTCGTGCTCGAGCTGCGGATGCATCGTAACGTTCCGTTCGCGCGAAAGCGGCGCGAGCAGGTCGATCGCGGCATTGGTCGCGTCGGCCAGATCGATCGCAGCGAGGGGACGCGGCGAATCGTCGCCGTTGCGCGCGACGTCGAGCAAATCTTCGACGAGCGTCTGCAATTCGCGCGTCACCTCGGCGACGACTTCGAGCGTGGAACGATAGCTGGCCGCATCGCGCTCGCGGCGAAGAGCGAGCGTCGTTTCGGCGGCGATGACGGCGAGCGGTGCACGCAACTCGTGCGAGGCGTCGGCGGTGAAGCGCCGTTCGCGTTCGAAGGCGCCTTGAAGCCGGTCGAGCATGCGATTGAACGTGACACTCAGGCGTCCGAGTTCATCGACCGGAGCCGGCACGTCGACGAGCCGCAACGCCAGGTCGTGCGCTTCGATTTCCGATGCGATGTCGGCGATGCGTTCCAACGGCTGCAGACCGCGCTGCGCGATAAGGCCGCCGACGAGGATCGCCGGGATCGTGATCAGTGCGATCGTGAACGCGCCGGCCAAGAACGCACGACGGTCGAGCCCGGCGAACCATTCGAGAGGCCGCCAAAGAACGACGGTTCCGATACGGCGCGTACGATGTTCGATCGGCACGACGTCGGCGCGCACGCGGTCGTCGCCAGCGCCGATCGTCGTGATTCCGGTATCGCCATGCGCCGCTGCAGCGAGCAGCGGCGGTACGTCGGCGACGTTGCTCGCGACGAGCGTGCCGTCGGGTGCGAAGATCGCGCCGCTCAGCCGCAGGCCGAGAATGTCGCGAAACTGCCGCCGGTCGGACTCCTCGAGCGCAACGGTCGCCCCGTGATCCTCGACGATGCCCAGCGTGGCGGTCGCTGCCGCCGCGAACTGCTGGTCGAGCGTTACGGCTTCCATCTCGCGCAGCAAGATGAGCGTACCGGCTGCAAACGCGCCCAACCCAACGAGCAACGCCACGGTGAAGGCGAGGGTCAGACGCCCGCGCAGCGAGCGCGGATCAATCGTCGAACGAAGCAAACCGGTATCCGGCGCGGCGCACCGTTTGGATCAGTTGAGACTCATTACCCTCCGTCAACTTCGCGCGTAATCGACGCACGTACACCTCGATGACGTTCGACGCGCCCGATTCACGGTCGCGTTCCCACAGCGCGTCTTCGATCATCGGTCGCGTGATCAAGCGTCCCGCGTTGCGCATGAAGAATTCGAGGAACGCTGCTTCGCGTGCCGTGAGGCTGATGCTGCGCTCCCCGCGCCGTGCTCGCCGCGTCGCGAGGTCCAGCTCGAGATCCGCGACGCGCAACACCTTGCCGGGATTCGTGTCAGTCCGCCGCAGCAACGTGCGCAGTCGCGCTTCCAGCTCCTGAAAGTCGAACGGCTTGCGAACGTAGTCGTCCGCGCCGTTGTCGAGGCCGTTCACGGCGTCGCCGGCCGTATCGCGCGCGGTCAACATCAGGATCGGCGTTCGAACGTCGGCCTCGCGGAGCGAGCGGGCCACGGCGAATCCGTCTTTCTTCGGTAGCATCACGTCGAGCACGATCGCGTCGTATGTTCCTGCCAGCGCCGTCGACTCGCCGGCGATGCCGTCGCCCTCGACGTCGACGACGTGACCGCTCTCCGCGAGGCCGCGCCGAATGACGTCGGCCAGACGGACATCGTCTTCGACGATCAAGATACGCACGCGGGTTCAACCGCCGGCGGGCGCGAGTAACGTATACCCGCCTTGCGCTGCGACTCGTTCGCCGGGACGCAGTCCCGACGCGAGCGACGTCGTCGTCGCATCGCCTGCGCGAACGCTGACGGAACGCATCGCGAATCCCGCATTGCCGCTCTTCGGATCGGCCGTACGCACGAAGACGACCGTGTTGCCGGTCTGGGGATCTTGCACGATGGCACTGGTCGGAACGACGACGCCGGCTGCCCGTCCGACGACGATCGTCGCGCTGACGGCATCACCCGGCACCGCGTCGGCAGGCGCGCCGCTGACGACGACCGTTCCGGCTTGCGTGGCGGGATCGACCGCCGGGACGACCGCGATTACCCAGCCATGCGTCACGCGTGCGCGCTGCGTCAACTGCAAGGTGACCGCATCGCCGCGCGCGATGCGTCGCGATGCGTCGGCCGGGACCGTCAGCGTGACACTGTTGCCGAACGGCGGGCCGACTTCCATGACCGGTTGCGTCGCGTCGACGGATTCGCCCGGATGTTTGAGAATCGCGAGCACGATGCCGTCGGCCGGTGCGCGAAGTTCGCCGTTTTGATACGCGATCTGCGCCGAGGCGAGCCGGGCTTGCGCGGACGCGGCCGCGCCGCCGAGAATCCCTTGCTGCGATTGCGCCGTCTGCACGTCGCTTCGCGCGGTCGCGACGTCCGCTTGCGCCGCTTTGATCGCGGCTTGGAAATCGCTCGTTGCGGCAGACACTTTCGCATCGGCGGTGCGCTGATCGGCCTCGTCGCTCGCGAGTTGCGCGCGCGCGGCATCCACGTCTTTCGTCGCGACGACGCCGGCCGTAAGGAGCTGTTCGCTGCGTACGATCGCCGCTTCGTCGGCCTGCACTTTCAATGCGGCTTGACGCGCCGTCGACGCTGCTTGTATTTGCGAACTCAGCGCGGCCGGGCCGCCGCTTTGCAACGTTTGAAGCTTCCCGTCGGCGACGGCAAGTCGCGCCGCCGCGCTGCGCGCTGCCGCACTCGGCAGTGCGCCGCCGCCGAAGCCGGCAGCGGCACCGCCCGCGTCGGCATGCGCCTGTTGCACCGCAGCGCCGAGCGCAGCTCGGTCGAGGACGGCGAGTGACTCTCCGGCGCTCACGCGGTCGCCGACACGAACGGCGACGGTTCGCAGAATGCCGGCCTGTGCGAAGGCGATTTTGGCGCTGCTGCCGGCCGGCGGCCCGACCCGGCCGGCAGCCTCGATGCGTTCGTCGACGGCGCCGGAGCGCGCGACGAAGAGCGTCACGTTCGGCACCGACGGTGCGCCGGCGTCCTTCGGCTTGCCGCGCGCACCGAGTGATGCAACGGCGACGGCCGCGACGACGGCGACGACCAGCACGGCTGCGGCGCCGATGCCGATGCGGACGCCTCGTTTCGTCATGACATGCCGACTTCGACGGCGAGCGTCGCGCGCGCTTTTTCCAGATCGTACCGGGACGCGAGTTCGTCAACGACGGCTTGTGCGTATGTCGCGCGGGCTGAGGTCACTTCCAAGCTCGACGAGGCCCCGTTGCGATAGCCGAGTACCGTCGCGTTGAGTTCCGTCTCCGCCGACCGGCGCGCCCGCGCCGTCGCGGCGACGATGCGTTGGGCGGCGCCGAGCAAACGCGCCGACGCAGCCGCGTCGAGCACGACGACGCGCTCGATCGAAGCGGACTTCGCCTGCGCCTCGACGGCTTTCGCGGACGCAATTGCGACGCGATCGTGCGCTGCGCCCGATAACGGAATCGTCATGACTGCTCCGACCGTGGGCGCGCTGACCGGCACGCCCGAATCCGTGCCGATCGCGTATCCGCCGTTGAACACGATAGCGGGAAAACCGGCAGCGCGCGCGCTCCGGACGGCCGCGTCGGCCGCGCGCGCGGCGAGTTGCGCCGACGCGACCTCCGGACGCTGATGGCGCGCGAGCTCGACGACGGCGGCCGGATTCGTGAGCGCCGCGTTGATTGCCGTCGGCGCGTTCGGTGTCGTTGCCGTCAGCGCCGTCTCCGGTATGCCCGTCTCGACGCGCAGCGCATCGGCGGCGTTTTGATCGGCGGCGACGGCCGCTTCGAGATCGGCCTCCGCGCGCCCGACGGCCACGTCGGCGCGAACGACGTCGAGCTGCGGCGCATCACCGGCCGTCGCGCGCGCGCTTGCCGCGTCGCGCTGCGCGGTCGCGAGCGTCAACGCACTGCGCCGCGCGTCGGCGACGCCGCGCGCTTTGAGTGAATCGTAATACAGGCCGATCACTTTGACACGTTCCGCCGTCTGCGCGGCATCGAAGTCCGCTTGCGTCGATGACAACGTCAACGCCGCTTCCCGCGTCGCAGATCCGAACGCGAGAAAATCGCCGAGCGTCCATTGGAGTTGCGCGCTGACGAGTCGCGAGACGATATTCGGTCCCGGCGGATTCCCCTGCGGTATTTGCGCGTATGTCGCGACGAACGAGGGCGAGATGCTGCCGCGTGCGAGGAGATACGTCGAGCGGCTTTGCTCGAGCCGCGCCCGTGCGGCCGCAACATCGGGCGAAACCGTCAACGCGTCGCGCTGCGCGTCGGCGGCCGACAACGCGGAAAAGACGACGATCGACGCCGCTTCCGGCGTCGGTATGCCGGCGGGTTGCGCGCCGGCGGAACGCGGCACGAGCATGCATGCGACGAGCAGCAATGAGACGACGGTCGACGCCTGCAGTGCGGCCGGGGCGCGCGACTTCGGAGCGCGCGTTCCGGTGAAGGCCGCGTAGAACACCGGAATGACGACGAGCGTAAAAATCGTCGCGGTCGAGAGACCGCCGATCACGGCAATCGCCAGCGGTTTTTCCATCTCCGCGCCCTGCCCGATCCCGAGTGCGAGCGGAAAGAGTCCGCCGATTGCGGCAAGCGTCGTCATCACGATCGGGCGCAGACGCGTCTTACCGGCGGTCAGCAGTGCGTCTTCGATGCTCGCGCCCGCCCCGCGTTCGCGGTTCGCGACGTCGATCAGCAAGATGCCGTTTTTTACGACGACGCCGACGAGCAGCAGCAGTCCCATGAACGACGACACGTTGACGGCCGTGTGCGTGACGAACAGGCCGAGCGCAACACCGATCAACGCCAGCGGAATCGCGGTCAGAATGACGAGCGGCAGACGGTACGAACGAAACGTTGCGAGCATGACCGCGAACACGAGCGCGACCGCGATGCCGATGACGTTGATGAACTCGCCGAAGGATTGCGACTGCGATTGCGCCTGGCCGCCGATCGTCGCCGCATAGCCGGGCGGAAGCGCGACCGCGTGCAAGGCTTGCTGTAAGCCCGCCACGACGCTCGAAAGGCTCGTGCCCTGAAAGTTGGCCGTCACGTTGATCTGCATTTGACCGTTGCGCGTCGTAATGTCGCTCGCGAGCCGTTGTTGCGTCAGTGCTGCGATGTCGCCGAGCGACGTCGGCACGCCGTTGGCGTAGAGCGGCGTCGCCGGATCGAGCAGCGACGATATCGACGGCGCACCGACACGTACGCGGACGGGAACCAGCGACGTCGCACCGGGCAAACGTGTCGCGACCGTGCCTTGCGCCAGCGCCGCGGCGGCGTCGCCGACGTTGGCGGCTGACAGCCCGAGTTTGGCGAGTGCCGCCCCGCGCGGCGCAATGCGCAGCGCAGGGCTATCGTACGTCACACCGGGTGAGGCATCGACGATACCGTGAACTTTGCCGATGGCGTCGCTCACGCGTCGCGCGAGCGCGATCAGCGTCTGCTGATCGGTGCCCTGCAGTGTGATTTCGAGCGGCGCCGGTGTTCCGGAAAGATCGTTGATGAGGTCCTCGAGAATCTGATGATAGTCGAACAGCGCGGCCGGGACGGCGGCCGAGAGCCGGTCACGCAGGCGCGCGCTGACGTCGTCGTATGCGGCGCGTTCACCGGGCGGACGCAAGCGCACTCGCAGAAGGCCCTGATTCGCTTGCGTCGGCGAGACGCCGTTGGAATCGATACCGGTTAAGCGCCCGACGTCGGTCACCGCCGGATCGGCCGCGACGATACGCTCCATCGTCGTCGCCGCGGCGTCGCTGGCGGCCAACGTCGTTCCGACCGG
Source organism: Candidatus Lustribacter sp. (assembly GCA_965277075.1). Taxonomy (GTDB): domain Bacteria; phylum Vulcanimicrobiota; class Vulcanimicrobiia; order Vulcanimicrobiales; family Vulcanimicrobiaceae; genus Lustribacter. The sequence continues at coordinate 3,865,882 of OZ255707.1, forward strand.
CATCGTATAGGCGATTTCGAACTGCCCTTCGTCCATCTTCGGGAGAAAGTCGCTGGGCAGACGCAGCAGAACGAGCACGGTCACGGCGAGCACGGCGACGGAGCCCAGCGCGATCGCCGTGCGATGGTGCAACGACCAGCGTAAGAGCGGATCGTAACGGTCGAGTACCGCGCCGATCGCATCGCGCTTGGGCTCGCTCGCGCGTTCGTGGCGCAAGAGGGTTCGCGCGATGATCGGCGCGACGAACAACGCGAGACCGAGCGAGACGATCAACGACGCCGATAGCGTGAAGGCCAGCGCGCGAAAAAAGAAGCCGGTCACGCCGGTGAGAAGCGCCAACGGTAAGAATACCACGATGGTCGTCGTCGTCGACGCGGTCATCGCGCCCGTGAGTTGACTCATCGAGCGTTCGATCGCGACGTCGCTGTCGAGTTCGGGATGCTGGCGCCGGATACGTGCGATGCTCTCGATCACGACGATCGCATCGTCGATAATGAGCCCGACCGCGACCGCGAGGCCGCCGACGCTCATCAGGTTGAGCGTCTGACCCGCAAGCTGCAAAGCGAAGATCGCGATCGCCATCGCGAGCGGAATCACGGCCGCCGCGACGAGTGTGAGACGGAGGCTGCGCAAGAAGGCGTAGATGACGAGGATCGCGAGCAACGCGCCGAGGACGATCGCATCGCGGAGCGCCGTCTGCGACGCGACGATCAGCGTCGTCTGGTCCCAAAACAGCGTGACGCCCATATCCCGCGGCAACGTCGGGACGATGCCGGCGATCCGGTCGCGAAAACCGCCGGCCAGCCGGACCGTGTCCGCCCCGGGGAGGCCATAGGCGTTGATCATGACCGCGTGTTTGCCGTCGATCGACGTCTGGTCGGTGACCGGAGAGACGCCGACCGCGATCGTTCCGAGATTCGTAAGCGGTACGCTCGCGCCGTTCTTCGTCGGAATCTGGACGCGGCCGAGCGATGCAGCGTCGGTTAACGCCGAATCGATCAGGACCGCGTAGCGTTGGTACCCGCGATCGATCGCTCCGAGGGCCTGAACGTCGTTCGCGTCGGCCAGCGCCTTACTCACGTCCGCCGCGCCGATACCCTGTGCCGCGAGTTGCGCGGGAGCGAGAGTGACGTGGAACTCGGTCGTGGGGCCGCCGGTGACCAGAACGCGACCGAGGCCCGGCGTCCCGTAGAGTTTGGGCACGATTTGCGTAATCGCGATCTGGCGCAACACCGCTTGCGAGAGGTCGGGCGACGTCAACGCGTACGAGAGCACCGGTTCGCGGTTCGGATTGATGGCGACGGCGATGATGTTTTGCGCCGCCGGTATGCCGGCCCGAACCTGCGCGATCGCTTGATCGACCAATTGCAGATCGGCTTGCGGGTCGGTAGCCGGCGTGAAGCTGACAAAGAGTTCCGCGGAACCTTGGCTCGAGGTCGCCAACACGTTGGTGACGGACGGCAGCGTTTGCAACGCTTGTTCGAGCGGTCGCGTGACGGCGACGCGGACTTGATCCGGCGGCAGGTCGCCGACGTCGGCGACGACGTCGATGCGCGAAAAGCTCATCGCCGGGAAGATGCTCTGCGGCATCGTGACGTACGCTCGCAAACCGAGTAGGGCAACGACGACCACCGCGAATGCGATCACTTTATCGTTCCGCAGCGCAAAGTGGGCGAGATTCATCGCCTTTAGTCTACTCGTCAATATGAATCAGAAATGAATGAAGTGCCGACCGGAACGTCGGAGACGTGCTACGATGACGGAAGCATCCTCATGAAAATCTTGATCGTGGAAGACGACTTCGCCCTTCGCGACGTCCTTTCGCGCGCGCTCTCCGAGGGCGGTCACATCGTCGATTCCGCGGTTGACGGTCTCAGCGGCGAAGCGATGTGCAACGACGAGGGGTACGATGCCATCGTGCTCGATATCATGTTGCCCGGGAAAGACGGCGTCGACATCGTGCGCTCGATTCGCCGTGCCGGGGTGACGACGCCCGTCCTCTTTTTGACCGCACGCACGACGGAAGCCGATACGGTGGACGGCCTGGACGCCGGCGCTGACGACTACCTGCGCAAGCCGTTCGGCGTGAGCGAACTGCTCGCGCGGTTGCGATCGATCTCGCGGCGCGACCGCATTACCCGTGAAACCGTCATGTCGTCCGGCAGCGTTCGCTATGATCCGGTGTCGCGCCGTGCGATGCGAAACGAACGCGAACTCGGACTCACACGCAGAGAGACAGCATTTCTCGAGTACTTTCTGCGGAATGTCGGCCGCGCTCTCTCGCGCGAAATGATCGCATCGGCGCTGTGGTCGAGCGATAATGAGATCGCATCCAACGTGATCGACGTGTACGTCAAGCGATTGCGTACGAAGTTGCACGGCGCCGACGAGACGCCGGTCTTGCACACCGTTCGCGGCATCGGCTACCGGTTCGAGGAGCGGTGATGCGCCGTTTGCCGTACAGCACGCGTCTCGCCGTGGCCTACACCGCGATTTTCTCGATCGCTCTGCTGGCGTTCAGTTTCATCGCGTTTGCCACGGTGCGAGTCAGCCTCGACCGGCAGATCGACACGCGGCTCGCGACGACGGCGACGGCGGTCCGGTCGGTTCCCGACGTTCGCCGTGGTGCGATCGTTTTCGACGAGGACGATCGGGCACAATTCTTGGAATTGCTGACCGACAATCACGTGAATGGCCTCACGGTTACCCTGACGGGGCACGTGCTGTTGTGCAATCTCGCCCGCCCGCCGCGCGAGATCATGCAATCCGTCGCCGGTACCGATCCGCACCGCGGCAACCTGCACATCGGCAACGACACCGTCGCCTACATGGCGTATCCGATCTGGAGCGGGAATCGCCAGTACGGGTCGATCATCGTCTGGTCGTCCCGGACCCTCGGGGACGACGTCGCGCGCACGACGCTCGTGGCGCTGCTGGCCGCGAGCCTGCTCGTGATCGTCCTCGCGACCGTCGTGGGCGGCTCGATCATTCGGCGTATGTTGCGCCCGGTTTCCGATCTGAGCGCGATGATGTCGGAGATCGAAGTTGCGAGTCTATCGGAGCGACTCGCGTGGGACGGTCCCGACGACGAACTCGGACGTCTTTGTACTACCTTCGATCGTTTGCTCGACCGGCTCGAAGCTGCGTTCGAACGCGAACGGCAGTTCACGGCCGATGCGTCGCACGAGCTGCGCACGCCGGTTTCCGTCATGCGCGCCGAAGTCGAGTTGGCGCTGTCGCGCGAACGCGACCTGCCGGAATACCAGCGCATTCTCGAGCGCCTGCAACGCGAGATCACGCGACTCGAGCTGCTGGTGGAGAGCCTCTTGCTCAGCGCGCGTCAAGAAGCGGTCGTCGTCCCGGCCGCCGTCGTCGAGGTCAGCGACGTGCTACGACGAGCCGTCAACAACATGTTGCCGCTCCTGCGCGCGCAGAACGTCGAGGTCGCGTTCGGCGGCCTGACCGACGCGTCCGCGCTGGTCAACGCCACCGCGCTGGAACGCGCGCTCGTTGCGTTACTCGATAACGCACTGCGATTTTCGCCCGACGGTTCGACGATTCGTCTCGACGTCGCCCGGAGCGGCGGTCAAATCGCGATTGCGATCGCGGACGACGGTCCGGGGTTCAGCGACGCGGCCTTGCTCGACGCGACGCGCCGCTTCTGGCGCGACGATCCGTCGCGCAGCGGTTCGGGAACGGGCCTCGGGCTCTCGATCGTTTGCGCGATCATCGAACGCTACGATGGTTCGGTCACGTTGGCGAACGGCGTCCCGCAGGGCGCGATCGTTACCGTGCGACTTCCCCAAGCCTCGCCGGCGATGATGCTGAATTAACAAAACCCTATGCGGGCATTAAGAAAATGCTATCCCACGCATATTCATTCTGCGTTCATTCGTAGCGGCTATAGTCCATGGTTGTGCTGACTGCAACGCTTCCACCCCAACCCGTTCCCGTTTTCAGCGGCTTCGACTACATGACGATCGATGCGCAGCGTCATCGCGCATACGCTGCGCACGCCGGCGCACGGGCCTTGTTGGTCGTCGACAGCGATTCCGGAAAAGTCATCGGGCAAATCAAGGTGGGTCCGATGGCCGGCGTTGCCGTCAATGCCGCGAACGGCCACGTCTTCACCGGAAACGGCGACGATATGTCGGTGAGCGAAGTCGATCCGGCGTCGATGACGGTCCTCAAGTCGGTCGACGTCCCGGGGAAGATCGACGCGATCGCCTACGATGCGCAGAAGGCCCGCATCTATGCGGACGAAGACGACGGCACGCGGTTGTTCGTGATCGATGCGGCGTCGATGAAGCTGCTGAAGACGATCACGCTGCCGGGTCACAAACCCGAGTACCTGCAGATCGATCCGCAGACGCACGAGGTCTATCAAAACATCGCGAACTTGAGCGAGATCGCCGTCATCGATCCGGTGACGCTGGCGGTGAAGCGCGTCATACCGACGCCCGAACTCACCAGCAACCATCCGTTGCAGTACGACGCCGAGTTCCAACAGCTCGTCGTCGCCGGTACGAACGGCGTCATGAGTTCGTATAGCCGCGACGGGAAGAAAATCGGTTCGCTCAAAGTGCCCCGCTTCGATCAGTGCGATCTCGATCCGACGCAACACATCCTCTCATGTGCGGGCGACGGCGGACTGACGCGTTTGCAACTCGCGAAGAATGCGGTGCCGACGATCATCGATACCACGACCGTCCATCCGGGCGTCCATACCACCGCAATCGACCCGCAGACGCATGCCGTGTTCACGGTCTGGGCCAACGCCGACGGTACCGGAGACTTCGTCCAGCGATTCCAGCCGTAAAAATTTTGCCGTAATAAAAGGAGCCGAGGCCGCGCGTCGAGCACCCGAATCGGAAGCATCGACCACAACGTCGTGGCTATTCTGCAGAAGGATTCTTTTATGCAATTACGGCGGATCGGCATTTCGTGTGCCGCGGCGCTCGCAGCCGCCGGGCTGACAGCGTGCAACGGCGGCGCAACCTCAACTCCCCCCGGTGGGACCGTCAGCACCCAAGTCGTTCAAAACGGCGCCATTGCCATTCCGGGCGTGCCTCCGGCAACCGGCACGTTTTCCTTCGACATCAGCTATGTCGACCCGGTGGCGAACCAGTACTATCTAGCCGACCGGACGACCGACGGCGTCGACGTCGTCAACACCTCGAACTTTCAGTACGTGTTGACGGCCGGCGCGAAGTCGTTCACGGGCCTCGGCATCGGCAATCCGCCTGCCGCCAACACCGGCGGCCCGAACGGCATCGTGCCGATCGGGAACAGTCTCGTGATGGCCGGCGACGGCAACAACACGCTCAAAGTCGTGAACGTCGCGACCGGCGCGCTCGTGGCAACGGTGCCGGCCGTCAACCCGTACACCGGGCCGCCGTTGCCGGCGACCTGCGGCGGCACCGGCAAACCGACGACCGGAGCGGCGAACCTTCGGGTCGACGAGATGGCCTACGATCCGACGGACCAAGTCGTCTTGACGATCAACGATGCGTCGTGCCCGCCGTTCGGAACGTTCTTCAACGCGCTGCCGCCCTACAACATCCTCGGGTCGGTCGCGTTCACCACCGCCAACGCCGGCGCGGAGCAACCGACGTGGGATCCCGGGCAAAAGAAATTCATCGTGGCGCTCCCGGCGACCATTGCCAATCCGGGCGGCGAGGTCGATCTGCTCGACCCGAAAACGTTTGCGATCAGTAGCGTGTACGGCGAAACGAACTGCAATGCCAACGGCACGGCGCTCGGACAGAACGAGACGCTGTTCCTCGGCTGCAGCGCGGTGACGGGACCGTTGCTGACCGTCAACGCGACGAACGGCGCGATACTCAATTCGATTCCGAATATGGGTGGCGCGGACGAAGTCTTCTACAGCCCCGGTGCCAACCGTTTCTATTCGGGGTCGTCAAACAATGCGGGTGGTCCGCTTCTCGTCATCGTGGACGGTTCGGGTAATCTCATCCAGAGTATTCCGACCTCGGCGGGCGCGCATAGTGTCGCGGCCGATGCGACCGGCCGTGCCTACGTACCGCAGCGCGCGACCGGAGTGACGACCTACTTCCACTAGTAATCTCGAGCGACGAACGCATCGCCGACGGCGATCGCACGCGGAACCACCGCGTGCGATCGCTACGTCGCGACGGGCCTCAACGACGAAGGCGCCCACGGCTCGTGCGTGTTCGCCGAAGCGCCGAATTTCCGGACATCGTATCCCAACACCGCTGCCGCGTGATCGTTGATCGACGTGTAGCATTCGCAACTGAGTTCTTCGAGCTTGGCGCGATTCTCGATATGAATCGTTCCGCGCGTATACGCGATTGCACCGTGATCGCGCAAGTGGATCGCGGCCTCCGTGACGCCCGCTCGGCGAACGTTCAGCATGTCGCCGAGGAATTCGTGGGTCAGCCGGATCACATCGCCGGCGACACGATCGTGGGCGAGCAGCAGCCACTTCGCGCTGCGTTCCACGATCGAGTGCGTGCCGTTGCACACCGCTGACTGGGCCATCGTGAGCGACGAGGCGTGCGCGAGACGGAGCAACGCATCTTGCAGGGCGCCGTCCAGCCGCAACTGGGTCGCGAACGCGACGGCATCGATCTCGACGCACTCGCCGGGAATCTGCACGAACGACTCGTAGAAAACCGGTCCGTTGAAGAGCACGTTGATCGCGCCGACCGCGCCGTCACGACCGACCAAGCCGACTTCATGGACGCCGCCCTCGCGGAGGCGCGCAACGGCCGAAACGACGGCTCCCGTCGGAAAGCGGACCATTGCGATCGCGACCCCGGCCGACAAACATGTAAATCGATTCGACAACGTTGCGCGCCGGGTGTGCGGCTGCAGCGCTGCGAGCGACTGCGGCGGAAGTGAATCGAGAAATGCATTGCCCGTCTTAGACAATTCAGCGGGAGCAGAGATCGCCATGTGGTTTCGCCTGATGAGAGCACCGGCGCGCCGGTAACGTGCGCAGCGCGCGCTGCGTACGTGCAGTATAGCACCGTCTTGCGCGCTTCTCGACGAAAACCTACCATTGACGAAAAGCCATCATTGGTGTACAAACGATAAACGTTTGTACACCAATGATGAGGGACGTGTGGCGCTCGACAATCTCTACGCGAAGCCCGGCTATCAGATACGGCGGCTGCGTCAAATCGCGGCCGCGATCTTTGCCGACGCCGCCGCTCCGTTCGGCGTCACGTCGCAGCAGTATACGACGCTCCAGGCGCTTAGCGAATTCGACCGGCTCGAGCAATTCGAGCTGTGCGAGGCGCTCAGTCTCGACCGTTCGACGGTCGCGACGCTGTTGGTCCGGCTCGAGGAGAAGGAGCTCATTCGCCGTGCGCCGGCGACGCACGACAAGCGTCGCAAATACGTGATGCTCACACCGCGCGGGCGCCGTCTGCTCGATTCGATGGCCCCGGCGGTCGAGCACGTTCAAGCCCGCATCCTCGAGCCGCTTTCGTCTGCAGATCGGATCGCGTTCACGCGCATGCTCAAGGCGCTCGTCGACGATCATGCCGCTACGGCGGTCGAGCATCGGGAAGAGGCGGCGTCGTGATCGCAACACCGGCCATGTGGTCACGTTCGATGCAAACGGTCGAGGGGACGCAGATCAGCGTCATGCGTGGCGGAACGGGCTCGCCGCTGCTCGTGCTTCACGGCAGCGAGGCGTTTGAAACGTGGCTGCCGTTCATGGACGAGTTGGCGACCCGTTTCGAGGTGATCGTTCCGGATCATCCGGGCTTCGGGCGCTCTGATACGCCGCCGTGGCTCGATACGATCGGCGATCTCGCCCACTTCTATCGCGCGTTTATCGATTCACTCGAACTGCGCGACGTCGTGTTGACCGGTCACGATCTCGGCGGCTGGATTGCGACCGAACTGGCGCTGCGCGACAGACGAAATCTGCGATCGCTCGTGCTGGTCGCTCCGGCCGGATTGCCGCTCGTTGTTGACGGGGTCGACCCGTTCATGTGCTCGCCGGCCGAACTTCGACAGGCGTCGTACGTCGACGAGCGGCGCGCACCGCAGCTGACCGACGAACTCGTCGCACAGCAGCCGAAGAACAACCTGATGACGGCGCGTCTCGCTTGGCAGCCGCGCTTCTACGATCCGCAGCTCGCGAAGTGGCTGCACCGGTTGCGACTCCCCACGCTGGTCGTGTGGGGGGCCGGCGACGCGATTTTTCCCGCGCGGCAAGCCGAGACGTTTGCCGCCGCAATTCCAAACGCGCGAACCCTCGTCATTCCCGACGCGGGCCACCTGCCCCACGTCGAAGCGCCGCAGGTTTTCACGCAAGCCGTCAACCGATTCGCCAATGGAGATCAGTCGTGAAATTCATCGCGTTCCATCTGATGCCGTATGCCGATCTCGACCTCTCGTACAGCGAGACGTACGATTCCGCGTGGGTCACGTTGCCGAATTCATACTACGATCCGGTGCGCGGTCACGCACTCTACAACCGTTATCTCGACGAGCTCGAATTCGCCGACCAGGTTGGTTTCGACGGCATCGGCGTCAACGAGCATCATCAAAACGCGTACGGGATCATGCCGACGCCCGGGGTGATCGCCGGCGCGCTCGCGCGCCGCACGCGAGGAACGCTGGCCGTCCTCGGGCGTGCGCTTCCGTTGGTGAACAACCCGCTCGTGATCGCCGAGGAGTTCTCGATGATCGACAACATCACGGGCGGCCGGCTGATCGCCGGATTCGTACGCGGTATCGGTGCAGAATATCATTCATGGAACATGAATCCGGCGTTTTCGCACGAGCGGTTCGGCGAAGCGCACGATTTGATCGTGCGCGCCTGGACGGAAACCGGTCCGTTTCATTGGCGCGGCAAACACTACGATTTTCCGTACGTCAACACGTGGCCGCGGCCGTACCAACAGCCGCATCCGCCGATCTGGATTCCGTCGCAGGGGAGTCGCGAGACGATCGTCTGGGCGGCCGCGGCCGAACGGAAATACACGTATCTGCAAACCTACAGTCCGGTTGCGGCGGTCAAGAAGTTTCTCGATATGTACCGGCAAGAGGCGGAAAACGCGGGGTACACCGCTGCCCCGGAGCAACTCGGATGGATGGCGCCGGTCTTCATCGGCGAGACGGACGCGTCGGCTCGCGAAGAAGCCCGGCCGCACATCGAAGCGTTCGCGAATAAGTTCTTACGCATGAAGACCGAGATGGTGCGCCCGCCCGGGTACGTGAGTCTCGCATCCGCGCAGGCAATCCGAGAAGCAAAGGGCGGCCGCAGCGCACAGCACACGATCGACTCGCTGATCGAAAGCGGGCAATTCATTTGCGGCTCCGCGGCGACGGTGCGCGACCGGCTCGCGGCCTACGAGCGCGAGTTGGGCATGGGAAATTTCCTGGCGCTCGTCCAGTTCGGAACGTTATCGCACACTGCGACGATGGGGAACATCGAACGATTTGCTCGGGACGTCATTCCGTATCTGCGCGAACGCGCGCCTCTGGCGGCGGCCGTTTGATGCGGCGCCGCTAGCGGCTCGGCGGCTTCGCGGCGACGCTGCTGATCACGTCGCCGGCGGGGAAGTCCTTGTCGATCAGGTCGTATTTGGCGCAGAGGTCGATCAGCGGTTGTAGGGACTTCGGCTCGAGATATTCCGCGTCGACGAAGCGGGCGCTTTTGGCGACGATATCGGCCGATACGCCGCTGTACGCGGCCACGAGCGCGACGGTTTCCGGCAGATGCGCGTTCGTGTAAGCCGACGCTTCATGCATCGCTTTTGAAAAGCGGATCATGACGTCGCGATTCTGTTCGATGTACGGGCCCATGGCGGCGAACCCGGCCGTCATTCCCGTTCCGACGGCATCGTACGGGGGCGCCAGGACGCGAATATTTTTCTCCGCGAGTGCTTGACTCACGGCGGGCTCATTGAGCGTCACCGCATCGGCACGGTGCTCCTGCAAAAAAGCTGCACCGGCGGATGCCGGCACTTCGACGAGACGAACGCTTTTCGAGTCCCCGCCGTTCTTATCGATCCAGTACAGCGTCGCGGCCGCGTTGATATCGCGCAGTGCCGAAGTCGCCAGGACTTTGCCGTTCATGTCTCTCCCGGAACGAATCGGGGCGTCAGCGAGCACGAGTGTCTGCGTCTGCACGTGTCCCGGCGAGACGACGTTGCCGCCGGCCACGAAGACCATCGGCACGTTGTGCGTGTGGGCTTGCACGAGCGTCAGGATATTCGTGTACGCGACGTCGGCGGCGCCGCCGCTTATTGCAGCCGCGGCAGCGGCGCCGTTGGAAACCATCGATGTCTGAACGTCGAGCCCGTACTTTTTGAAAATGCCGGCCTTGACGCCGTAAAATACCGCTTTGAATCCGTCGTTCGGCGGACCTACGACGCGGATCGTCGTCAGCGTTTGCGCGGATGCTGCCGAAACCGCGACCAGCATCATTGCGACGACGAACGGCATCACACGGCGGAGCACGCTATGCTCCCCAAACGCGACGAGCCGTTTCAACGAGAAGGTCGACCTTACGCCACTGCTCGTCTTCCGTTAGTTGATTGCCGGCGAGTCCCGAAGCGAATCCGCACTGCGGGCTCAGCGCGAGCTGGTCGAGCGGTAGAAACTTGCTCGCTTCATCGATGCGCCGAATGAGTGCGTCGCGTGACTCGAGCTGGCCGCGCTTCGTCGTGATCAAGCCGAGCACGACGACCTTGCCCTTCGGCACGAATCGCAGTGGTTCGAAGCCGCCGGAGCGTTCATCGTCGTACTCGAGGAGCAGCCGCTGGTGCTCGAGCGTGTTGAACAATTTCTCCGCGATCGCTTCGTAGCTGCCCGTGCGATGCCACTGGCTGCGGCTGTTGCCGCGGCAGAGGTGGATGCCGAACGTCGTGCCGGGGTAGTTGCGTACGACCGCGTTATCCGCACGAATCGAGCGCTCGAGATTCGCGGCCGGGTCTTCGCCGCGGCGCCGCATCGCGGTAAGGGTGCTGTCGTCGACATACGCAGTATAGCCGGGTCCGTCGATGTGAACGTACCGGCAGCCCGCCGCGACGAGTCCGTCCACGATCTCGCGCTCGATTCGTACCACGTCGTCGAGAAATTCGTCCGTGCCGCCGGGGTAGATTGCCAGCGACTCTTCGTAGGCGTACCGTTGTGCGATGCGGTCGGGACCGATCAACGTCACGGTCGCCGGCCGCGTCGCGACGCCGGCCGCATACGTGTACTCGGCGAGCGGCACGTTTCGAACCAACGCGAGACGCTCGGTTACCGGGCAACGGATTTCGTTGCCGTGTTCCTGTTCGAGGATCACCGGCGTGTGGCCGTCCGTCGGCATCTTCGTCGCGACGGAGCGCTTGAGCACGGCACGCCATGGTTCGGTGCCCGCGACGTCGGCGAAGCTCTCCATAAAATGCCGGCGCCGGAACTCGCCGTCTGAGACGATGGGAAGTCCGTGCCGTTCTTCGTTGCGGATCAGTTCCGCGATCGCGGCATCCTCCGCGAGGCGCAGGTCCGCGGCATCGCCGTCGCCGTTCGCAAACGCCGTTTCCAGCTCTTTGAGTGCGGGCGGCCGCAAAAAACTGCCGACGATGTCGACGCGGAGATGATCGAGGCGAGGTTCGGCGGTGATGGTCATACGGGTGCTTTCTCCAGCAGTGTCATGAGAGCAGTGTCATGGTAGAGATTTTGTGGCGTTCCGCTCGAAGCGGCCGATCAGTGCGTTCGCGAGGACGGCCAGCGCGAAGACGACGATCAGCGTTGCATACATCGCGGGAATGCGGAAGTGGTTGTACTCGTCGATCGCGAGAAACCCGATGCCGCGATCCGAGAGTTTGATCTCTGCGAGCAAGACACCGATGATCGCGATGCCGAGGCCCAAGCGCATGCCGTTGACGATTGCGGGAAGGAGCGCCGGTACATAGATTTTCGTCGCCATTTGCCAAGGCGATGCGTTGAAGCTGCGACCGACGTGCACGTAGACGGGTTTGATGCGACGCACTGCCGCCGCGACCGTCAACGCAACCGGAAAGAACGCGGAGAGGCCGCCGAGCGCCGCCTTTGATGCCGGTCCGACGCCGAAGAGCAGAATGGCGATCGGAAAGAAGACGATCTTCGGCGCGGTCGCGATACCGTCGAGATACGGACCGATCGCCTCGCGCAGCCACGGCCGGCTCCCCGCCGCGATGCCGACGCCGATCGCCAAAACCGTGGCGATCACGAAGCCGATCAGCACTTCCGCCGCACTCACGCCGAGATCGGCGTACAGCTCGGGACTCGCGAGTTGCGCACCGAGTTCGGCGGCAATCGCACCGAGCGGCGGAACGACGCCGGCATAGAGCAGATTCGAACGCGCGAGCAGTTCGTAGAGACCGAGCACCGCGAGAATCGTCGCCGCTTGAATCGCGAAGACGCGTGCGCGAATCATACCGGATGCAAACGCCGTTCGGCGCGATCGAGCAACCACAGAAGTCCGAGTGAAAGTAGTACGACGGCCACGATGCCGGCGTACATCTGTGGAATGTCGTACTGCGCGTAGAGGTCGGAGATCACGCGTCCGAGGCCGCCGAAGTCAATCAGAAACTCGAGACCGATCGTGTTCACCAGCGAGTAGATCAGCGCGAGACGCAGTCCGACGGCGATCGACGGTACGGCCGCCGGCCACTCGATCAAACGAAATGCCGCGCGCGGAGCGATGCTGAAGCTGCGTCCGACCGCTTTCAAAACAGCCGGAACGTGCAGCATTCCCGTCCGTGTCTGAATGACGATCGGCAACGTGGCCGTGATTGCACCCATGATGATGATCGTCGCGCTGGTGCGGTGGAAGACGACGAGAAAGAGGGGATAGAGCAGCACGACCGGCGCGGCGAAGAGGCCGCCGAGCCAACTTTGGTAGGCGCGTCCGAAGAGCGCCGAACGCGCCAACGCGATGCCCGCCGGAATGCCGATCAGCGCGCCGATCGCCGTTTCCGCCAGCGCTTCGCCGAAGGTGATCAGCGCCGGCACGACGAGCTCGTTGTTGGTCGCGATGTCGACCATGCCGGCTGCAATCGCACTGGGCGCGGGCAACACGGTTGCCGGAATCATATGCGTACGCGAAAGCAGTTCGAGCACGGCGACGCCGACGACGAAGAGGATCGCCGCCGGCGCAACGCGCGGTTTCATTTTGTTTCGAAAACGATGTCGAAGATTGCTTTTTGTTGATCGCTCTCGAGCGGCTTCGGTATGAACTTAAACTCGACGGCGTCGTTGACGCTCTTGTCGAACCCGTTCACCGGCGTAAGGCTCAGCGCAGACTTCGGATAGTAGGGCAGGATCACTTTGGCATCGTCCGGCGTCATGTTATTGTACCGTGCGAAATTTGCGATCGATTGCGTCTGATTTTTGTACATCCAGTCGATCGTCGCGGCGTACGCGCGCCAAAAGCGGACCGCGACGTCGCGATGCGCGGCGAGCCAGTTCGTATTCACGATGTTGACACGAACCGTTTGGTTCGCGAGCGCTTTCGCCTCGGAGCCGCGTGCGATGATCTTGATCTGTTTCTTTGCGACGAGATCGAGGTTGATCGGAACGACGGCCCACCCGACGTCGACCTGGCCCGACATCACCTGCGTGAGCGTCGCCGCCATCTCGCCGGTCGATACGTACGTCGGTTTGACGTTGACTTGGTCGGCCAAGACGTGCTCGGCGACGAACGACGACGAGCCGGGGCGCGTGAAGCCGATACTTTTGCCGTTCATGTCCCGATACGAAGAAATCGGACTGTCCGGTTTTACGTAGAAATACAGATCGTTCGCACCGGTGAACGCAGCCGAGGCGATTTTGATCGGCGCGCCTTTGGCGAACGCGGCGATAACGGCGGTCGTTCCGATCCCGAAGCCCAGGTCGGCACTTCCGGTCGCGACCGCCGAAATCGTATCGGGGCCGCCGGCGGTGTACGAAATGTTGAGCGCGATGCGTTCTTTCTTGAAGAAGCCCGCGTCGATGCCTTGCTGCATAACCATCTCATCCCAGGCGCCTTTTTGCCCGGCGGATGCGTTCACGGTGTCGTCAGCGCGAGCGCCGGCCGTCGTAAGGGTCACGAACAGTGCTGCACCGGTGAGCGTGAGTAACGTGCGGCGAATCATAGGCGGGCCTCCTCTGCCATGCCGCGCGCCGCTTCGGCGCGCAAGTCGTTCCAGATCAGTGCGACGAGATGTGCGAATCGCTCGCCCGCGAGAATGCCGGTTGTGCGCGGACGCGGGAGATCGATCTCCACGATCTGCTTGATGCGTCCCGGACGATAGCTCAAGACGATGACGCGGTCGCTCAGCTGCACGGCTTCCGCGATGCTGTGCGTGATCAGCAACGTCGTTTGATGGAGCCGCTGCCAGATATCGAGCAACTTTTCACCGAGGAGCAACCGAGTTTGCTCGTCGAGCGCGGCGAACGGCTCGTCCATCAACAGGATCGCCGGCTCGGCGCAAAGTGCGCGCGCGAGCGCCGTCCGTTGCCGCATGCCGCCCGAGAGTTCGGCTGGAAAGCGGCGCGCGAATCCACTCAGCCCGACGAGGTCGATGGCGTCGTTCGCCCGTCGTTCCCGTTCGCGCCGCTCGACGCCGCGAACTTCGAGGCCGAAAGCGACGTTTTCGAGCGTCGTGCGCCACGGAAACGTCGATTCTTCCTGGAAGACCATCGCGATCTGCGGATCGGGGCCGGCGACCCGCTTGCCCTCGAGCAGCACGTCACCTTGATAGGTCTCGATCAGGCCGCCGATGATGTTGAACAGCGTCGACTTGCCGCAGCCGCTCGGGCCGATCACCGAAACGAATTCACCGCGCCGGATATCGAACGAAACCGGATCGAGGGCCGTCACCGCTCCGGGGCCGTCGCCGAAACGCTTCGCGACGCGGTCGAGCGAAAGCGCGACCGGCTTTGCGGAAAGGACGCCTGCTGGGAATTCGTTTCGCAGAGTCACGCTTGTGGTGATCGGATTTTCCGCGGCCGGGGGAAGCCCTTCGGGCGCCGTTATTGCAGCGGCGAAAACGCGACCGGCTTGAGAACGCGCGCCTCTTGCGCCACGATCACGGAGGGTGTACCGCTCACGAACGTCGCCCATTCCGGATCGAGCGCCATCGCGGCGCGCGCACGTTCGCGGTGTGCAAGATCGTCGTACGCCCACCAGTGCACGATCTGATTAAGCGGCCCGATTTCGGTCACGAAGAAGCCGATGCATCGGCCGAGATGCCGCTGCTGAACCGGCCAGCCGACTTTTTCGTAGAAGTCCAACCAGACTTTGGTCTTGCCGGGCTGCACCGTGTATACGCGTTCTTCGACGATCATCCGGCACCTAATATGCTCGGACCGGTGCGTCCCCTGCGCCCGAGTGATAGGAACGCCTTTCCCCGGCGCTCAAGCAGGGATCAACGGTCAAAGCGCCGAGCGCGCTTGCCAGCTGTCCGAATATGGGAAAAGGACGCTTATGGTTTCTACGCGTGAGGGGAATGGTCGCCGCGTCGCCGCGGTTCTCTTTCTCCTGTTTGCGATCGGGACTGTTGCCGACGCGCGAGCCGACGACGCAGCGGCAAAATATCGAAGCCGTCTCGCAATCTATCAAACCGAGCTCGACGCGTACAAGCGCCGACAATCGCTGGCAGCTGCGAACGCGTCGGTCGCGCTTAGCGAAAAGCTCGAAGAGCAACACGCGACGCAGATTCAAGAACAACGCCAGCGGCAATATCGCAACGCGCTCTTCATTTCTGCTCGCGCAGCGGCGGCGCGGCTGAGCGCGAAACTCGAGCGGTTGTACGGGCACCGCGTCACGCACGTGGCAACAGTCGTCCATCCTCCGCGTCGTCCAGAATTCACAGCCGTTGCGCCCTCCCCGCCGAATGTTGTGGTGGAAACGAAGCCGAAGATTGTGGCGCAGCTGAAGGCAGTGCCGGTTCGGCCGGCATCGCCGATCGTTCCACGCGCCGTGCCGCGCGCGCAAGACGTCGCGCTGCGCCGGCCGACTCCGCGCTGGTACGGCTGGGGCAAGTTGTGATCTTGCTGCCGCTCTTGCGGACGTCGGTCGCGTTGGGTTTGCTGCTCGTCTCGGCATGCGGGCACGCAGCGACGCCCACCGAGACGGCGGATGCCGTCATTCGCTCGATCTACGCCGGTGACGTCACCGCGACGCGGACGGCGTTCGATCCCGGTATCCGACCGGCGATCACTCCGGCGTCGATGCACGAACTGACGGAGCGCATGCGGAAACTCGGCGGCTATCAGTCGGTGGTGAACGTCTCGACGATGGCCGGTCGCCGGTACGATTTCGAAGCGCAATTCGACGAAGGCTCGATGCTTGTCCAGATGCGCCTCGACGCATCGGGCACGGTTGCGGCCTTCCACGTCGTCCCGAATACGTTCCGTGAGGCCAACGTCAAGTAGCCAAGGGAAGCCGCGGTGCCGCTAGTGTCGTGAACCGAAAGTCCGCGCACAAAATCTCACTCGTCTTTTTGCACGACTCGTCGTTGTTCTTCGGTCACAATGCGGCGGCGTTGCTTCCTCATCACTCCTCGATTCGTACAAAAATCCTTCGTGATCTTTTGCACGGAACTTCCGGTTCACGACACTAGCCGAGCTCGACGTTGCCGCTAATGTCGTGCGGCTGACGCGGCATCACGATCGCAAACGGAATCAAGCACAGCGCGACGACGCCGAGAACCCACGCTTCATCGGCGAACGCCAGCGTTTGTGCCTGCTCCGCCACCATCGAAGCGAGCTGCGACGGCGTGTGATGCGCGAGGAAGAGCTGGACCGCGAAGCGCGAGCGGTCGGCGGTTGCCGCGAGGCTTTCGAGATGGTGGCTGGCCCGCCGGTCCACGATGAAGACGGCCAGCGCACCGGCGATCGAGCCGCCGAGTTGAAACGCGAGCGTGATGAATGCACTTGCCTGCGGGGCATCGTTCGCCGATGTTGCGCTTTGCACGGTAATCAGCAGCGGAATGAAAAGCATCGAGCCGCCCAGCCCGGCGATGAACAGCGGAAAGACGAGATTCCAAAACCCGGCGTCGGGGGTCGTCTGCCCGACCTGCATCAACGAACCGATACCGGCGAGCAAAAAGCCGGTCGCCATCACCGGCCGTGCGTCCAGCTTCCCGCTGCCGACGAACCCGGCGACGAACGGCGTCAGCAACAGGATGGGAAGCGCACGATAGAGCAGCAGCAGACCGGAATCGAAGGCGGTGAAATTCAGAATACCTTGGGTGAATTGCGGAATCACCAACGTCGCGCCGAAAATCGTCGCAGCGGTGCCGATGGCGACGAACGTCCCGGCCCAGACCGCGCGATAGCGCAGCACGCGAAGATCGACGATCGGGCGCTTCGTCCGGAATAACTCCCAGTACGCGAACGCAAGCAAACCGGCAATCGCGGTGATCGTCGTCGTCACGATCGCCGCACTACTGTACCAATCGCGCCGTTCGCCTTCATCGAGGACGAACTGGACCGAACCGAGGCCGATCGCCAAAAACATGATGCCGGCGACATCGACCGGCTGCGCGCGCGGTTCGGTGGGATTGCGCAGTGACGTTCCGACGATCGCTGCGGCAATGATACCGGGCACCACGTTGATGTAGAAAATCCACTCCCACGAAAGCGTGTCGACGATGTAGCCGCCGAGCATCGGCGCAACGATCGGGCCGATGAGGATGACGACCGCGAAGAGTCCCTGGCTCGCGCCGATGAGCGACGGGGGAAAGGTGTCCCGCAACGTCGCCTGCGCGGTCGCGATCAATCCGCCGCCGAAAAGCCCCTGCACGACACGCAGTGCGATCAGCACTTCGATGGAGCTCGCAAAACCGCACAGGACCGATGCGATCGTGAAGCCGATGATCGACGCCGTGAAATACTGCCGGCGTCCGAAGCGCGTTTGCATCCACGGGGTCAGCGGGATGACGATCACGTTGGCGATGATGTAGGCGGTAACGACCCATGCGCCTTGGTCGATCGTCGCACCGAGATTCCCCTGAACCGTCGGCAGCGCGACGTTTACGATCGATGAGTCGATCGTTTCCAACAACGGGGCCAACAGCACCCCGAGAATGATCAGCGCACGGCGAGCACCGTACTCGACGACGTCCGCGCGTTCGGGTACCGCCTCCGGCGCGGCTTGAGTCGAAGTCACGGCACTAAGCCTAACAGAAGCAGCAGTTGCGATAGTAGCAGTTTGCACGGTTCTCGCTTGGACGATTCACGGAAACCCGGCTCGGGCGCCACCAAGCCTGAGGCGACAAACGTCGAAGACGGCACAGTGGAACACCTGCGCATCATTTTACCCCCGGCTTCCGCAACGGCGAAGTTTTCTTGCACGGCAAACGAGCCGCAGCTGAGCGACATCGTTTACACATTCGCGCACTGGGCGGTCGCACTGATCACAAATGGCCATGGCACGATCGAGCATGCCGGGCGCTCATATACGATCGTGCCCGGCACGTTGATTTGCTCGCCGCCCGGGCGCGTTCATATCGACCTTAGCCGCGACGCCGAGGTGCTCGTTATCTCGCTCGAGGAGCGTGCCGCGGCACGGGACGAGATGTGGCGGGCGTTCTCCGTGCCGCTGGTGCGGCAACTGCAATCCACGGACGTGACCGAATGGGCCGAACGGCTGTCGATTGCCGAGCGCAAAATTGCGGCCGGAGCGTTCGGCGATAATGACGTGCGCGCGCTAAAGTCGTCGCTGTTGAGATCGTTCTGGCTTTCGGGCCGCCCGGCGGGCCGGCATATCGTTCTCGCAGCATTCGGTACCATGGAGCGGCAGTTGGAGCGCATTACCAACCTCGACGATCTGGCTTCCGACCTGGGCTACACGCGCAATCATTTGAGTGACCTGATGCACGATCTGACGGGGTCGTCGCTCGGGGCGTGGCTGACCGGCAAGCGCATGGAGCGCGCTCGCGATGCGCTCAGCGCGAGCGACCTGCCGATCGCGCTCGTCGGGACCGCGATCGGCTACGGTGATGCTGCGTATTTCTCGCGCGCATTTCGGCGCTATCACGGCGTGCCGCCTCAACTTTGGCGCCTCGCGCATCGTCCGGAGGACGAGCGGCGTGCAGCGATCGTCGCCGATTTCGACGATCTCGTCGGAGACGTTGCCTAGGCCAACCCGTCGAGCGCGCCTTTCGTGCGCGCGGTCTCTTCGAAGAAGTGCCAGAACTTGCGGATAATGATGGGACGCGCATTTTCTTCGACCAGCACGCGCAGCTCTTCGCCTTCAAGATAGCGCGGAGGGGTTCCCATTTGGAGGACTTTCATTTGAAGCGCAGCGTTCGCTTCAGCGGTGATCATGCGGACGACGGCTGCTTCGATCGTCGCGCCGACGGCGACCGTGCCGTGCTGGCGCAAGACGATCGCCCCCGCACCTCCGAGCTGTTCTGCGAGCGCAGCGCCACGCGTCTGCGTGTTGATGAGCACCGATGAATCGAACAACGGCGCGCCGGCCTCCGGCAGAAACGGATTGATGTTCGTTACGTGTCGCAGCGGAACGCCGGCGATCGAAAGCGCGAGAATGTGCTCGGGATGTGAGTGCACGATCGAACCGACATCGGCGCGGCGCTTGTAGATTTCGGTGTGGATATACCACTCGCTCGGCGCTTCATCGCCTTCTCCGACGCGACGCCCGGCCGCGATATCGAAGGGAACGACGTCGCTCGCCGTGAGCGTCGAGCGACTCGCTTTGCGCGAGTTGATCCACATGATATTGGGATCGCTCGCGTCGCGCACGCTCACATGGCCGTTCATGTCCATCACGTCGGTGGCGTAGCAGATGCGCACCGCACGGGCGATCGCATCGCCGTAGTCGTTCGCGGTTGAGACGGTTGCTTCGAGCATGAACGACGTTTGCTCCGGCGTCCGCCCATCTTCCCGCCGCGGAAGGTAGGCACGATCTTGAAGCAACGTACGCCGCACAACTCGCCGCCATTAATCTGCCAAAACTTCCACCGGCATCTCGTCGACCGGTGTTCAGCCTTACGTTTTGGGACGGACTTTCGGGGCATGTAAACTTGCTAGGCGGTTGGTCGGGAAATCATCCCAAAATGGGTCCGTTTCGGAATCACCAGGACCGCCGATTAGGCGAGGGCTATTTGCCGCTCGAAGTATTCCTTACGAGCGCGAGGGACGCCCAGCGGCAACAAAGCGACAGAAACCGGATGCTGGCCGGCGTAGGAAACTGACAGCGACGGATTTGCGTGAAAATGCAATCCTAGCTGGCCTGAGGGCCCCGAGGTCGAAGCGGTACTGCAGAAAGGTTATTTTGTCACGCTGGACGCGCTTGGCGCCATCGTCTCGGCGCGTCCAGCACGGTAACAATCTTATCCGCGATCGTCAGCGTAACCGGGTTCCGATCAACGGAACGCCGTAAGGAAGTGCGCCCAACGAACGCGATGCCGGCGTTTAAAACGAATGTTACCAACAAGAGAAATCCCACGACGAGAATCATGCCGAACGATGCGACCCGACCGCGAAGCATTTGTTTGACGCCCCAAGGCTCATTGGCTGCGCGCGATCAGCTGCTTCAAGATGTCGAAGGCAAATCCGCAATGGCCACCCATGCATATCGAACCGGTCAGTTCTTTGACGCGGCCTTTCGCGTCGATTTCGAGTCAGAGGCGTGCAGTTTGCTCGCTTCTTTGGCATGCTCCTCGGCTTGGATTTCATGGCCCCGAGCAATTTGGGCGTGATGCCCGGCTTCTTCGCTATCTCCGGATTCATGATGCTTTGCAGCGGTATGGTGGTGCTCCGCTGCCATCTCGTGGTGCTCGCCGGCTTTCGCATGATGTTCGGCGGCTTTTGATGTTGCCATAGATATGTCTCCTAACTGTTGCGAACGTCGCGCTGGGTCGCGTCGACGTCGCCCTGCACGCTGTTCTTTGCCTGATTGAACATCGAACCGGCTTTCTCGCCGGGACTCATCGCGTCGCCCGCGACATCGCGTTTGGCCTGTTCGCCGTCTGCTGTGGACTTGTGGCCGGCCTCGCTCGCCGCGTCCTTGACATCGTCGACCACTTTGTTGAATTCATCTTTGAGACCCATGATGGTCCTTCGCTCGTGCTAGTGTGAATTGGGGCCGGAGGTACGAATCGTCCCGGCAAGCGGCTTTTGCGGCATTGCCGTCTGCGCCGGGCTTACCGGCCCCGGGGAAGCGGCTTGAGCCTTCTTTGCCGTGGCCTCGAGCTGACCGGTCCACTGTTCGGTGAGCCGTGCGGCCGTGTCGCGTCCGCCAAGACCGAACGCGAGCCCAAGAGCCAGCGCGATCGCGGCGACCAGGCCGATATACAGGGTGTTGACGACCACGGGAGCCACGTTGAGCTCGTTGAGGGCTGCGATGATCGCAAAGGCCAGCACGGCACCCGACGTCAGCTTTGAAAGCAGCTCCGGGTTGCCGATCTTCGCTTCGCTCGCGCCGCCCCGCACGATACCGCCCAACAGTTGCCCGAGGAAGGCGCCGACGCCGAGAATCACCATGGCGACGATGATGTTGGGAATGAAGCCGAGGATCTGATTGATGATCAATGAAATCTGCGGCATACCGAGCTGTTCGGCTGCCATCTCGATGAACACCAAGCGGATCACCCATTTGATGATCTCGCCGACGATGTTGCTCGCTCGCATCTTCGTGCCGCTCTGCTGAAGAAAGCCGTTGACGCCGACCCGGTCCGCGACCGTATTCACATGGACAGCTTCGCAAAGTTTTGAAACGAGGCTGCCAACGATTCCGGCAACGATCCAGCCGATGACGAGCAGAATGAGGGCGCCGAGAATATTTGGAATAGCGCCAAAGAAGCGCGCCATTCCCGCCGTGAGGCCGGTGATGAAGCCGGCACTCCAGTCCGTTACAGTCGTCATGGTTTACGTCCCATCGTGAGAGAAAGCGGAGCGCGCATTATCGGCGCGTCTCGATCTTTGGGTCAGCTCGAACAACGCTACTCGTGCGAATCGTCGGCTCTTTGCGCCGACGCCTGGCGAAAAATAGGATCAGTCCGATGACGATAAGGGCAAGCAAAGCCCAAACCCACCATGGAATGCCTTGCTGCTCGGCCACGGGGGCCGCGGCGGCAACAGCGGGCGCTGCCGCCACGACGGCCAGGTGTGTGATGAGTATGGCGCTTGGGTTCGACGTGTATGCGACGGTCGCACCGGCAGCTTCGCTCACGAGGCGCAGCGGCACCATGATATGGCCTTGCGCTGCGAATGGGGCGACCTCGAGCATCCGTGTGGCGCCGTTAACGGTCGCTGCGCGACTGCCCACAGTCATGCGCGCCAAATCCTGGCCGTCCTTGCGGGCCACGATCGTCGCCGGCGCCGTGTAGGTAACGTCGGCGCCCAATTTCTCGAAGACTCCTCGGACTGGAACGAAAACCGAATTATTGCGCTCGAGCGCAGCCACACCGACGGTCGAACCATCGACGGTGATGGGTGGGGCTGCAAGCGTCTTTGCGGTTGCTGCAAACGGCAGCGAAGCGGTTCCAATGAATATGGCGCCGGCGAGCAGCCGGGCGATTATTGGTCCGAATGCGCGTACGTTCGGCCCGAAGTTCTGAGCCAGATTGAACACTGCGTTCTCCAAAATAGCGTTGTGGCGTCACCATAGCACGCGCGATCGATCTTCATATGTCATATTTACACGCTACGGGCAGATCGATGCGTGCTACACTCGCCGTACTCATTGGCTTTCAGATCCGGGCAACACGCGAGCTTCCGGATGAAAATCGTTTGAGCGGCTCGCTCGCCGTTTCGAGCACCTCAAAGACCTCGATGGAGAACCTCAATGGCGGCACAAACGATAGGTGGGCTCTTCAAAGACCCAATGCGCGGCGAAACGGCGCTCGCAGATTTGAAAAAAGCCGGTTTCACGAGTGCGCAAATCAGTGAAATCGCAGGCGACGATGACGCGGCGCCCCCGAAAAAGCTCGGAAACCCAATCACGGACTTTTTCAAAGATCACACGACGACGGGTTCGGAGTTTCAAGATAATCTGACGGGTCTTGGCATGTCGGACGCCGACGCGAAATACTTCGAAGACGGCGTCGCCCGCGGCGGGGCACTCGTAACCGTGAAAGGCGATACGCGCGCGTCTGAGGCCACGCAGATCCTGCAACGCAACGGTGCTGACCTCGGATCGCAAGGGCGTAACGGCGGCACGCCGGCGGCCACGGCGACCTCCTCAGCAGACGTCAGCGATAAGACGATGCAGCTCAAAGCGGAGCGCCTGGCGATCGACAAAGTTCGGGTTGCCAGCGGTGCGGCTCGCATCACAAAACGCGTCGTGACCGAACAGCAGAACGTCGACGTGCCCGTCACGCATGAGGAGCTCGTAATCGAGCGTCATGCGGTTTCGGGCGCGACGCCGAGTGGCGCGATCGGCACCGACGAAACAATTACCGTTCCGCTCTCACGCGAAGAGGTCAAAGTCAGCAAACAGACGTTCGCCACGGAAGAAATCGAGATTGGGAAGCGGGCCGTCGCGGGCACGGAACACGTATCGGAAACCGTACGCCACGAGGAGCTGCTCGTCGACGGCGATGCCAAGCCGGGAATGATTCCGAAGCGCTAGCTGGCTTACGATCGAACATCGTTGCGGCTTCTTTGGCCGCAACGATGTAACGATCTACACGTAGAAAGAGCTGTAATTCATGTCCTCTCCCAGGCACAAGCCCGTGACGCACACGCTGAGCTTACCGCTGGTTCGGCGGCTAGCACGCGTCGCGTTTCGGGAGAGCATTAGCCGCAGCTTCATTATCGAGCATGCCGTCGAGAAGCTATTTTCGGCGTTTGCCGGAGATAAGGAACTGGGGCAATCGCTTCAGGCTGCAGGCGCATATCGCCGGCGTCCGTCGAGCAAGGATTCTGGATAACGTGGTGGAGGACGAGGCTTCGCCTTCTGCCGGCACTCTTTATGATGAGGAGGTCTTCGGGTCTCCAGACCTTCTTGCAGGCCGACGCATTGAATTGCATGCGGAGCGTTTGCATATTGAAGAATACCGCGTCGAAGACTCTGTCGTTGTCGTCAGTAAACGCGTCGTTACCGTTCGTGAACAGATCGAAGTCGACGTTCGACACGAAGAGCTCGTTATTGAGCGTCGTCAAGGTTCTGGAGCGGCCATGTCCGGCGAGCAGCCGTTTGAGGAACGGCTTGTTCTTTACGCTGAGAAAGTCATCGTGAAGAAGCAAGTTGTTCCGGTCGAGGAAATACGGGTCTCGAAACGGACCATTGAAGAAATGCGACGAATTTCAGATAGTGTGCGGCACGAGGAATTGGGCTAACATCCTCGTTGGCGATCGCGCTGCTCGGAAATGGTATGTCGCTTAAAGGAACGTTTTGGAGACCGTAGCCGTCGGGGCCGACCTCGCGGAGGTCACAACGCTCGGCAGTGACTCCGATTAAATAGTGGCGACGCTGCACAAG